>NZ_JBEOSP010000083.1:0-17849 GCF_040303105.1 Kitasatospora sp. NPDC096128 | reverse complement strand
CACTTCGAGGGGACGTGGGTGGCGGCCAACATGGTCCGCACCGCGCTGTGCACGGCGGGCCTGCTCGCGCTCAGCCGCGCGCTCGTCCTGCACGGACGCGGCTCGCGCTGAACCGCTGATGCGCTGAACTGCTGATGCGGTGAACCGCTGAGGCGCAGCACCGCTCAACCCGGCCGCCGCGGTGCAGCGGCCCCGGACGCCCCCGGCGGGTCCCCGCCGGGGGCGTCCGGGCTGCGCGTCCGGGAGCCCGCCGGTCAACCCGCCGTCCGGCTGGCCGATTTCACCCCCTCCCCGTCCCCCGGCGGGTCGCGACCCCGGCGGTCGGCGGCGCAGACTGGCCGCGGTACACGGCAGTTCCGACACCAGGGGGCAGAGATGGCCGTACGAACCGCTGGGCGCCGGGGAGTCGGACGGGTCCGGGCGGTGATCGGCGCGCTCGCCGTCGCCCTGGCGGCGGGCACGGTGGCAGCCGTTCCCGCCGGGACCGCGGAGGCCGCCGGGAGCAACGGGGCCAAGGTCGTCTACCTCACCTTCGACGACGGTCCCAGCCCCGCCTACACCCTGAAGGTCCTCGCGATCCTCAACCGCTTCGGGGTCCGCGCGACCTTCTTCGAGATCGGCGAGAACGTCGCCGCCCACCCCGCGCTCACCGCCCAGGTCGCCCGCCAGGGCCACAGCGTGCAGAACCACTCCTGGTCGCACCCCGACCTGCGCCGGCTCTCCGCCTCCTCCTTCAACGCCCAGGTCGGTGCCACCGACCGGGCGATCCGCGCGCAGACCGGCCGCACCCCGAAGTGCCTGCGCCCGCCGTACGGCGCGGTCAACACGACGGTGCGCTCCCGGGCGGCGGCGCTCGGCAAGCAGGTCGTGCTCTGGTCCGTCGACCCGGCCGACTGGTCGCGGCCGGGCACGGGCGCGATCCAGTCGCGGGTGCTGAGGAACGTCCGCCCCGGCTCGGTGATCCTGCTGCACGACGGCGGCGGGGACCGCGGCCAGACCCTCGCGGCGCTGCCGACGATCCTGTCCACCCTCAAGGCCCGCGGGTACACCTTCGCCACCCTCTGCTGACCGCGCCGGGCCCTCCGTTCCCGCTGAACCCGAAGACCTGAAAATGAGTTGCCTGCGGGTGTGGTCTCGATCATGCTCACCCGCATGGACTTCTGACGGCTGCCACGTAGCACCAGCGAACCCCTCGCGCGATCGACCTCGGAGCCTTGACGGCTCGGTACCGAGGCGATGACCCGCGCCCACGTGTGCATCCGTCATCCCGGGAGCGCTCGCGATCCGCCGTGCCCCGACCAGCTCCGGCCAGGCCGGGGCCGGCCCGCGCGCTCCCGCAGAGTCCTGAAAGCAACCACCTCATGAATACCGACCGCAAGGCCCGCTGGGCCGTGCGTCAATCCGCCCTGCCCACCGTCGTCCGCCCCTGCCCGGACTGCCCGGGCACGCGGCACCGCCCCTCGGGAAAGATCCGCGTCAACGCGAGCGGAAAGCTGCTCGACGTCTGGCTGCTGCTGAGCTGCGCGGGCTGTGACCGGACCTCGAAGGTGCCCGTCCACGAACGCGCCCACGTCTCCTCCCTGGACCCCGCCCGACTGGTGGCGTACGAGACCAACCAGCCGGAGGTGGTGCGGGAGTTGACGATGAGCGCCGCGCTCGCCGCGAGGAACGGGTACCGCCTCGACTGGACCGGTACCTGGGAACTGGAGGCCCGGACGCCCCTGTACGCGCTCGACGACCCGACGCCGCTCACCGTCCTGGTCGGCTTTGAACTGCCCGTGCCGGTCCGGGTCGAGCGGCTGCTGATGCTCGGGCTCGGCCTCAGCCGCACCGCCGTCCGGCGGATGGTCGCGGACGGGCGGATCCGACTGCCGTCCGGACTGGCGCCGGCGGCCAAGGCGCAGCGGGACTTCGAACTCGCCCTCCACCGGCCCGGTTCCGCCGCGGTCGCGCACCATCCGAAGGCCCGCGTCGCCCCGGGCCGTGCCGGGACGCCGTTCCCGCCCCGCACGGCGGAAGCGGCAGGAGCGTAAGGCGGGGTGGGACGGCGGAGCCGCTTCGGGCGGCCCCGCCGTCCCACCCCGGCGTCACCCCGGCGTCACCCCGGAGGACGAGACCCCCTCAGCTCTGCCCGTCGAGGAACAGCGCCCAGGCGAGGCACCCCAGCGCGGCCGTGCACAGCAGCGCGCGCAGCACGTTGAAGCGCACCCAGCGCGCCTCGAAGCGGCCGCGCACGGCCGCCGGGTCGGCGATCCGCTGCGGCGCGCCGGCCTTCTCCAGCTCGTCGTTCAGCGGGATGTTGACCGAACGGGTGACCCCGATCGCCGCGACGTACAGCACCAGGGCGGCGATCGTCGCGGGCAGCGCGTGGTGGCCGTCCGAGGGCAGGTGCAGGGCGACCGCGGCCGCGGTGGTGAGCAGGGCGCCGACGAAGCCGAGCACGAACCAGCCGTTCAGGATCGCCACGTTGACGCGCTGCATGACCTCGATGAACGTCCGGTCGTCGACCCGGGCGAGCGCCGGCATCACCGAGCACGCGTAGGCGTAGAACAGCCCGGCGGTCAGTCCGCAGGTGACAGTGGCCGCCACCAGGACGAGTGTGCGTGCCGTTTCCATCTTCGGAGCCCCTCTGTTCGCTTCCGCTGGGTATCGGTCCGTTCCCCGTGGGCCGATCATCCGGCATCCGGGCCGTTCGGACCAGCTCGATCGCTCAAGACCCTCTCAAATGACAAAGCGTCAAATGATGTCCTGCCGTCTACACTTGACGTCATGGACACTCTGACGGGACTCCTCGACGGCCCCAAGGCCCGCGGCGCGTTCCTGCTGCGGTCGATCCTCACTCCGCCCTGGTCCCTGCGCATCGAGGACCGGGCCCCGCTGTCGGTGGTGACGATGGTCCGCGGCGACGCGTGGATCCTGCCCGAGCGGGGCACCCCGCTGCTGCTGCACCCCGGTGACGTGGCCATCGTGCGCGGCCCGGAGCCGTACACGGTCGCGGACGACCCCGATACGCCGGTGGACGTGATCGTCGGCCCCGGCCAGGTCTGCACCAAGGACGGGGTGGACGTCTCCGAGGTGATGTCGCTGGGCGTCCGCACCTGGGGCCAGGGGCGCGAGGGCGACCAGGCCTCCTCGGTGGTGTTGTCCGGGACGTACCAGGCCGAGCACGAGATCGGCCAGCGGCTGCTCGGCTGCCTGCCCGCGCTGCTGGTGCGCCCGGCCGGGACGGGCGCCGACGACACCCTGGTGCACCTGCTGGCCGCCGAGATAGGGCGCAACGAGCCGGGCCAGGAACTCGTCCTGGACCGGATCCTCGACCTGCTGGTGGTCTCCGTCCTGCGCTCCTGGCTGGCTGCCCCGGACTCCGGTGCCCCCGCCTGGTACCGCGCCCAGCACGACCCGGTGGTCGGCCCGGTGCTGCGGATGATGCACGACGACCCGGCGACCCCGTGGACGGTCGCCGACCTGGCCCAGCGGGTCGGCGTCTCCCGGGCCGGCCTCGCCCGCCGCTTCACCGCCCTGGTCGGCGAGCCCCCGATGGCGTACCTCGCGGGCTGGCGCCTGGCCGTCGCCGCGGACCTGCTGCGCGAGCCCGAGTGCACCGTCGCCTTCGCCGCCCGCAAGGTCGGCTACAGCAACGCCTTCGCCCTGTCGGCGGCCTTCAAGCGGGTGCGCGGCGTCAGCCCGCAGGAGCACCGCCGCCTGGCGGTGAACGGGACGCCGGCCCAGCCGGTGGGCTTCTCCGGCCCGGCGGAGACGGTGATCCTGGCCGGCTGATCCGGGCGCGCCCCCGCCCCGACGCCCTCCGCCCCTCCCCGGCGGCCCCCTGGCCCCTGGGGCGGGGAGAGCCGCAGCAGGAACGAGTCCCCCGTTCGGGTGCCGTCCCGGCTATCGTGTCGGGCATGACGTACCGGGTGCAGTACACCGTGGAGGCGAGGGCGACCATCGATGCCCTGCCCGTTGAACGCCGTGAGCTCCTGGAGCGAGCGCTCGGTGTCCTCGCGCGGGACCCGTACCACAAGACCGCGACGGCGCCGATCGGCCCCGACGAGCACCTGCGCAAGGCCTACGCCGCCCCCGGTGTGGTGGTCGAGTTCATGGTCGCCGACCATGTCCTGGTCATTGTCGTGCTCCAGGTCTTCGACGAGCTCCAGTACCTGATCGAGGAAGCCGACGCCCGCTGACAGCGGCCGTGCGGTCCCGCCCGGGCAGGCGCACGCGGGCTGACCTCCGCGGGCCCGTTTCCTTCCGGGCCGATCACTCCGGTCCGATCTCGAACTGCGGCGGCCTGACGTCGCGGGTGCAGCCGGTCTGTGGGTTGCCGGGGGTGTCGAGGAAGGAAGCGACGATGCTCCGGGCGCACGGGGAGGCCGCGACCACGACGTGTGCGGTGTACGGGACGGTGACGGCGGTCGCGTTGGGCAGCGTCCGGGCGGCGTAGGCGCCGTTCGATGCGCCGGTCTGGGCGTCGAACCCTCCCGACAGGACCAGCGTCGGGACGTCGCTGCGCGTCACGTCCCGGACCGCGGGCGGCGCCGCGGGGATGTCCCAGGCGTGGCAGTCGCCCCGCAGGAAGGGCAGTTGCGGGCCCTGCGCCAGCACGGAACGCGGGAACGACGGGAATGCCCGCCTGCCCGCCCGGAGTACGTCGGACGGGTCCTCGTACGGCACCCACTCGCTGCAGAACACCCCGTAGGCCAGGCCCTGGCCGATCCTTCCGATCGCCTGCGGGCTGAGCTTGCCGCCCGCCCACTGCTGGGCGATCCGCTGCGGATCGCCGTGGGCCAGCTCGTCGAGGGAGCGGGGGACACCCGCGGCCACGTGGGTGGCGGAGGTCAGCCAGTTCACCAGCGTCCCGCCGTCGATCACGACCTCGACGGGCTCGCTGCTCGACGGGACCGTGACCCGGGTGGTGACCGGATCGTCCTCCAGCTCCCGTACGAGGTCGGTGAAGGTGTCCTCCAGCTCCGGGTAGCGGCTCGCGCAGGCGGGCTGCTCGGCACAGGCGCGGAACAGGCCGTCGAAGCCCTGCGCGGCGCTGCTCCAGGTCAGGGCGGCGCCGGCCAGGGACGGCGGGAGGACCCCGTCGATGCCGACCGAGCGGATCCCCTCCGGGTGCTCCCGCAGGTAGACGAGGGCGAGGTAGGTGCCGTACGAGATCCCGAACACGTTCCACCGCGGGATGCCCAGCGCGACCCGCAGGTCGGCGTAGTCGGCGGCGCTCTCGGTGCTGTTGTACGCGCCCAGGTCGACGCCGCGGGCCGCCAGCTCGTGCCGGCAGGTCCGGGTCGCCCCGACGTGCTCGCGGCCGGTGGACCGCGCGTCGTAGACGAGTCCGACGGACCGGGCGGCGAACCGGTCGACGACCGGGCAGGTGAGGGCCGGATCGGCCGAGTAGGTGCCCCGTTGGGACATCAGGATCAGGTCGCGGTCCCGGTTCAGACCGCTGTCGACGGCCAGCTGCGCCTCCCCGACGGCGTCGTCGCCGGGGCCGCCGGCCAGCCACACGACCGGGTCGGGTGCCGGTGTGCGCGAGAGCGCCGGCACGATCGCGACCCCGAGGGTGATGGTCCGCCCGTCGGGCTCGGCGCGGTTCTCGGGCACGGTGAGCGTCCCGCAGCGCGCGTTCTCCAGCGCGGGGACCGGCTCCGGCGTCCGGGGGCAGGGGCCGGGGGTGAAGGCGGCCGACCCGGCCGTCCGGGGGACCGTGCCGAGCGGCGCGGCCGTGCCGAGCGGTCGCGCGGCGTGCGCCGCCGTCCCCGGAACGCCGGCGAGGCCCGGCGCATTGGCGAGGATGACGGCGGCCGCCGTCGCGGCGGCGAGCCGGCCCGGTAGCCCCGTCATGAGGGGCCGTCGGTTGAGTTGATCGATGCGGCGAACATGCTTCTCGGTCTCCTGGTCAGGGCGTGATCGTGAACGGCGCGGGTGCGAGATCGGCGACACAGCCGGTGTCGACGGCGGCCGGGTCGGCGAGGAAGGAGGCGAGGACGCGCTGGGCGCAGGGCGACTGCGGAGTCACCCAGTGGCCGATCCCGGGAATCCGCACGACGGTGGCCTCCGGAAGCGTCCGGGCCGCGTAGCGTCCCCAGCGCGCCCCGGTCTTGGCGTCGAACGTTCCGGAGAGCACCAGCGTCGGGACCGCGCTGCGGGCCGCCACGCGCTGGACGGACGTCAGGTCCGGGACGTCCCAGGTGCGGCAGACCTCGCTCTGGTAGGGGAGTTGCGGTGCCTGGGCGAGGACCTGGTCCGGGAACCCGGGGAAGGCCCGGCGCCCCGCTTCCAGCAGGTCCTCGGCCGACCCGCCCGGCACCCACTCGCCGCACGCCACGCTCTCGGTCAGGCCGTAGGCGAACTCGCCGACGGCAGGGGTGGAGCCTGCCGCGCGGGCGGCGGCGAAGCGGTGCGGGTCGTCGTGCGCGAGCTCGTCGAGCGCGGCGGGGACGTCGGCCGAGGGGACGGCGTTGCCGACGAGGAGGTTGACCAGGGCGCCGCCGTCGAGGACGACCTCGACCTCCGGCCCGCCGCCGGGCGGCATCGTGCGCAGCGTCAGCGGCTCGGCCTCCAGCCTCCGCACCTGCCGCGCGAGCGTCCGGCCGAGGTGCGGGTAGCGGTCGTCGCACAGCGGCTGGTCGCGGCAGGCCCGGAGGATGGCGCCGATCCCCTCCCCGGCGCTGCTCCAGGTCCACGGGAGGCTGACGACCTGCGGGGGGACGACGGAGTCGATCGTCACCGTCCGGATGCCCTCCGGGTGCTCGCGCAAGTAGGTGAGGGCGAGGTCGGTGCCGTAGGAGTAGCCGTACACGTTCCAGCGGGCGATGCCGAGCGCCGCGCGCAGGTCGGCGAAGTCCGCGGCGTTCTCCAGGGTGTTGTAGGCGCTCAGGTCGACGCCGCCGGCCGCGAGGCGGTCCCGGCACTCGCCCATGGCGTGGACGAGGAGCTCCTCCGTCGGCTCCGCGTCGTAGCGCAGTCCCACCGCGCGGGCGTAGAACCGGTCCACCTCCGGGCATGCGAGGTTCGGCTCGGAGTGCAGCGTCCCCCGTTGGGCCATGACGATCAGGTCGCGGTCCCGGTTCAGCCCGGCGTCGACGAGGAACTGCGCGTCGTCGATCGCGTCGCTCCCGGGCCCGCCGGTCAGGTGGACCACCGGGTCCGGGGCGGGCGACGAGGACGCGGCCGGGATGATCGCCACGGCGAGCCGGATCGTCGGGCCGCCGGGTCGGCTGCGGTCCTCGCTCACCACCAGGGACCCGCAGTGGGCGCCCGCCAGTGCCGGAACCGGTCTCGGGGTCCTCGGGCAGGCGCCGGGCACGAACTGCGGCGGCCCCGCCGCTCGGCCGCCCGGGGCGGGCGCCGACGCCGGTCGATGGCCCGGGGCGAGTGCCGACGCCGGTCCGCCGACGGGTGCGCCCGCCAGCAGGACGAGCGAGCCCGTCGCCGCGACGGCCGCCCGGAGCGCCCGCCGCGCCCCGGTCCGCCGCGCTCCCGGGCGTTCCTCCGCCGGACCGGGGCGGGAGGAGCCGCCCGGCGGGGTGGCCGGTGATCCGGGCGTGCGTATGTGCTGCCGCTCCATGCGGGTCGTCCTCCGTCAGCCGGAATCTCCGGCCGGTGGAGCCGGACACATCGTGGTGCTCCCGAGCCTGCCCGCCCGCCCGCCGCCGCGCACGGCGGGCTACACCGGTCGGCTGGCGGCCGGGCACCGCTTCGCGGCAGGAGCGGCCGGGACGCGGCCACCGGCCCGCCCCCACGACCCCGGCCCCGGTCCGACGCAGCGTCATGTTCCGCTCAGGGCTGCCGAGTTGGAGCCGGGTTCGGGGCCGGTGTCCGCCGCCGGCCGCTGGGGCCGACTCAGTCGACACATCTTGAACGCATTGCCTCCACAGGTCACGAGGTGGTAGGCGCGGCGCTCCGCAGCGTCGGCCCATCCCGGTAGGCCGCCCGTTTGGCGCCGCCCGCCGTTACCGACCGTTCAACGTGTGTCTCTGTGTGTTCATGATGTCCGCGTACCGGCGCGGGCGGGGCGGTATGCGGCGGCCCGGAGCGGCCGGTCGCCGACCATCGACCCGCCGGGGTCGGCCGACGGGGCATCTGCGTTCAAGAAGATAACGAAAAGGTCCAGCTAGATCACTTCTTGGATTTACTTCTTGACTCAATCCGGCAGGTGAGGGTTGACTCCGTCCCACCCCGCCGCACCGTCGCGGCGACGTCAGGGAGGCACCCCCACATGAACGCAATGATGCGTCGCGCCGTCATCGCCACCGCAGCCGTCTCGATGGCCCTGTCCATGGCCGCGTGCGGCAAGGCCGGCGGCGACAAGAAGGACTCCGCCGCCTCCGGCGACAACAAGTCCATCGGCCTGCTGCTGCCCGAGAACGCGTCCTCGACGCGCTACGAGTCCTTCGACCGCCCGTTCATCGAGGCCAAGGTCAAGGCCCTGTGCGCCGACTGCAAGGTGCTCTACAACAACGCCGAGGGCAGCGCCGCCAAGCAGAAGCAGCAGTTCGACACCCTGATCGCCCAGGGCGTGAAGGTGATCGTGCTGGACGCCTTCGACGCCACCTCCACCGAGGGCTGGGTCAAGGAGGCCGCCGCCAAGGGCGTCAAGGTCGTCGCCTACGACCGCCTGGCCACCGGCCCGGTCGCCGCCTACGCCTCCTTCGACAACGAGAAGGTCGGCGAGCTCCAGGGCCAGGCCCTGCTGGACGCGCTCGGCCCGCAGGCCTCCGACGACAACATCGTCATGATCAACGGCGATGACGCGGACCCGAACGCCGGTCAGTTCAAGGCCGGTGCCCACAAGGTGCTCGACGGCAAGGTGAAGAAGGTCGTCTACGAGCAGTCGGGCGAGTGGAAGCCCACCGTGGCCGGCCAGAAGATCGGTGCCGCGATCACCCAGTTCGGCAAGGACGGCTTCCAGGGCGTCTACTCCGCCAACGACGGCATGGCCGGCGCGATCATCACCCAGCTCCAGGGAGCGGGCATCAAGGTCCCCGTCGGCGGACAGGACGCCGGCCTCGACGCCGTCCAGCGCATCGTCAACGGCGACCAGGCCTACACCATCTACAAGGCCTACAAGCCGCTCGCCGACAGCGCCGCCGAACTGGCCGTCGACCTCCTCCAGGGCAAGGACGTCAAGGCCGTCGCCACCGCCACCGTCGACAGCGCCACCGACAAGGGCATCCCGGCCAAGCTGCTCGACCCCAAGGTCGTCACCAAGGCCAACATCAAGGACACCGTGATCGCCGACGGCCTCTACAAGGCCTCCGACATCTGCACCGCCGACTATGCCGCGGCCTGCGCCGCCGCCGGGCTCAAGTAGCACCGAGCCGGCCTGAAGCAGCACCGCCCGGGTGGGGCTCCCCGCCTCCCCGGGGAGCCGCCCGCACCGCGTGGCGGTCCCCGCTCCGCCCCGGCACCCCTTTTCGACGTTCATCCGCCCGCGCCGCACGGTGCGCGGGCCGGCCCGGCCCCGTCGCGCCCCCACGGCGTGCACGCGTGTACGGGAAGAAGGAGATGGTTCACGTGACAGGCGCACCCGTACTGGCGTTGCGCGGGGTCTCGAAGCGCTTCGGCGCCGTCCAGGCACTGACAGACGTCCACCTGGACGTCCACGCGGGCGAGGTGGTGGCCCTGGTCGGCGACAACGGCGCCGGAAAGTCCACGCTGGTGAAGACCATCGCCGGCGTCCACCCGATCGACGAGGGGACGATCGAGTGGGAGGGCGAGGCGGTCTCCATCGGCCGCCCGCACGACGCCCAGACCCTCGGTGTCGCCACCGTCTACCAGGACCTGGCGCTCTGCGACAACCTCGACGTGGTCGGCAACCTCTTCCTCGGCCGCGAACTCAAGAGCTTCGGCATGCTCGACGAGGTCGCCATGGAGAAGCGGGCGCGCGAACTGCTGGACACCCTGTCCATCCGGATCCCGAGCGTGCGCATCCCGATCGCCGCCCTCTCCGGCGGCCAGCGCCAGGTGGTCGCCATCGCCCGCGCCCTCGTCGGCGACCCCAAGATCGTCATCCTGGACGAGCCCACCGCCGCCCTCGGCGTCGAGCAGACCGCCCAGGTCCTCGACCTCGTCGAGCGCCTGCGCGACCGAGGCCTCGGGGTCATCCTGATCAGCCACAACATGGCCGACGTCAAGGCCGTCGCCGACACCGTCGCCGTCCTCCGGCTGGGCCGCAACAACGGTGTCTTCGCGGTGGCCGACACCTCGCACGAGGAGATCATCTCCGCCATCACCGGCGCCACCGAGAACGCCGTCACCCGACGCCAGGCCCGAATCGCTGAGGAAGCCAAGTGACCACCGAACAGACCACGGCCGAGCCCGCACCGGCCACCCCCTCGGTCGATCCCCGCCTGCTCGTCCGCGAAGCCGGCCTGGCAGGCTATCTCGCCGAGTTCAAGCGGAAGATGAAGAACGGCGACCTCGGCTCCGTACCCGTCGTCCTCGGCCTGATCCTCATCGGCGCCATCTTCCAGGGCGTCACCGGCGACTTCCTCAACGCCGACAACCTCACCAACATCACCAAGTGGATCGCCGGCCCCGGCCTGATCGCCGTCGGCATCGTCTTCGTGCTCCTGCTCGGTGAGATCGACCTCTCGCTCGGCTCCGTCTCCGGCGCCTCCGCCGCGATCGCCGCAAGCCTGTCCGCGCGCTCCGGCTACAACGAGTGGCTCTCCTGCCTCATCGCCCTCGCCGCCGCCGTCGCCATCGGCGCCCTGCACGGCTTCTTCTTCGCCAGGATCGGCGTCCCGGCCTTCGTCGTCACCCTCGCCGGCCTGCTCGCCTGGAGCGGCCTGCAGCAGTACGTCCTCGGCGACAAGGGCACCGTCAACGTCGTCCACGACGGTGTCCTGGCCAACCTGGACACCTACTTCCTCGGCGACGGCGACATCGCCTACACCTGGGGCCTCGCCGTCCTCGGCATCGCGCTCTTCGCCGCCGGACAGCTCCTCGACGCCCGCCGCCGCAGCGCCGCCGGCCTCGCCGCGCGGCCGATGGGCGAGATCGCGCTGCGCACCGGCGTCATCGCCGTCATCGCGCTGACCGCCGCCTACATGCTCAACCAGGACCGCGGCCTGCCGCTGCCCCTGCTCGTCTTCCTGGCCGTCGTCGTCATCACCGACTTCGTCCTGCGCCGCACCAGCTACGGCCGGCAGATCTTCGCCGTCGGCGGCGGCGTGGAGGCGGCCCGCCGCGCGGGCATCAACGTCACCTGGGTCCGGATCTCGGTCTTCATGATCTCCGCCGGCATGGCGGCCCTCGGCGGCCTCTTCTACGCCTCCCAGCAGGGCTCCGCCGACAAGATCCTCGGCGGCGGCAACGTCCTGATGAACTCGATCGCCGCGGCCGTCATCGGCGGCACCAGCCTCTTCGGCGGACGCGGCAAGACCTGGTCCGCCCTGCTCGGCATCCTGGTCATCCAGAGCATCACCACCGGCCTCGACCTGGTCCACGTCAGCCAGGCCATCCAGTACATGATCACCGGCGCCGTGCTGCTCGCCGCGGTCGTCCTGGACTCCGTCTCCCGCCGCACCCGCAAGACCGCGGCGCGCTGACCCGCCGTCGCACCGTCAAGCCGTCACGCCCGGCCCGGCATCCACCTCGGATGCCGGGCCGGGCGCTGTCGCGGACCCGATCCGGCCCCGCGCGGACGGCCTCGGCCCCCGGCGCGTCCCGTTCGTATCCACCCCCTTCGTATCCACCCCTTATGATCCCGCCCGGGGGAAGGCCGCCGAGCCGGTACGACACCGCTGTGTCCGCTCTCCCTTCGGCGACGCGGGCCCGCGCCGTCGAACCGACGACCGGGAGACGACCACTCGGTGATACTCACTCAACGCCTGGCCCGCCGGCTGCTCGCCGGCGCCTCGGCGCTCGCGCTGGCACTGCTGCCGGCCGGCCTCGCACCCACCGCGGCCGCCGCCGCTCCGGCGCCCGCACCGGCCGCCGCACCAGCCGGTGACGGGTCCGGGCCGGTGCCGGTGGACCTCGACACCACGCGTGCCTTCTCGGACACCTTCCAGCTGGACCCGGCACTGGACACGGACCCGCTGTACGGGCTGAACGTCGGGCTCGACGCCCGGCAGTCGCCCCCGGCCGGGCAGCACGGGATCTCCTACACCCGGGTCTCAGGCCGCTGGGACACCTCGGTCGCCCCCGACCAGTGGTTCGTCCAGACCAGCCATCCGGACTTCCCGAACAAGCTGCTGTTCGCCAAGGGCGTCTCCGCGGTGATGCTCGGGGCGCCCGCCGTCGCGGACGGCACCGGCCGCTACACCGTCTCGACGGTGATCGACCCGGTCGTCGGCGACACCGCAGCCGGTGACTGGGGCTCGATCGTGCTGAGCCGCAGCCACCGAGGCACCGGCTACGTCACCGGCGGCGACGTCGACCTCGGCCTGACCGTCAGCTCCGGCGGCAAGCTCGCGCTCTTCCACGGTGGCGGCGGCGAAACCCCCTTCTGGACCGGCACGGTGGTGCCCACGGCGCAGTACGCCGTCTCGCTCACCGTCTCCACCGGCGCCGACCGCGCCGTCGCCCTGACGGTGAACGGCACCCCGTTCGCCGTCTCCGCACCGGCCGGGGTGACCCGCTGGCCGGGCAGCGAGTTCCTCTACCTCGGCGCCTACCTCTCCAGCCCGGACCGCGTCACCACCTTCGGTGACGGCGCCGGCCACGGCCTGACCGTCAGCGCCGTGGACACCGCCGCCACCCGAAGCGCCAAGCCGTTCGTCGACACCTTCGACGGCGCGCCGAACGCCACCCCGGACTTCGGCCTCAACCAGGACCTCAGCGCCCGCCAGCCGAGCCTGATCTCCGCCGGCTACACGGCCGTACCGGGCGTCAAGGGCCTGGCCCTCGACCCGCCGGCGGGCTCGGTGCAGGTCAACAGCCCGGCGAACCCGAACGTGCTCTCGTTCCCCAAGGGCACCGCGGCCGTCCGCCTGAACAAGCCGGCCACCTCGGACGTCCCGACCGGCGCCTACACGGTGCACGCCGTCCTGACCCCGCTGGTCGGCAGCACCTCCGGCCAGGACTGGGCCTCCCTGGCCGTCAGCAACGCCTCGGGCGGCACGGGCGCTGTGGACGCCGAGGACATCGCGCTCGGCCTGCGCGTCCAGGCCGACGGCGGGCTGACGCTCTTCCAGGGCGGCACGCCGACCGCCCTGGCCGCCGTCCCGCCGGCCGGCTCGTACCAGGTGTCGGTCGCGCTGGCGACCGGCGACCGGCAGCAGGCGACCGTGCAGGTCAACGGCACGACGGTCTTCTCCGGCCGCACCGCCGCCAAGCTGCCCCGGGACGGCTACGTCTCGCTCGGCGCCCACCACTCGACGGCCGGCCAGGTCACCACGGTGGACGACCTGCGGATCTCCATGCTGGGCGGGCTCGGCTACTACGGGTACTTCGACATCCGGGACCCGAACCAGCCGAACAACGGCGTCAACCACGCGCCGGAGGTGGCGCGGTGGACCAACCTCAACACCTACCTGCGCGACCAGGACCGCCGTCTGGAGTTCCTGGACCAGTGCCTGCCGGCCTCCTGCGTGATCGACCTCAACCAGGAGACGGTGGTCCCGCGCTCGCCCGGTAGCTGGCAGTTCGACCCGAACCCGAACGCCGCGCAGAACCTGCTCGACCTGGTGCAGCGGATCGGACCGAACATCGACAAGATCGCCGCCGTCGACCTGAGCGACGAGGCCTACTCGCACGGCCTGAGCCCCGCACAGGTCCAGACGCAGGCCGAGCAGATCAGGGCCGCGTTCCCGGACAAGATGCTGGTCATGAGCCTCGACCGGTGGAACGCCGAGCAGACCGCGCCGATCCCGTCCACCGTCGACATCGTCGGCTTCGACTACTACTGCGTGGGCCGCGGCGAGATCCAGTGGCGGCTGGCGAACCTGAAGACCTTCCTCTCCTCGCCGGACCAGCACCTGATGCTCTTCCCGGAGTCCACCAACGAGCAGGGCGTCGCCGACGGCTGCTACTCCGGCAGGACCGACGCCGACATCGCGGCGTACAACGCGGAGTACCGCGCGATCGCCGCGCAGGACCCCCGGGTCGTCTACCTCCAGAACTTCCGCTGGCTCGGGCCCGACCAGCCGAACAAGGTGCCGCTGACCGTCGCCGCCCAGCAGCGGATCGGCAAGGCCGTGGTCAACGCCACGCCCACGCCGGCGCCCGCCTCGGTGGGCGTGTACCGGCCGTCGGACGGCAGCTTCGGCGAGGCCGCCCACAACGGCTGGTACACCGGGCAGAGCGTGTTCGGCGGGGGCGGCAACGCCGTCCCGCTGACCGGCCACTGGAGCGGGCCGGGCACCGACACCATCGGCGTCTACCACCCCGACACCGCGACCTTCCAGCTGTCGAACGACAACGTCACCGTGGCCGCCACCTTCCCGTTCGGGGTCCCCGGCGACATCCCGCTGGTCGGCGACTGGAGCGGGCGGGGGCGGACCACGGTCGGTGTCTACCGGCCCGGTGACCAGACCTTCTACCTCTCCGACGACAACGTCGGCGTCAAGTACCGGATCAAGCTGGGCAACGCGGGTTGGACGCCGCTGGTCGGCGACTGGGACGGCAACGGCACCACCACCGTCGGCGTGTACGACCCGCAGACCCAGACCTTCTACCTGAACGACTCCAACCAGACGGAGAACCCGCGGCCGGGCGTCCGGTTCGGCAACCCCGGCGACATCCCGATCAAGGGTGACTGGGACGGCACCGGAAAGGAGACCATCGGCGTGTACCGGCCCGGTGACCAGACCTTCTACGGGGCCGCCGAGAACTCCGACCTGGTGGTCTACAGCAAGAAGTTCGGCAACCCGGGCGACGTGCCGCTGGTGGGCGACTGGGGCTGACGGACCGTCCGGCCGGGTGCCCTCCTGGCCCGGGGTGTCCTCCTGGCCGGGGCGCCCTTCCGGAAGGGCGCCCTCCCGGCCGCTCCGCGGCGTCCGGGAGGGCGCCTCCGGGCCCTGCTCCTGGGCCGGGCCCCCAGGAGCTCAGGGAGTAATGATGACCTTGCCCCGGGTCCGGCCCGCCTCGCTGAGGCGGTGGACGCCGGCGAGTTCCGCCAGCGGGTACGACGCGCTGATGTCGATGCCGAGCGCGGCCGCGTCGACGAGCTCCACGAGCGCCGCGAGCTGCGCGACATCGTTGCGGGCCACCATGTGCATCGCGCTCACCCCGGCGTCGGGAGCCGGCTCGATCGGGGTCGCGATCGACACGATCCGCCCGCCCGATCGCACCAGGGGTGCCAGGGCCGCGGCATCCGACGGAGTCAGCGGGACCAGGTTGAGCAGGGTGTCCACCCGAGCGTCGAGCGCGCCGCCCACCGGCCCGGCGGTGTAGTCGATCACGCGGTCCGCCCCCTGTCGCCGGACCGCCTCGGTACTCCGGGGGCCGGCCGTGGCGATCACCTCGGCTCCGGCACGCTTCGCGAGCTGCGTCACGAAGCCCCCGACACCCCCGCCCGCGCCGTTGACCAGCACCCGCTGGCCGGCGGCCGCCTTCCCGTGCTCGAACACCGCCTGCCAGGCCGTCAGTCCGGCCACGGGAAGGGCCGCGGCGTGCGCGAGCGGGACGGACACCGGTGCCGCCACCAGCGAGGCGGCGGCCGCGCAGACGTACTCGGCGGCCGCACCCCCGTGGTCGAGCCGCCCGACGACCCGGTCGCCGACGCTGAGGCCCCCCACCCCCGCACCGATCCCGACCACGGTGCCGGCGACGTCCCAACCCGGCGTGTGGGGCAGGTCCACGGGGAGGAACGCGTGCAGCAGCCCGGCCCGCAGAGCGGCCTCGGTGGGATTGAACGAAGTCGCCGCGACACGGAGCAGCACCTCGCCGGAGGCGGGCCGCGGACGGGCGACGGCTTCGTAGCGGATCACGGAGGTGCCGCCGTACTCGTGGAAGCGGGCGGCCTTCATCATCGTCATGCCGTGAACCTACGACCGGACGGGCAGACGATCCATGCGTCAGGCTGCCCAGTTCATGCGCGTTCGTCTCGTCGTCGCCGTACGCTCGGCGACGTGGACGTACTGAGCGATGTGGTCGCGGTGGCACGGACCGGCCGGCCCCGGTCGGCGCACGTGCGGTGGCACGCCCCGTGGGGACAGGAGTTCGCCCCCGTCCCCGGGTCGGCGGGCTTCCAGGTGATCCTCCGGGGTTCCTGCTGGCTGCTGCCTCCGGACGCGGAGCCCGTCCGACTCGGCACGGGCGACGTCGTGTTCCTGCCCCGCGGCAGCGGGCACACCCTGGCCGACAGCCCCGAACGCCTGGCGACGGCGGCCGCCTGCGGCCCCGAGGACCACGCGTCGCTCGGCGCCTACGCGTCCGACACCGTCGACCGCAGCGGTGGGCGCGGGCCGGCCACCGTGGTGCTCTGCGGGGCCTACCGGCTCGACCCGTCCCGCGCGCACCCGCTGCTGTCGACGCTCCCGGACGTGATCCACCTGCCGGCACAACCGGGCCGCCATCCCGAACTGCGCTCAGCCGTGGAACTCCTGGCCGCCGAGCTCGAGTCCCCGCGCCTGGGCACGGACGCGGCCGTCCCCGCGCTCCTGGACACGCTCCTGCTGTACATCCTGCGGATCTGGTTCGCCGGACGGACCACCCGAGGCGACACCACGGGATGGGCCGCCGCACTGGGCGACCCGCCCGTCACCGCCGCCCTCCACGCCATCCACCGAGACCCGGCAGCGCCCTGGACCGTGGCAGGACTGGCCGCGGAAGCCGGGCTCTCCCGGGCACACTTCGCCAGACGCTTCGCCACGCTGATCGGCCAGCCGCCCCTCGGCTACCTGACCTGGTGGCGGATGACCACGGCGGCGCGCCTGCTGCGGACAACGGACGCACCCCTGAGATCCATCGCCGCCCAGGTCGGCTACACCTCCGAGTTCGCCTTCGCCAACGCGTTCAGACGCGCGAACGGAACCGCACCCGGGGTGTACCGGCGGAACGGCTGATCCTGATCGTGCTGCCGTGTCATGATCCGGCGCTCACCTGCTACCGCACGGGCTTCCGAGCTCCTGCCCGGGTGCCGGGCGGGCCCACTCGTAGCCGCTGGTGTGCGGGGGCAGCACCAAGGCGGTGACCAGGATGCCGCGATGGGCGGTCCACCGGCCCGTGTGGGGCAGCGGATGGAGCGGATGGCGGGCGGTGAACCTCCCGTCGGGGTGGAGCGTGACGTGGATGGACGCGAGCCCCGTCCACGTCTCGGTGAGGGGGTAGAAGGCCTTGTAGGTCGCCTCCTTGGCACTGAACAGCAGCCGGTCCCACGGCACGGGGCCGGTCGGTAGCCGTGAGAGCCGGCGCCGCTCGGCGGCTGTGGCCGAGAGCCGGAGCACTCCCTGGGGGAGTGGCTCCTGCGGCTCGGCGTCGACGCCGAGCGAGGCCTGCCGGTCGGCGCCGGCTGCCGCGCAGGCGGTGTACCCCTCGCAGTGCGTGATGCTCCCGACGACCCCGCCCGGCCACCGCGGCGCACCACCCCGTCCGGGCAGCAACGGCCCCGGCGCACGCCCCAGCCCGGCCAACGCCTCCCGCGCCAGAACCCGTGCGGCGGTGAACTGCCGTTGCCTGCGCGGCGATCGCCCCTCGATGTGGGCGGCCTCGGCGCCGAACAGGGTCCCGACGGGCGGCGGGCCGAAGGCCTCGGCGCACTCCACCCCGACGGGCAGCAGCCCCGCGAGCGCGCCGGCGGTGAGGGTCGTGGTGGTCACGGGCTGTCCTCCGTTCGTTGGGTGTTGGGGTGTTGGTGTTGGTGTTGGTGGGGGTGTTAGGGGGTGGGGGTGTGGGTGGTGGTGTGGTAGTTGGTGTGGTCGAAGTGGCGGGTTTGTTGTTGGTAGGTGTGGGTG
>NZ_JBEOSP010000082.1:0-18414 GCF_040303105.1 Kitasatospora sp. NPDC096128 | reverse complement strand
CACGCATCCGCCAACGACCACACACCCGCCACATGCGCAGCCGCCAACTCACCGATCGAATGACCGGCCACCACCTGCGGCCGCACACCCCACGAATCGAGGAGCCGGAACAACGCCACCTCGACCGCGAACAACGCGGGCTGCGCCCACCCCGTCCCATCGATCAGGCCCGCGGCGTCCTGATCGCCGCGGATCACCGCGGCGAGCGAGCCGTCCACATGCCCGGCAAACCCCGCACACACCTCGTCGAAGGCCTCGGCGAACACCGGGAACGCCGCATAGAGTCCCTGACCCATCCCGAGGCGCTGCGCGCCCTGGCCCGTGAACACGAACCCGACCCGGCCCACACCACCCACAGCCCCGGACACCACACCCGGAACCTCACGACCCTCGGCCAACGCCCCCAGGGCCGCGACCAGTTCATCGACATCGGACCCGAGCACCACCGCCCGCTGTTCCAACGCCGCACGCGACACCGCCAGCGACAAGCCCACGTCGGCAGCGTCAGCACCCTCACGGAAAGCCTCCGCCAGCCGCCCGGCCTGCCCCGCAAGACCCGCCACCGAACGACCCGACACCACCCACGGCACCACCGGCAGAACCACACCCGCACCATGAGGCTCGGCGGCCTCCTCGGCAGGAGCCTGCTCGATGATCACATGCGCATTCGTGCCGCTGATGCCGAAGGACGACACGCCCGCACGACGCGGACGCTCCTCCGAGTGCGGCCAGGGCACGGCCGACGTGGCCAGCCGCACCGCACCGGCGTCCCAGTCCACGTGCGAGGACGGCTCCTCGGCGTGCAGCGTCCTCGGCAGTTGCCCGTGCTGGAGTGCCAGCACCATCTTGATGACGCCCGCCACACCTGAGGACCACTGGGTGTGTCCGATGTTCGACTTCAGCGAACCCAGCAGCAGCGGACGGTCGGCCGGCCGGTCCTGGCCGTAGGTGGCCAGCAGCGCCTGCGCCTCGATCGGGTCGCCCAACGGGGTGCCCGTGCCGTGGCCCTCGACCACGTCCACATCACCCGCGGACAGGCCCGAGTTGGCCAGGGCGGCCCGGATCACCCGCTGCTGCGACGGACCGTTCGGCGCGGTCAGACCGTTGGACGCACCGTCCTGGTTGATCGCCGAACCGCGCAGCACCGCGAGCACCTGGTGCCCGTTGCGCCGGGCGTCCGAGAGCCGTTCCAGCACGACGATGGCGGCGCCTTCGGCCATGCCCATACCGTCGGCCTGCTCCGAGTACGCCTTGCAGCGGCCGTCCGCCGCGAGGCCCTGTTGGCGGCTGAACCAGGCGAGCCAGGACGTGGTGGCGTGCACGGTGACACCGCCCGCCAACGCCAGTGAGCACTCGCCCGACCGCAGGGCCTGGCCGGCGAGGTGCAGGGCGACCAACGAGGACGAGCATGCGGTGTCGACCGTCAGGGCCGGTCCTTCGAGGCCGAGGGCGTAGGACACCCGGCCCGAGATCACGCTCGGGGCGATGCCCGACTGCAGATGGCCTTCGAGTTCCTCGGGCGCGTTGGCGCCGTATCCGGACGAGGACGCGCCCACGAAGACGCCGGTCGCCGATCCGCGCAGGTGCTGCGGGTCGATCCCGGCCCGCTCGAAGGCCTCCCAGGAAAGCTCGAGGAGCAGCCGCTGCTGCGGGTCCATGGCCAGCGCCTCACGCGGGCTGATGCCGAAGAAGCCGGCGTCGAACTCCGCAGCCCCCGTGATGAATCCGCCGCCGCGCGTGTAGAAGGTGCCGGCCCGGTCCGCGGCCGGGTCGAAGAGCTGGGACAGGTCCCAGCCCCGGTCGGTGGGAAGCTCGCCGACGGCGTCGCCGCCGGCGGCCAGCAGGTCCCACAGCTGCTCGGGGGCGCTGACGTCGCCGGGGAGGCGGCAGCTCATCGCCACGATCGCGATCGGCTCGTCGGCGCCGGCCGCCGAGCGTCCCGGTCCGGTGTGCTCGTCCGCGTGCCCCAGTGCCTCCGCCCGGAGGAACCCGGACAGGGCCAGGGGGGTCGGGTAGTCGAAGATCAGGGTGGTGGGCAGCCGGGTGGCCGCCTCTGCGCTCAGCCGGTTGCGCAGCTCGACGCCGGTCACCGAGTCGAAGCCGAGTTCCTTGAAGGTGTGCGCGGGGTCGAGCGCCTGCGGGGAGTCGTGTCCGAGGACGGCGGCGGCGTGCGCCCTGACCAGGTCGAGGAGCGCCTGCTCCTGCTCGTCCTGCGGTCGGCCCAGGAGCCGCCCCAGCAGCCCGGTGGCGGCGGCCAGCGGAGGTGCCTCGGCCGGGTCGTCGATGGACTGCGTCAGTTCCGTCACCTGGGAGGACGTTCCGCTGTCGAGCCAGAAGCGCTTGTGCCGGAAGGCGTAGGTGGGAAGGTCCACCGTCCTGCCGGCGGGCAGCAGCGAACCCCAGTTCACCTGCACACCGTTGACGTACGCCCGGGCCAGGCCCGTCACCAGGCCGGTGACGCCCTGCTCGTCGCGCCGCTGGAGCGGGACGAACACAGCGTCCTCGTTCCCGGTGCCCGCGACGATGTCCGAGCCCAGCGAGGACAGCGAGCCGTCCGGGCCGACCTCGATGAACACCGTCACACCCTGCTCGGCGAGCGCGGCGACCGCATCCGCGAAGCGCACCGCCTGGCGCGTCTGCGCCGGCCAGTACCCCGCCTCGCACTCCGTCACCAGCTCACCGGTCAGCGCACCCGCCCACATCACCTGCGGACGACCGAACTCCAACCCGGCCGCCACAGCAGCGAGTTCATCGAGCACCGGGTCCATCGCCGGCGAGTGGAACGCGTGCGAGACCCGCAGCCGCCGCACCCGGCGACCCCGCTCCCGCCACACCTCCACCACCCGGTCCACAGCCTCGACCTCACCCGAGACCACCACCGACTCCGGCCCGTTGACCGCCGCGATCACAGCACCCTCGGCAAGCGTCGCAACGACCTCCGCCTCCGACGCGTTGACCGCCGCCATCGCACCACCACTCGGCAACGCCTGCATCAACCGGGCCCGCGCCGCCACCAGACGCACCGCATCCGGCAACGACAGCACCCCGGCCACATACGCGGCCGCCACCTCACCCACCGAATGACCCACCACCGCATCCGGCACCACACCCGCGGCCCGGAGCAGCGCTGCCACACCGACCTCGAAGGCGAACAACCCCGCCTGCGCGTACAGCGTCTGATCGGCCAGCGTCCCGTCGACGCCCTCGACGCCGAGTACGACGTCGCGGACGGGAATCCCCAACTCCCCTTCGAGGAGCCCGCACGCCCGGTCGAAGGCCTCGGCGAACACCGGGCTGCCCTCGTACAGCCCCCGGCCCATCCCGGTCCACTGCGAACCCTGGCCGGCGAAGACCAGGCCCACCCGGGCACCGGCCCGGGCCACACCCGACACCACCGACGCCGCCGGCACACCGGCAGCCAGGCTCTCCACACCGCTCAGCAGTTCGTCGCGCCCGGCACCGAGCACGACCGCCCGGTGCTCGAACACCGAACGCGTCGCGACCAGCGAGCGCGCCACGTCCCGCGGCTCCAGCTCCGGCCGCTGCGAGACCCACTCCCCCAGCCGGCCCGCCTGGGCCGTCAGCCCCTCGGCCGTACGGCCCGAGACCACCCACGCACCCGCACCGGACACCACCGGCACCGTCTCCGGCGCCTCGGTGGCCTCGACGGCCTCGACCGCCGGCGCCTCCTCCACGATCACGTGGACGTTGGTGCCGCTGATCCCGAACGCCGACACACCCGCACGCCGCGGGCGCTCCCCCGCCGGCCACGGCACCGGCTCGGCCAGCAGCCGCACCTCACCCGCCGACCAGTCCACCCGCGGCGACGGCTCGTCCGCGTGCAGCATCGCGGGCAGCTCACCGTGCCGCAGCGCCAGCACCATCTTGATCACACCGGCCACACCGGCGGCCGCCTGGGTGTGCCCGATGTTCGACTTCACCGACCCCAGCAGCAACGGCCGGTCAGCCGGCCGCTCCTGGCCGTACGTGGCCAGCAGCGACTGGGCCTCGATCGGGTCGCCGAGCCGGGTCCCGGTGCCGTGGGCCTCCACGGCGTCCACGTCGGCGGCCGAGAGGTTCGCGTTCGCCAGCGCGCGGCGGATGACCGCCTGCTGGGCCCGGCCGTTGGGGGCGGTCAGGCCGTCGCTGGTGCCGTCGGAGTTGATCGCCGAGCCGCGCAGCACGGCCAGCACGGTGTGGCCGTTGCGCACGGCGTCGGACAGCCGCTCCAGGACGACCAGGCCGACGCCCTCCGACCACACGGTCCCGTTGGCGTCGGCCGAGAACGGGCGGCACACGCCGTCGGTGGACAGCCCCCGGAGCCCGCTGAAGGCCACGAAGTTCCCGGGGGTGGCCATGACGGACACGCCGCCGGCGAGCGCCAGCGAGCACTCGCCGGAGCGCAGCGCCTGCACGGCGAGGTGGATGGCGACCAGGGAGCTGGAGGCGGAGGTGTCGACGGTGAGCGACGGGCCGTGCAGTCCGAGCAGGTAGGAGATCCGGCCGGACATCACGCTGGTCGTCGTGCCGGTGAGCAGGTATCCCTTCACGCCTTCCGGCGCTTCCTGCAGCCGCGGGCCGTACTCCCTCGGCTCGGCGCCCACGAACACGCCGGTCCGGGTGCCCCGGATCGCGGACGGGGTGATGCCGGCCCGTTCCAGGGCTTCCCAGGAGGTCTCCAGCAGCAGGCGCTGCTGCGGGTCCATCGCCAGCGCCTCGCGCGGCGGGATGCCGAAGAAGGACGCGTCGAAGCCGGCCGCGTCGTCGAGGAAGCCGCCCCGGGTGAGGTAGGTCTTCCCGGCGGTCTCCGGGTCGGCGTCGTACAGGGAGTCGAGGTTCCAGTTCCGGTCCGCGGGGAAGTCGGAGAGGGCGTCCCGCCGCTCGGCCAGCAGTTCCCACAGGTCCTCGGGCGAACGGACCCCGCCGGGGTAGCGGCAGCTCATGCCGACGATCGCCAACGGCTCCGTACCGGCTGCGGCGAATTCCGTCAGGGCCGGCCCATCAGTCTCGTTCACAATTCCCTCGGCATTCGGGAGGTCGGGAGTTCGATACCTGTCGGAGGTCTTTCAGCCAAGGAGGAACAGCAATGCGGAAAGGCTGAACGGAAGGGCTGAAGAGAAGGGCTGTACAAGGAGAAAGGAACAAAAGACCGCCGGAGCCCCGGCGGTCAGGATATGAGTCGGCCCGTCCGGAGAACCACGTGTTCAACCGAGAAAGGCGCGCCGGTTGATCGGCGCGCCTTTCCGGGCGACGGGGGACCCGCATTGCTCACCGTCAGGCGACGGCGTCCTCCCCGGCCGTGGTCAGGTCGGGCGAGGTGAGCCGCATCGTGGTCGGACCCTCGCGGCGGTCGGCGACCAGGTGCAGGCGGTTGACGCCCTCGGCGCCGGGCTCGCCGAGGACGGCCACGCAGGCGCACGGGTCGTCGGCGAAACCGGCGAACCGGTAGGCGATGTCCATCATGCGGTTGCGCTCGGTCCGCTTGAAGTCGGCGACGAGGTGCACGCCGGCCTGGGCCGCCTGGTCGATCAGCCAGTTGAGGAGGACCGCGCCGGCGCCGAAGGTCACCACGCGGCACGAGGTCGCGAGGAGCTTCAGGTGCCACAGCTCCGCGTGGCGCTCCAGCAGGAGCACGCCCACGGCGCCGTGCGGGCCGAACCGGTCGGCGAGGTTGACGGTGAGGACCTCGTGGTCCGGGTCGACCAGCAGGGCGCGCAGCGCGGCGTCGGAGTAGTGGACGCCGGTCGCGTTCATCTGGCTGGTGCGCAGGGTCAGTTCCTCGACCCGGGAGATGTCCTCCTGGTCGGCCCGCTTGATCTCCATGACGAGGTCGAGGGTGCGGAGGAAGTCCTCGTCGGGGCCGTTGAAGTTGTCCTTCTCGGCGTCCCGGCGGAAGCTCGCCTGGTACATCTCGCGGCGGCGCCGGGAGTCGACGGTGACGGTCTCGGGGCTGAACTCGGGCAGGCCGGTCAGCTCGCCCGCCCGGTCGGCCGGGTAGCAGCGGACCTCGGGCGCGTGGAAGGTCACCTCGGCGCGCTCGGTGGGCAGGTCGTCGATGAACGCGATGGTCTTCTCGGCGAAGTTCAGCCGTTCGGCGATCAGCTTGACCGCGTCGGACTTCCGGCCCCACCCGATCTGGGGGTGCACGAAGTACTCGGCCAGGCCCAGCTCTTCGAGGCGCTTCCAGGCGAGGTCGTGGTCGTTCTTGCTCGACACCGAGTGCAGGACTCCCCTGGAATCGAGCTCGACGATGGTGTCGAGGATCCCGGGGAACAGTTCGACGTTCGAGTCCTCCAGCAAAGTACCGTCCCAGACGGTGTTGTCCAGGTCCCAGACCAGGCACTTCACGAGGGTTGGCTTCTCAGCCACGGGGGTTCTCCTACCAGCTTCGGTCGGACTTCGGTCGGACTTCGGTCGTTCGGACTCCGGTCGTCCGGACGTCAGTCGGAAAGCGAGAGGGCGTGGTCCGCCAGGATCAACTGGCAGATCTCGTTGCTGCCTTCGATGAGCTCCATGAGCTTCGCGTCCCGGAACGCGCGGGCCACCACGTGCCCGTCCTCGGAGCCGGCCGACCCGAGGAGCTGGACCGCGGTGGCGGCGCTCCGGGCGGCGTTGCCCGCGCTGACGTGCTTGGCGAGGACGGCTGCCACGCCCATGTCCGGTGCGGCGGCGTCCCACTGCCCGCTGGCGTGCTCGCACGCGCGCAGCGCGGTCTGCTCGGCGATGAACAGCTCCGCGAGGTGCCGGCGGACGAGCTGGTGCTCGGCGAGCGCCACGCCGCCCTGGCTCCGCTGCCCGGCGTGCGCGGTGGCGGCGCTCAGGCAGGCCTGGAGGATGCCGACGCAGCCCCAGGCGATCGACACGCGCCCGTAGGAGAGCGCGGTCGTGAACAGCATCGACAGCGGCTGTCCGCCGCCGCCGAGCACGTGGGTGGCCGGCAGCCGGACGTTGTCGAGGCGGATGTTGGCGTGGCCGGCGGCCCGGCAGCCCATCGGGTGGGGCACCAGCTCGATGTGCACGCCCGGCGCGTCCACCGGGACGACCGCGGCGGCGGCGCCCTCGCCGTCGCCGTGCCGGCCGATGATCAGGACGAAGTCGGCGTAGCGGGTGCCGGTGACCCACTTCTTCTCGCCGTCGATGACGAAACCGTCCCCGTCGGCCTTGATCCTGGTCTGCATGGCGGCCAGGTCGCTGCCGGCGCCGGGCTCGCTGAAGCCGACCGCGGTGAGCTTGCCCCCGGTCAGTTCGGCGAGGAAGGCACGCCGCTGGTCCCGGTCGCCGAAGCGCTGGACGGTCCAGGCGACGATGCCCTGGGAGGTCATGATGGACCGCAGGGAGCTGCACAGGCTCCCGACGTAGGCGGTCAGTTCGCCGTTGTCCCGGCTGCTCAGCCCGAGGCCGCCGTGGGACGCCGGGACCTGTGCGCACAGCAGGCCCTTGGCCCCCAGGGTGCGCAGCAGGTCGACGGGCAGTTCGCCCGTGACGTCCCAGTCGGCCGCGCGGGCGCCGACGAGCCCGCCGATGAGGGCGCGCTCGTCGGCGAGTCGGTCAGGCATCGCCGGCCGCTTCCGGGTCGCCCTTCAGGCGCAGCACGAGGTCGGCCATGCTGACGACGGTGCGGAAGTTGTCGAGCTTGAGGTCGCCGCCGACGATGGCGATGTCGTACGCGTCCTCGAGGTGGACGACGAGCTGCATCGCGAACATGGAGGAGACGACGCCGGAGGCGAAGAGGTCCTGGTCGGTCTGGACCTCGGTCTTGATGCGCTCGGCGAGGAAGCCGAGGATCTCCTTCTGGAGGGTCTCGGTGGTCAGGGGGGTGTTGTCCGCGGTCATGACGCGACCTTTCCGTAGTCGTAGAAGCCCCGGCCGGTCTTCCGGCCGAGGTGGCCGTCCCGCACCTTTTCGAGCAGCAGGTCGCAGGGGCGGTAGATGTCGTCGCCGCGGCGCTCGTAGAGCACGTTGAGCGAGTCGACGAGGTTCTCCAGGCCGATCAGGTCACCGGTGCGCAGCGGGCCGGTGGAGTGTCCGAGGCAGCCCTCCAGCAGGCCGTCGACGACCTCGACGGAGGCGACGCCCTCCTGGACGAGCATGGCCGCGGTGTTGATCAGCGGGTGCAGCAGGCGGTTGATCACGAAGCCGGCCGAGTCCTCGATGACCAGGGCCTCGCGGCCGAGGACGGCGAGCAGCTCGACGGCCTGCTCGAGGACGGCGGGCTCGGTGCGCGGGCCGCGGATGACCTCGACCATCTTGATCATGTAGGAGGGGTTCATGAAGTGGACGCCCACGAGGTCCTCGGGGCGCACGATCCACTCGGCCATCTCGTCGATCGGGATGCACGAGGTGTTGGAGATCAGGGTCGTGCCGGGCGGCACCAGGCGGGAGGCCGCGGAGAGGACCTCCTGCTTGACCTTGTCGACCTCGGTGACGGCCTCGATGACGGTGGTGGCCTCGGCGATGTCCTCCAGGGCGACGCTGGTGGTCAGCGTGCCCTGCGGGCGGTCGGCCGGCAGGACGCCCATCAGCTGGGCGTGCCGCAGCTTCTGCCGGATGGTCTGCCGCGCCGTCTCCAGCACGGTCTCGTCGACGTCGACCAGGACGACGGAGACGCCGTGGCCGAGGGCGAGCGCCGAGATGTTGGTACCCATAACGCCCGCGCCGATGATGGCGAGGCGGTGCTCCTCAAATGCGGTCATGGATTCTTCCCTACGGTTTCGTGAGTCGGTTCCTGACGGCCGGCCCGGTCGTGGCGACGCGGCGTGCCGTCGCCGCCCGTCAGCCGCGCAGCAGCGCGGCGAGGGCGGTGGGCGTCGGGTGCTTGAACACGTCGCCGAGTTCGAGGGACGTGCCGGTGAGTTCCTCGACCTTCTGGGCCAGGACGGCCGCGAGCAGCGAGTGGCCGCCCGTGTCGAAGAAGTGCGTCCCCGCCGTCGCCTCGACGGGCAGCAGTTGGCTGAAGATCCCGACGAGGTCGCGGACGAGCGGGTCGTCCGCCTCCTCCTCCCGCGGCCCGGGGCCCTGGTCGAGCGCCTTCCGGGCGAGTGCCAGAAGGGCCTCGGGGTCGGGCCGGCCGTCGGGGGTCCTGGGCAGAGCGGCCAGCCGGACGACCGGGACGGGGACGCCGGGTGCGTCGGGGCCGTCCGGGTCCGCGGTCGCGGGCGTCTCGGCGAAGGCGACGACGGCGTGCCCGCCGTCGGGCCCGGGCACGGCCACGGCGGCGGCCGCGGTCACGCCGGGGAGGCCGAGCACGGTGGCCCGGAGGCGGTCGAGGTCGACCTCGCCGTCCCCGGTCGCGACCCTGCGGTCGGGCCGGCCGAGCCATTCGAGCGTTCCGTCGGGCCGGCGGCGGGCGAGTTCCCCGGTGCGGTGGTGGCGCCCGTACCGGGGGTCGGTCGGGAACGCCGGGTCGTCGGGGTCGGCGAGGGCCGGTCCGGTTCCGGCGAGGCGGAGTTCGCCGCGCAGGCCCACCGGCAGCTCCCGCCCGTCGGGGGCGGTGACGAAGGCCCGGGTGCCGGCGACCGGCCGTCCCCGGGGCGGCTCGTCGGGGTCGTCCACCCGGCCGTCCACCGGGCCGTCCACCGGGCCGGACAGCGCCCAGCCGAGGGTCCCGGGGGTGTGGTGGCCGCGGTGCAGTCGGCAGCCGGCCGCGAGGAGCCGTCCGGCCGTCCCGGCGGACAGTTCGCCGTCCCCGGCCAGCACGGTCAGGACGGGCGGCCGCCCGTCCAGGTCGGCCAGGTCGGCCAGGACGCGGGCCGGGGTGCCGGGCGGGACGACGGCGACGGTCGCCCGGTGGGGGCCGAGCGCGTCGCGGAGCACGACGGCGTCGGTCCGGGCCGCGTCGGGCACGACCACCGAGCAGCCGCCCGAGGCCAGCGCCAGGAAGACGTCGAGGAGCGCGCCGACGGTGGCGGGCGCGGCCAGGGCCGGCACGCCGGTGCCGGGCCCGGTGCCGAGTTCGGCCGTGAAGTGGCCGACCGCGTCGCCGAGGCCCGCGTGGCCGAACACGGTGGCGACCGGCTCCCCGGCGTCCCCGTAGGTGTGGATCACGCAGGCGGCCCCGACCGCTCCACCGGCCTGGTCCGGCTCGTCCTGGGCCGCGGCGCCGGGCGCGGGCGCGTCGGCGAGCGGCAGCACGGGGGGCAGGTCGCCGTCCGCGGGCAGGCGCACGCCGGTCCCGGTGAGGACGGCCTTCACCCGCGCGTGGGTGAGCTGCCGGGTCAGCCAGGACGGGTCGTGCCCGGGGTCGAGCGGCAGGCAGACGGCGCCGGCCCGCCAGACGCCGAGGACCGCGGCTGCCGCCTCGGCCCGGGGGACGGCGACCGCCACCGTGTCGCCGGCCCGGACGCCGGCGCCGGCCAGCAGCGTGCGGACGGCGGCCGCGGCCTCGTCCACCTGCCGGTAGCTGACGGTGCGTCCGCCGTCGGTGACGGCCGGGGCGTCGGGGGACCGCCGCGCCCAGGCGCGGAACGCCTCGGGAACGGGCGGGTGCCCAGCCGGCCCAGCCGTCCCGGCCGGCCCGGCGACGGCGAGGCGGTCGGCCTCGCTCCAGCCCGCCGTGTCGGCGAGCGGCCGGTCCGGGTCCTGCGCCGCCGCGACCAGCAGGGCGTCGAAGCGCTCCAGCATCGCCTCGACGTCGGCGCGGGCCAGCGTCTCGGAGTACCGGAACACGACCTCCGCCCGGGACGGCGAGCCGACCAGCTCCAGGTCGAACTTGCTGTGAGGGTTCTCGACCGGCAGCACCCGGGCCGCCATGCCGTCCACCGACAGGTCGACGGCCGGTGCCTCGGGCAGGAAGTTGAACAGGTGCCGGAAGAGCTGGGTCTGCCAGGACGTGCCGATCCCGGGGAGCTCCCCGGTCAGCTCGTCCACCGGGGTCTCGGCGTGCGCCATCGCCCCGAGGAACGCGTCGCGGGCCTGGCGCGCGAGGGCCCGGAAGCCCTCGCCGAGGTCCACCCGGATCCGGATCGGCACGGTGTTGACGTGGTAGCCGATGGCGGCGGTGTGCGCCCCGCGGACGTTGACCGGGGAGCCGATGACCAGGTCCGGTCCGGCGCCGTGCGAGGCGAGCAGGGCGGCGTACGCGGCCAGCATCACCGCGCCGAGGGGCGCGCGCAGCGTGCGCTGCAGCTGCGCCGCCGCCTGCTGCGCCTCGACGGAGAGCGCCCGTTCCGCGCTCGCCCCGGCCAGCTCGGGCTGCCGGCCGCGCGGGGTGCCGCACCACAGGTCGAGCCCCTCGGGCCGGAAGCCCTCCAGGGTCTCCCGCCAGTAGGCCAGGTCGGCCGGCCTGGGCTCGGGCTCGGCGAGCGCCGGGGCCGGCGCGACGGCCTGCGCCGGCACCGGCCGTCCCGCCGCGATCGCGTCGTAGACCGGGATGAACGCCTGGAGGAAGAGGGCGACGGAGACCATGTCGAACACCAGGTGGTGCACCGCCACGCAGAGGACGTCGCCGTCCGGGTGGGCGGCGAGTCCGACCCGGACCAGGGGCTGCCCGTCGAGCCGGAAGGGCCGGTCGGTGAACGCCGTCAGGTCGTCCTCCAGGGAGCCGCCCGACAGTTCGAGCGGCTCGATGTCCACCGCGAACTCGCCCGCGGGGAGGACCTCCTTGACGAGGTCCGCCCCGGTCGCGCGGTACACGGTCCGCAGCACCTCGAACCGGCCGACCACGATGGCCAGGGCCGCCCTCAGCGCGTCCGGCCGCAGCCGGCCGCCCACCTGGAGGCCGAGCCCCAGGTTGTTGACCCCGGTCCCCGGGACCAGCTGCTCCAGCAGCCAGAGGGCCTTCTCTTTGCTCGAGGTCTTCATCTCACTCAGAATTCGGCGCTGTCGAGCAGGGTGCGAACGGCGGAGGGGTCGCGCAGGAGGTCGACGTGGCCGATCTCCAGCTCGATCCGCCGGCCCAGCGACTTGGTGGCGTTGACGACCGTCGCGGCGCCGCTGCGCTCCAGTTCGGCGTAGTCGGACGAGGTGACGGAGAGGGAGTCCCCCCAGGCCCGGCTCGGGTCGATCTGGGAGGCGGCGGAGAGCCAGGTCATGTACGACTCGAAGAGCCGGACGACCTCGTCCCGACGGGCCTCGGCGAGCCCGATCCGCTGGAAGGCGATGGCGGCCATCTCGCGGTAGAGGCCCACGATCTCGACGGCGGCGTCGAGCAGGCCGATCGACGGGACGCCGACGATCTCGGCGGCCCGCTTGCGGGCGTGCTCCGCCTCGTCGGCGGTGAAGACCGGGCCGGCCAGCCCGATCATCTTGTGGATCTCCGACTCCAGCAGCTGCAGGTCGGTGACCTGCGGGTCGAAGAGGATCACCTTGGGCGCCTTGCCCTGCCGCTGCCCCAGGCGCTCGGCGATCTCTCCCGCGTAGACGCCGCCGACGCAGTAGCCGAGCACGGCCACCACCTCGTAGGCATCCCAGTCGCCGTCCCGCAGCCAGAAGTCGGTGTAGTAGTCACCGGCCGGCCGGTCGGCCAGGCGCACGGGCGGGGGCGTGGTCTGCAGGAAGCCGTGACCGGCCCAGGCCGGGCCCATCTTCGCGGCGAGGTCCTCGAAACCGGCCTCCCGGCGGCCGGCCGCCGGGAAGTCGACGCCGAGGATCAGGGACTTCGACGTGGGGGCGGTTATGACGCTCCAGGCGTTCTCGTTCGGCACTTTCTCATCCCGTCTTCGGAGTCGGATGGCTGGTGTTCCTGCGGTTCGGCCCGCGGAACTGAATTTCGAGAAACCTGTCGGACGCTCGCGCGGTTCCGGATTCCCGGGAACCCCTCACCGGTCCGTTCATCGGCCCACGGCGCCTTCCCGGAGCGCCGCCGTCAGCTCGCCGAGCAGGAACTCCGCGATCGCTTCCGGCCGATAGAGGTCATAGACGAAGCCCTCCGGCAGCCTAAGGCCGGTCAGCTCGGCCATGCTTTCCCGCAGTTGAACGGCCGTCATCGAGTTCATCCCGAGCTCGAAGACGTCGCCGTTCGGGCGCACCGGATCGGCCGTCGGATAGCCGAGCATCGCGGCGATCTCCGCGCGGACCAGGTCGAGCAGCAGCTCCTGCCGCCCGGCCTCCGGGAGGGCGGCCAACTGCCGCAGCCAGTCGAGGTGCCGGGGCCCGGGGCCGGCGGCCTCCTCGCCCTGCGGGGCGTCCTGCGGGGCGAGTTCGCGCTCCCGTCGGCGCCACGTCGACAGCTGTTCCAGCACCGTGCCGAGCGGCATGTCCGCCCGCAACGGCTCGGCCAGGCCCAGCACCTCGGCCAGGGCGCCCAGGTCCCCGCCCTCCAGGGCGGCCCAGAGCCGCTCCTCACCCGGTGCGGCGGTGGCGGCCGGGGCCGGCCCTGCCCCGGGCCGGCGGGCCGGCGGCTGCGGCCAGTAGTGGTCCCGCTGGAACGCGTACGTCGGCAGGTCCACGCGGCTCCCGCCGCCCAGGACGGCGGCCCAGTCCACCGGGACACCGTGGACGTGGAGGGCGGCCAGGGCGGCCGTCCACGACCGCAGCCCGCCGTCGCCGCGCCGCAGCGTGCCGGTGACGGCGCTCTCGGCCCGCAGGCCCCGGTCGTCCAGGGCCCGGGAGAGCGCCGCGGTGAGCGCCTGGTCCGGGGCGACCTCGACGAAGGCGGTGTACCCGCCGTCGATCAGGGCGTCCGCCAACTCCCGGGCCGGCAGGGCGTCCCGCGGATCGGCGGCCCAGTGGTCGGCGGCCAGGTCGGCGCCCTCGACCCAGGCCGCGGCCCGGGTGGAGAACAGCGGCACCGCACCGGCCCGCGGGCGGACGGCGGCGGCGGCTTCCCGAAGGTCCGCGGCCTCCCCGGCCGTCGCCCGGCCGGTCAGCGCCGCGATCCTGGCCGCGTCCTCCAGCGACAGCACGCCCGCCACGTGCGCGGCGGCGAGCTCGCCCACGGCGTGCCCGGCGACACCGGCCGGGTGCACGCCCGCGGAGCGCCACAGCGCGGCCAGCGACACCATCACCGCCCAGAGCACCGGCCGCCGGACCTCGGGCCGCTCGAACGAGCGGCCGTCCGGCCCTTCGCGCAGCACCTCGGCCAGCTTCCAGTCCACGTACGGGGCGAGGGCTCGTTCGCACTCGGCGATCCGGGCCGCGAAGACCGGCGCCTCGTCCAGCAGGGCGGCGGCGGAGCCGAGCCACTCGGACCCGCTCCCCGACTCGCCGCCGGACTCGCCGCCGGGGAAGACGAACACCGGCTTGCGGCCCGCGGCCGCGGTACCGGTCAGGACGTCCCTGGTCGGCACGCCGGCGGCGGCCACGGCGAGGCCCGCCAGCAGGCCGTCCCGGTCCCCGCCCAGCACGACAGCCCGGTGGTCGAAGACCGTACGGGCCGTGGCCAGCGAGAACCCGATGTCCACCGGGTCCGCCTCCGGCCGCTCGAGCAGGAAGTCGCGCAGCCGTCCGGCCTGCGCCCGCAGCGCCTCCGGGGTCCGCCCGGACAGCACCCACGGCAGCACGGCCGGCGGTGCCGCGGGGGCCGCGGGGGTCACGGCCACGGCCGGCGCGGGGGCCTCCTCGATGATGACGTGCGCGTTCGTCCCGCTGATCCCGAACGAGGACACGCCCGCCCGGCGCGGACGCTCCCCGGCCGGCCACTGCACCGACTCGGTCAGCAGCCGGACCCGGCCCTCCGTCCAGTCGACGTGCGGCGTGGGCTCGTCCACGTGCAGCGTCGCGGGCAGCCGGTCGTTGCGCAGGGCGAGGACCATCTTGATCACACCGGCGAGGCCGGCGGCCGCCTGGGTGTGCCCGATGTTGGACTTCACCGAGCCCAGCCACAGCGGCCGGTCCTCCGACCGGTCCTGACCGTAGGTGGCCAGCAGCGCCTGGGCCTCGATCGGGTCGCCCAGCTTGGTACCGGTGCCGTGCGCCTCCACCGCGTCGACCTCGTCGGCGCGCAGGCCGGCGTTGGCGAGCGCCGCGCGGATGACGCGCTGCTGGGAGGGGCCGTTGGGCGCCGTCAGACCGTTGGAGGCGCCGTCCTGGTTGGTCGCGCTGCCCCGCAGCACCGCGAGCACCTGGTGCCCGTTGCGCCGCGCGTCCGACAGCCGCTCCACCACCAGGACGCCCGCGCCCTCGGCGAAGCCGGTGCCGTCCGCCGCCGCGGCGAACGCCTTGCAGCGGCCGTCCGGGGCGAGCCCGCGCTGGCGGGAGAACTCCACGAAGGTCCCCGGCGTGGCCATGATCGTCACGCCCGCGGCCAGCGCCATCGAGCACTCGCCCGAGCGCAGCGCCTGGGCGGCCAGGTGCAGGGCCACCAGCGCCGACGAGCACGCGGTGTCGACCGTCACCGCCGGCCCCTCCAGGCCGAAGGTGTAGGCCAGTCGGCCGGACAGGATGCTGGTCGCGATCCCCGTCATCAGATGGCCCTCGGCCTCGGCACCGCCGTGCGCCAGCACGCTCATCTCGTAGCCGGACGTGTACCCGCCCACGAAGGTGCCGGTCTGGCTGCCGCGCAGGGACGCGGGATCGATTCCGGCCCGCTCGAAGGCCTCCCAGGAGAGTTCGAGGAGCAGCCGCTGCTGCGGGTCCATCGCCAGCGCCTCACGCGGGCTGATCTCGAAGAACCCGGCGTCGAACGCGCTGGCGTCCTGCACGAACCCGCCGGCCTGGGTGTACGAGGTGCCGACGTTCGCGGCGTCCGGGTCGTACAGGGCCTCCAGGTCCCAGCCCCGGTCGGCGGGGAACGCCGAGATCGCGTCCTGCCCGTCGGCCATCATCCGCCAGAGGTCCTCGGGGCCGGCCACCCCGCCCGGGAACCGGCAGCTCATTCCGACGATCGCGATCGGCTCGTCGTGGGCGGCCGCTCCGACCGGGGCCGGGGCCCGTACGGCCGTGGCCGGCCCGCCGCCGAGCCGCCCGCGCAGGTGCCCCGCGAGGGCGGCCGGGCTCGGGTAGTCGAAGACCAGCGTGGCCGGAAGCCGCAGCCCGGTCGCCGTGGTGAGGCGGTTGCGCAGCTGTACAGCGGTGAGGGAGTCGAAGCCCAGGTCGGTGAAGACCCGGCCGGGCTCGACCGCCTCGCCCGAGGAGTGCCCCAGCACGGCGGCCACATGGGCGCGCACCAGGTCCAGCAGCAGCTGGTCCCCGTCCGCGGTGGTCAGCGCCGCGAGCTGCCGGTGCAGCGAGTCCGCGCCCGCCCCGCCGGAGGCGGCGCTGCGCCGGGCCGGACGGCCGGCCAAAGCCCGCCACAGCGGCGGGACGTCACCGGTGCGGGCGGCCTGCGCCCGCAGCCCGGCCAGGTCCAGCTTGGCCGGCACCAGCACCGCCTCGTCCCGGGCGAGGGCCAGGTCCATCAGCGCCAGGCCCTCGTCCGCGCTCAGCGCGGCGCTCCCGCTGCGGTTCATCCGGGAGCGCTCGGCGTCGCTCAGCTGCGCCGTCAGGCCGCTGACGTCCGCCCACAGGCCCCAGGCCAGCGAGGTACCCGGCAGACCGGCCGCCCGGCGGTCGGCCGCCAACGCGTCCAGGAACGCGTTGGCCGCCACGTAATTGCCCTGACCGGGCACACCGAAGGTCGCCGCGGCCGAGGAGAACAGCACGAACGCATCCAGGTCCAGACCCCGCGTCAACTCGTGCAGATGCCAAGCACCGTCGGCCTTCGGCCGCATCACCGCAGCCACCCGCTCCGGCGTCAGCGAGGCGATCGTCGCATCGTCCAGCACACCCGCGGTATGGACCACCGTCCGCAACGGACGCTCCGCCGGGATCCGCGCCAGCAGCCCCGCCAGCGCCTCCCGCTCACCCGTGTCACACGCCACCACCTCGACCGACGCACCCGAGAGCGCCAACCCCGCGGCCAACGCGGCCACCCCGGCAGCACCCGGACCCGAACGACTGGTCAGCACCAACCCGTCCGCACGCCCAGTGGCCGCCAGATGCTCGGCCACCAGACCGCCCAGCGTGCCCGTACCACCCGTCACCAGCGCGGTTCGGCCGGCGTGCTGGTCCGAGCTTCGTTCAACTGCCGTCGGAGAGCCGGATGGACGCGTCAGGCGCCGCCCGTGGGCCGCCCCGTTCCGGAGGGCGAGTTCCGCCTCCCCGGTGGCGAGGGCCGTCGGCAGGACGGCTGCGGCCTGGTCGGTCGTGGCCCGGTCGCCGGTGGCGGGCAGGTCGACGAGGACCAGCCGGCCCGGGTTCTCCGACTGCGCCGAGCGCAGCAGACCCCACACGGCGGCAGCGGGCAGATCGCCGACCCGCTCACCGGCCGCGGCAGCCACACCGCCGCGGGTGACGACCACCAGCCGGGCATCCTCCAGACGCTCCTCGGCCAGCCAGCCCTGGACCAGGCCCAGCGCCTCACCGGCAGCCCGGCGGGCACCCTCGGCCGGATCGCCACCCTCCTGGCCACCGGCACAGGCCAGGACCAGCACGGGCTCGATCTCCCCCGCTTCGGCGGCAGCGGCCACCTCGGCCAGGTCGGCGAAGGACCGCACCGCAACACCGGACGCACTCAGCGCCTCGGCCAGGCCGAAACGGTCGGCACCGACCAGCGCCCAGTCCCCGGACGGGGCCTCTGCGGCAGCGATCGGAGCCCACTCCACAGTGAACAGCGCATCCGCCACAGTGCTTGCGGCGGCACCGAGTTGGTCGGCAGCCACCGGGCGGGTGATCAGCGAGGCCACCGACACCACGGGAGCGCCCACCGCGTCCGCCGCCGTCAGGGTCAGGCTGCCTGCGGCGTCGCGCCGCAGCCGGGCCCGGAGAACGGAGGCGCCGCTCGCGTGCAGTTCCACACCCGTCCAGGCGAACGGCAGCCGCACCGTCCCCGGCTCGTCTGCCCCGGAGATCAGGGCACTCGCCTGGAGCACCCCGTCGAGCAGCGCCGGGTGCAGACCGAACGACCCGGCCTCCTGCGCCACCTCCTCCGGCAGCACCACCTCGGCGAACACGTCCCCGCCACGGCGCCAGGCGGCGCGCAGCCCCTGGAACGCCGGGCCGTAGCCGTACGGCCCGTCGACACCGGCCTCGTACACGCCGGTGACGTCCACGACCGTGGCGTCACGCGGAGGCCAGACCGCGAAGTCCTCCTCCGCGACAGCGCCACCCTCGGCCGGGGCCACCACGCCGCTCGCGTGCTGCACCCAGCCCTGCTGCGCCTCGGCGGTATCGGGGCGGGAGAACACCTCGACCGTCCGCCGCCCGTCCCCGTCGGCGTCGGCGACGACGACCTGAACCTGGACGCCGGAACCGTCGGCGGGCAACACCAGCGGCGCCTGGAGCGTCAGCTCCTCCAGCAGACCGCAGCCCACCTGGTCACCGGCCCGCACCACCATCTCCACGAACCCGGTACCCGGCAGGAGCACCGCCCCGCCGACCACATGGTCGGCCAGCCACGGGTGGGTACGCACCGACAACCGCCCGGTGCACACCAGACCCGCACCACCGGCCAGTTCGACCGCCGCACCCAGCAGCGGATGACCCACCGCACCCAGCCCC
>NZ_JBEOSP010000081.1:0-19147 GCF_040303105.1 Kitasatospora sp. NPDC096128 | reverse complement strand
TCCGCAACAACCCCGACCAGACCATGACCATCGACCCCTGCAACCTCCAACTCCTCTACCAGGGCAAGAACCCCGACGCCACCGGCCCCTACGACCAACTCCCCTGGCAGCCGGGCCTGCTGACCCTCCAGCGCTGACCCGCCCCTCGATCCACCCCGGGGTGCCCCAGCCGACCGGTCGGCTGGGGCACCCTTCCGTTGCGGACCGATCGCCCGGGTCAGGCGCTGTGCGCGCCCTTGCGCCGGGCCGGGCACGGCGGCCCAGCACGCCGCCGCCGATCGGGAGCAGGCCGCTGGAGCCGCCGGGCGCACCCTGCAGGACGGTGCGGCGGGTGAACGGGACGTCCTCGCCGAGGTTGCACTTGGCGACGTACTCGGCCCCGTGAGGAAGCGGTTCTCGGCCTCCCCGTACAGGTCGATGCCCTGGTTCCAGGCAGTCCCGCAGACCCGACGGCTCGCCCATCGGACCACCGCACCATCAGCGTTACCGGGTTGCTTTTTTAACCAAGTAACGTTTTCATGGGCGGCATGAGTCAGACAGACAGTGCTCCCGTACTCGTGACCGGGGCGACGGGCCGGATCGGCCGCCTCGTCATCGACCAACTCCTCGACGCGGGCGTACCGGTCCGCGCCCTCGTCCGCCGCCCGGAAGCCGCCGCGGTGCTGCCACCGCAGGTCGAGGTCGTCACCGGCGACCTCACCGCGCCCGACTCGCTCGAGCCGGCCCTGAACGGCGCGGACGTGGTCTTCCTCCTCTGGACCGCCCCATCCGCGACCGCCGCTGAGGTCGTGGCGCGGCTGGCGGCCCGAGCGCGGCGGGTCGTCCTCCTCTCCTCCCCGCACCGGACGCCGCACCCCTTCTTCCAGCAGCCCAACCCCATGGCCGCCCTGCACGCCGACCTCGAACACCTGATCGCCGCGACCGGCCTCGAGTCGACGGTCGTCCGACCGGGGATGTTCGCCTCGAACTGCCTGCCCTGGTGGGCACCGGCGATCCGCGCGGGCGACATGGTCCGCTGGCCGTACGCCGCCGCCGCGACGGCACCTGTCGACGACCGCGACATCGCCGCCGTCGTGGCCCACACGCTCCATCAGGACGGACACGTCGGCGGCGACTACGTCCTGACCGGCCCCGAGTCACTGACCCACGCCGAACAGGTCACCGTCATCGGCGACGCCCTCGGCCGCCGCCTCGCCTTCGAGGAGATGACGCCGGACGAGTTCCGCACCCTCTCCCAGGGCGCACCCAGCGCGGCCGTCGAGATGCTGCTCGCCGCCTGGCACGCGGCAGTCGGCCAACCCGCCTACGTCACCACCACGGTGTCCGACCTCCTCGGGACGGCGCCGCGAACGTTTCGCCAGTGGGTCTCCGACCACGCCAGCGCATTCGCGAAGGATTCGTAACCTCATCGGCGCGACCTGCGCCCCCGGCCTCCGCCTCCGCGGAGCCCTTGGAGGTGGCGTCACGTCCGATGAGCCAGCCTCAATGGCAGCGCCTCCCTGCTCCGGCAACTGACCGGATGCCTCCCGCTGTCACTCCCTGGTTGCGGTCGCAGTCACACCGAAGGTGAGTGCGCCCGTCAGTAGCGCGAACGTGAGTGTGACGGCTGCCCAGTGCCCGATGGAGTCGACCTCGTCGCCGAGCCCGAGCAGCTGCCACGCGGTGTCCCGCAGCGCCAACGAGACCGGCAGTGCCAACGCGCTTGCGGTGATCGCCATCCGGGCGGCCCGTCGCGTCCTCGACGCGGGCGGAAGCGCGGCGAACCGCAGAACACTGTTGCAGATCATCACAAAGGCGAAGGTGCCGCCGGCGAAGACCGCGGTCTCCACGGTGAAGAGCAGCACCCCGGGCCAGCCCTCGCCGGAAGCCAGTCCCGTGGCGACCAGCAGGCCGGCAGCGACAGCGGCCGCGGCGGTGAGCAGGGCGAAGCGGAGGCGTACGAAGCCGAGCACCTTGCCGCGGCCGATCAGCGCAGCCAGTGCGCGCCCCGAGCGGGAGCGGGGGGCGGCGAGGAGAGTCGCGAGGGGTGCGAGGTCGTCCAACCAGTCCCCGCCCGTGTCCTCGGCCCCGCGTACCGGCTTCGGTAGCCGTCGGATCGCCCGGCGGTGCAGCAGCAGGCTCCCGGCCGTCACCCCGGTGAGCGGCAGCAGGGACACGATCAGCCAGGGGGTGCCGCCGTCCCAGGACGCGCGGTCCGCCCGCGCGGCCACCGCCGCCCAGTCGGTGGCGAGCGTGGCGGCGACGAGCAGCGTGCAGACCAGCGCGGCCCGAAGTACCTGCTCGATCCGGTAGCGCGGCAGCGGCCGGTCGCGGCGGCACAGCAGCGCCCTTGCCCCGCCGAGCGTCCCGAGCAGGGGGACGAAGAACATGGTGAAGGTCACCACTGCGTCGTACGGATCGTCCTGCCAGGGACTGCCCGTCCGCACCACGCGGACCTGTGTCGTCAGGTAGGCGAACAGGGTGAAGGCGGCGGCACCGGCGGCGGACGTCAGCAGCGCCACGGCAGCGGCAGGCCGAGCGGGGTGTCCGACCTCCAGCTGATCGATCGTCAAGTCATCGCGCATGACGGCGATAGTACACGCCGCGTAGTACGTGGCGTGTAGTTCGCGGCACGTAGTATGGTGCTTCGTCAGATCGAGAGGAGCGATATGCAAGCCAACGATGCCCAGACGCTGGTGCTCTGCGCGCTGGCCGACGGGCCGCTGCACGGATACGCCATCAACACGGCGATCGAGGAGCTGACCGGGGAGCGGCTGGGCCCCGGCAGCCTGTACGGGGCGCTGGCCAGACTGGAGTCGAAGCGGCTGATCGAGCCGCTCGATGGCCAGGGCCGCCAGCGCCCGGTGCAGCTGACGTCCCTCGGCCGCGAGGTCCTGGAACGTGAACTGCGTGCCATGGCCCGGGTCGCGAACGCGGGACTGCGGCGCCTGGGGGTGCACCCGGCATGAGCGTCGTCACCCGCAGCCTGGTCAGGCTCTACCCGGACGCCTTCCGCGAGCGCTGGGGCGCGATGGTGGAGGACGAGGCCCGGGGCGCGGGCTGGAAGTCCTGGCCCGATCTCATCGCGGGCATCGTGGACATGTGGCTGCACCCGGCCCACTGGCCCGCCGACTCCCCGGCACAGCGCCAGCGGAGGGTGGCCACCATGGGCATCACGGTCGCCCTCGCCGCCTGGTTCCTGAGCCACCTGGCCGCCGAACAGGCTGGCCCCTTGCCCGCCGACGGCATTCGGGAGCAGGTCACGCACGGCTGCACCACCCTGCTGCTGCTCGGCATCGCGCTCGTCGCACCCAGGCCCCGGCCCACGCTGCGCGCCGCGATCACGTTGCTGGGCTGGGCGCTCCGTCGCCTTGCCGTACCGACGCTCCTCGGCACGACCGTGGTCGTCCTGGTGCACGGCGGCTTCGACGCGGACGCCTCACCGCCCACCCTGCGCACCGCCGTCCTCGCCGCCTGGTGGGTCACCCTGGGCCTCGGCGCGATCCAGATCCCCCGCATCTTCACCGGCGTCGGCGCGGACGCCGTCGTGCCACCCGGCACCGGCCGACTCCGCGTCGGTGTATGGACCCTCGCCGGCGCCAGCGCCACCGGCGGCGCGACCATCCTCGGACTCTCGCTCACCGGTGCCGGATTCCACCCGCTCGGCGTCGGCATCGGCGTGGGCCTGCTGCTGCTGACGGCGGTGTGTGCGGGCACCCTGCGCGACCTGCGCGACCTGCCGTCGGCCTCGTGAGCCACACGGCAACCGGCTGGCCGTGGCCCGTCAGAACCGGTAGCCACTCCCGACCCACTTGGAGGTGCCCATGTCCGACCTGCTCCGCTCCCTCTACGCCCGCCGCTTGCGTCGCCAGGTCATAGCCGGCCCGCTGCCCCGGCATGTCGGGCTGATCATGGACGGCAACCGCCGCTGGGCCCGACAGATGGGCATGGCCAACCCGAGCCTCGGCCACAAGGCGGGCGCCGAGCACGTCGAGGAGGTGCTCTCCTGGTGCGAGGCCCTGGGGATCAAGCACATCACCGTCTTCGTCTGCTCGACCGAGAACCTCCAGCGCCGCGGCGACACCGAAGTCGCCTACCTGATGCGGCTGATCGAGCAGGTGGTCGTCGATCGCCTCACCCGCCCGGACGCCCGCTGGCAGGTTCACCTCGCCGGAATGACCGACGCCCTGCCCGACAGCACCGCCCGCACCCTCAAGGAGGCCGTCGAGGCCACCCGCACCTGCACCACCGGCGCTCACGTCACCCTGGCCGTCGGCTACGGCGGCCGTCAGGAGGTCGTCGACGCCGTGCGCGACTTGATGTACGCGCGAGCCGAAGCGGGCGCGTCACTGACCGAGGCCGCGGACGCCCTGACCGTCGACGACATCGCCCCACACCTGTACACCGCCGGCCAGCCCGACCCCGACCTGGTCATCCGCACCAGCGGCGAGCAACGGCTGTCGAACTTCCTGCTCTGGCAGAGCGCCTACTCGGAGCTGTACTTCTGCGAGGCCCACTGGCCCGCGTTCCGCGAGGTCGACTTCCTGCGCGCGGTCCGCAGCTTCGCCGCCAGGCAGCGGCGCTACGGCGGCTGAATCCCGGTCTCGTAGGACGGCACCGGCTCGGCCGGTGCTCGCCGACCGGAGCAGCAGTGGGGCGGTGCTTCGCGTTCACTTGTCCTTGGAGGCGGCACCCCCATGGCAGCAGGGCGATGACGGGGCGGACATCTACCGGTACGTCGTGGAGGTGCGGCTGGATACGGCTGCGCTGCTTCACGCTGCTGACCGATGGGATCTTGCGCTGGTTTCCTTCCCGACCCGCTGATCAGCGGTGATCCTGCTCCAGTGGGTCGGTCGGGTCGTCGACTGGCTGGCCGAGGTCTCTTGCACGTACCTTGGCTGAACCCCCATTCGGCGACGCATGAGCGTTGACGACTCACTTTGGGCTTGTCGCAGGACTGCGGCACGCCACAGGGAAATCTGCTGATCAGCGTCCGTCGACGCCGGCCCGCAGGGCGGCGGCGAGGGCGGGGCCGATCGGGACGAGGAGATCGACGTTCCGGTCCCGAACGGTGCCCGCGGAGTCCGGACCGCCGACCCTGGTCGGATCGTTGGCGCTCAACTCCCGGTGGACGGCGGCCAGGTCCCAGAGGCCGAGGTCGGCACCCGGCCGGAGCGGCGCGGCGTGGTCGATCATCGTGGAGCGGATCACCAGGGTGTCCGTACCCACGAGGAGTTCGAGCAGACGCGCCTGGGACGGCCACTCGCACAGCCCCGAGGTGATGACGTGCCAGAAGCCGCCACCACCGGGACGCCCCTTCGGGGTGACCGAGTTGAGGTGCTGGTGCCCGGCCAGCCAGAGCACCACGTTGCCGAAGCGGTGCAGCAGCGCCTCGACCTCCTCCCCCAGCACCCGGGGCAGGTCCGCGTCTGGCCGCGCAGCCTCGTCCGGCCGCTCGACGGTGTTGTCGAACAGTTCCAGCCCGTGGTGCGAGGCCAGGACGACCACCCGGTCCCGGTGGTCCGTGCGAACCTCGGCCCCGGCCGCGTCCCGGTAACCGGAGTGCACCTCGACCAGGCGCTGCTCCAGCCAGTCCCGCTGACGCCGCCCGATGCTGCCGGTGACGTGGCCGGCCGGGTTGGTGGAGTCGAGGACGATCACCCGCACACCGGGGATCTCGTCGTAGCAGTAGTACCCCCGGCCCGCGGCGAGGTCGGCCTCGCTGAACCCGTGCCCGCGGGGTGTACCCGGGCTGTCCAGGTGGGCCCGGATGTACTCGGTCTTGCCGACCGGGCGCCGGTCCGCCCGCGGCCCGATCCACCGCCTCGACCCGCCCGCCAGCACCGTGGGGTCCGCCAGGTACGCGTCGCCCGGCTCCCCCGGCAGCTCCGCGGGCGCGGCGACCGGCCGCTCGCCACCGGTGAGCAGGCGCCGGAACTCCGGGGTGACGGGTGCCCGCCCCTGGGCCAGGCAGTCGTGGTTGCCGAAGCAGGCCAGCCAGTCGACGCCGAAGCCCTGGGCGGGGAACGGCACGGCCGCCGCCGCCAACAGGCCCGGCCGGTCGGGGAAGCCGTACCGGCGCTTGTACCGGTCCCGCGACCGCGGCTCCGGGTTGTAGTAGTCGCCGGACACCGCGTACGACGGGATCGCCGCGCCGTCCCCGCTGTCGGCGGCGCCGAAGGTCGGGTCGACGGTGCCACCACCGTTCATCAGCGCCAGGAAACCGCGCAGTTCGTTGAGTTGGGCGCTGTCGGTGTTGTCCCCGGTGGTGAGCACGAAGCGGACGGGCGCCACCGGGTCCGCCGCCAGCCCGGCCACGGTGCGGGCCATCGCCTCGAACGCGTGGGTGGAGACGATCTCCTGCGGACGGTACGCCGGCACCATCCCGGCCCATCCGGGCCGGTCGGCGAACCGCTGGACGAAGTCGATCCGGCCCGGCGAGGCGAGGTCGGCCAGCTGGTAGTCGGTGACGTGCACGAAGCTCAGCAGGGAGTCCGGCGCTTCCGGCCGCTGCCCGGTCAGATCGTCCCGCAGGAGGTGGGGCTCACCCGGCGCGGCGACGAGCCTGCGGTAGAGCCGCTCACTGCCGCCGCGGACCGCCTCGCCCGGGGCGATGGTGGCGTGGAGCGTGGTCACGACGGCATCGGTTCTTTCCGGCATGGGAGTTCGGGTTTCCTGTCCTGGGATGTCGCTGGCGCTGTGGCTGTTCGTCGCGGCCGGTGCGCCCGGGCGGGTGTGCTCGGGCCGGTGCTCGCTGCGGAGACCAGGAACCGCAGCCTGGAGGAGCTCTCCGACCCGCTGGTCGCGGAGCCCGGCCGCGGCCGGTGCGCCCGCGGCGCGCCGCAGGTCGTCCTCGGTCAGCGGGCGGGCGTTGGGGATCTTCAGATCGCGGTACCGCTCGGGCGGCAGGTCCGCCGCGGCGATCGCGAACATCTCCACGATGTACTTGTGGGCGACGACGAGGACGGTGCGCCCGGCCCTGGACGCGGGCAGCAGCACGTCGTGGTAGTGGACGGCGACGCGTTCGTACATCGCCTGCCAGCTCTCCCCGCCGGGCGGGCGGCCGGTGTGCGAGTGGAACGCCTCGGTGTAGCCGGCGAAGCCGATGCTCTTCTTGACCAGGCTCTTGTTGCGGCCGCTGAAGATCCCGAAGTCGCGCTCCACCAGCGCGTCGCTGACCACCAGTCGACCGGGGGCGCGCCGCTGGCCGGCGATGACGATGTCGGCGGTGCGGCGGGCCCGGCCGAGGGTCGAGACGTGCACCTCGTCGAGGTCCAGCCCGAGGGCGGCGACCCGACGGGCGGCCTGTTCGGCCTGGCGGACGCCGAGGTCGGTGAGCGGGGAGTCCAACTGCCCGGCGAAACGGTTCTGTTCGTTGGCCTGGGATTCGCCGTGGCGGATGAAGTACAGGGGCATGGGTGTCCTCCCGCTTGGAGGCGATGTGCGCGGACTTGATGTGCCCCAGTCAAGCTCCATGTAGTTGAACCGTCAAGGAAAATGTTAGCGCTAACGGCGGAAGGTGTCGGGATGCCCCCCAGGTGCTACCCGGCGCCGAAGTGGCGGGCCACGAACTCGTTGCGGAACGTGCCCGCCGGGTCGAACTCGCCCAGCAGCCTGCGGAAGTCCTCCCAGCGCGGGTAGGACTCCCGGACCGCCTCGGGCGCCATGGCGAAGACCTTGCCCCAGTGCGGCCGGGCGGCGAACCCGGACAGCGCCCCCTCGACTGCGGCGACGGCCTCCGCCACGGCCGCCGTGTCGGGGTGCCAGGTGAAGTGGAAGGCCACGCAGTCGCGTTGGAAGGCCGGGCTGAGCCACAGCCCGTCGGCCGCCACCGTACGGATCTCGCTGATCTGCAGGGCGGGCGCGATCCGGTCCCGGACGGCGTCCAGCGCGTCGAAGGCGGCGACGGCGTCCGCGCGAGCGACGAAGTACTCCGACTGGAGCTCGTCGCCGCTGCTGGGCGTGAAGTCGAGCCGGAAGTGCGGGAGCCGGTCGTGCCAGCGCCCCGGCACGCCCAGCTGCCCGGTGCAGGGTTCGGGCGGACACCCCGGCACGGGGTGGCGCGGGCCGTCGGCGAGCACCGCGCCGAGCCACGTCCCGGGGGCGTCGGGGCCGCCGCCCCGCTGCTTGAGCCACACCTGGTCGATCCGGTCCGTCCGCCAGCCGGTGAAGAGGCTGACACTGTACGCCGCCGCCATGACCTCGTCGAACCGCTCCCGCAGCACGGCCGTCGGCAGGCCCTCGTAGACCCACTGCCGGACCTCGAACGCGGGCAGCACGTCCAGGGTCAGCCCGGTGACCACACCGAGGGCGCCCAGGGCCACGACCGTGCCGGGGAACTCCGCGGCGCCCCGGTCGATCGTCACCAGGTCACCGTCCGCCGTGACCAGTTCGACGGCCCGGACGGCCGTGGCGAGGTTGCCGTTGGCGACCCCCGAGCCGTGCGTCGCGGTGGCGCAGGCGCCCGCGACCGAGATGTGCGGCAGCGATCCGAGGTTGTGCAGCGCAAGCCCCGCCCGGTCCAGCACCGCGGCGAGCTCGCCGTACCGCATCCCGGCGCTCACCCTGACCGTGCCGGCCCGCCCGTCCGGCTCGACCGTGCGGGGCAGACCGGCCACGGACACCAAGTCACCCGTGCTGTCCGCGATCGGGTTGAACGAGTGCCCGCTCCCGAGCACCCGCACCGACCGACCTGCCGCGACGATCCGCCGCAACTCGTCGACGGAGCGGGGCGCGTGGAATCGCTCGGCCCGGAACCTGACGTTCCCGGCCCAGTTGGTCGCAGCCAGGGTCATGGGCGTTTCCTCCTAGGAGCCGGGAATGGACGGCCCGTTCAGCAGCGGGTCAGTCGCACCGAGAGGCCGTCGTGGGTGTACTGCGGCGTCGCCTCGTAGCCGTCCACGTCGACGGTGACGCTGCCGAACTCGCCTTGCAGCGTACGCCCCCTGAGAACCGGCAGCATCAGGTCGTCGGCCGGCTCGACGGAGTCCGCCAACTCCAGGACTAGATCAGTGTTCTGACCGAGCGTCACTCGACCGTCGACCGTCAGCGCCGGCGAGTGGCAGTGGTGGAGCGCCAGCTCCAGGCGCGTCCCGGCCGACTGGAGGAGGTCGCCGTGCACCCGGACGGCGCCCCGCTCGGCGCCCACCCGCAGCGTGCCGCCGCGGACCTGGACATCGCCGCGGCCGAGGGCGTCGCGGGAGCCGGCCACCAGGACCCCGCCCGCCACCACGGTGGCGCCGGTATAGCGGTTGGTACCGGTCAGGGTCAGCGTCCCGGTGCCGCGCTTGGTGAGGCCGCCCGGGCCGGCGATGTCGTTGCGCCAGGCGTCGGCCGCGCAGAACCCGCCGTCGGCGGCGTTGAGTTCGACCGTCACGTCCCGCTCGAAGGAGCCGTAACCGTCGGCCGCGGCGAACAGGTCGAGCCTGCCCCACAGCTCCGGCCCGTCCAGCAGGACGTAGCCCGAGGGCAGCGCGGTGGTGCGCAGCACCTCGCGGCGCTGGGCGGCGTCCAGGTACGGCAGGCGGGTCTCCAGCAGCACCTCGGCGCCCTTGGGCACCGTCATCAGCACGTTCCGGCCGCTGCGGCGCAGGACGTACGTCAGCTTCGGGGTGACCAGCTCGGCGTTGGCCTCGCGGTCGGCGTACGGGTCCTCGGCCGGGTCGGCCCGGTGGGCGTAGGCGTACAGGGTGTCGGCGGTGCTGCCGGTCTTCGCCCGGAAGTACGCGGCGGCCTGGCTCCGGGCGGCGGCCTTGAGGGCGGCGTTGCGCGGATCGGCGAGGGTGGCGGCGGCGAGGGCGGCGGCGAGCGTCCGGCCGCCGATGACGTCGAGCGGGGAGTGCATGCCCGCGGCGATCCGGGTGTGGCTGAGCTCGAAGGCCCGGGTGATCAGCTCCTGGAAGCGCTCGGGCACCGCGTAGGCCAGGGCCAGCGCGGACAGGTGGAAGGCATTGGTGTGGCCGCTCACGAAGCCGCCGTCGTCCGCCGGGGAGGTGCTGCGCTGGCGCAGCAGCTGCGGGGCGACCACGACGTCGGAGGCGTAGACCGGGAATCCGAGGGTGTCGGTGGCGCCGGTGTCGACCACTGCGCTGTCCTCGGTCATCCGCCACGGGCGCGGGTAGCGGTAGGCGTACTTGGCGGGGTTGCCGGAGGCGTACGGGCCGCGCAGCGTGTTGACCAGGGTGACCACCTGCCCCAGCTCCGAGTCGACCGCCCCGGGGCCGATCGCGGAGCCGGCGGGCGCGCCGGCCGGGACGGCGTCGTCGACCTTCGCGGGCGGGGTGGAGTCGGGCGCCGTGGTGATCGAGGTGACGGCCCTGGCACCCGTGCGGTACAGGTCGGCGAGCGGGCCGAGGCCTGCGATGACCGAGTAGCCCTGGTGCCGGCGGTCGTAGATGAACGCCTCCTTGGCCTGGTCCGCCGTGCGCCTGGTGGTGACCTCCACGCAGTAGCGCACGTTGGCGCGCAGCACGTCGGCCATCAGCGGCGAACCGTCGTTCCAGGACGTGCCGGTGCGCCAGATCCGGTTCATCCCGGTGAGGATGCGCACGGCGGCGTTCCCCTCCGGGGTGAGGTCGGCCATCGTGTTGGTGGCGTAGGAGTCCACGAAGGCGGCGCCCTGGACAGGGCCCGCGGGCGCGGCGGCGGCCTGCTGCGGGGCGGTCGGCAGGCTCAGGGCGGTGGGCGCGGTGAGCAGGCCGACCGAGGCGGCTGCGGAACTGCGCAGGAAGCGGCGGCGGTTCAGGGCGGGCCGGTCGTTCATCGCTGGTCTTCCTGCTGTGGTGTGCCGGGGGCGGAACGGTGTGCGAGCGGGGGTTTCCCGGCCCGGGTGGCGGCCCGGGCCGGGGACGTTCGGGGTGCGGGATCAGCGGTGGGTGAACAGGAAGCCGAGCTTGTCGACCTCGTCACCGGCGCGTCCCTGGAACCCGGCGATCTGCCAGCCGTCGGGCGCGGTGCGGGTCACGCAGTCGCCGGTGGTGGTGCCACCGGAGAGGGTGCGGCCGAGGTTGGTGGCGAAGGAGGCGGAGAAGATGCGGGTGTGCCCGTTGTACGAACCCTGGCAGAGGGTGGCCGAGTTCAGGTACTCACCGCTGCCCAGAGTGAGCGAGGAGGCGGTGCCGCCGGTGCCGCCGTGGGTGAGGGCGGTGCCGTCGGCGAGGGTCAGGCCGACCTGGTCGACCCGGCTGCCGGCCCGCAGGCTGACCGTGGTGGCGCGGGCGCCAGGCGCGACGCGGTCGATGTCGTCGTAGAAGTCGCCGTGCGGGCCGCCGTACTGCTCGCTCGCCAGGTAGGCGGGGTTGCGGCTCCAGGTGAAGCCCACGGCGACCGGGTCGTGGTCGGAGAGCATCTTGCCGGAGGCGTCCAGGAAGTCGGCGTGCTTGTTGGCGTACGAGGTCGCGGTCAGCGACACCAGCGCGCTGCTGCGGTAGAGCACCTTGTCGACGATCTCGCAGGTGTCGGTGGGCGCATTCTGGTCGCACAGCAGCGGGTCGGCACCGCGGGTCGGCGCCACGCCGCCGCGCTCCAGCTGCACCCACGCGTCGGTCAGCGTGTTGTCGGCGGCGAAGGCGCCGATGGTGTCCTCGACGCGGGTGTAGCGGGTGTTGGTGTCGCCCATCACCACGACGGCGTTCCCGGCCGAGTGGGTCTTGATGTAGCCGGTGAGCTGGGCCAGGTCGGCGGCACGGGCGGTCTCGTCGCCGGGGTTCGTGCCCGCGTTGGCGTGGAGGTTGTAGAAGTCGACGTACACGCCCTCGGCCAGCCGGGTCCGCATGAAGGTGAAGCCCTTGGGGGTCAGGCAGTCACCGGAGTCCAGCTGGCAGTCGTTCCACTTGACCCGCTCGAAGTCGTCGCCGTCGTAGCCGAGACCGGACAGGGTGTTGAGGCCGCTGCCGATGCCCGCCCCGCCGCTGGTCGCGGTGCGGTACGGATGGGTGTCGGCGGCGTACAGGAACGCGTGGTAGTTGAAGTCCTCCTGGACGTGCACGATGTCGTACGGCGCGAGCCGGGAGCCGATGGCGGTGGTGCTGCTCTGCCGCTCGGTGGAGGAGCTGTTCACCACCTGCGGGAGGCCGGCCACGTTGTAGGTCAGCGCGGTGAACGACCCGCCCGCGGCAGCGGTCGGCGCGGGCGGCGTGGTCGGCGCACCGGCCGCGGCCTGCGCGGCCGGCGCGCCGAGCAGGCCGCCCAGCGCGGTGGCAGCGCCGAGCGCGCCCAGGAGGGCAGTGCGGGCGAAGGGCTGTCGGGGGCGGGGCTTGGACATCAGCGCTCCGATCGGAGTACGGCCACGGCTTCCGGTGCCCCCGGAGCGTATGAGCGAACCATGAGCGCGTCAACATCGGTGACGAGCGCTCACATCGCATCTGAACTGGGCATTTGCCAAGCCATGCCAAGTTTCGCACAAAGGTTCTGTGAGCGTTAACAAACTGTTCTTCCGGTGGGCCGGGGAAGCCGCCCCCCGCAACGGCTTCCCCGGCCCGCCTCGGCGCCCCCTCTCACCCCCGCCCCGGGGGTGGCGGTGGTCCGGCCCGACCCGGCGTGGCCCGGCCCGGCTCAGTCCCAGCCGTTGAAGGTCAGCGCCGGGTCGGCGTTCCGCACCAGGGCGCGGGCCTGTTCGGGCCACCAGGTGCCGGCCGGTGGATCGACGGTGCCGTACTCAGGGTCCGCTGTTCCACCGGGGATGCCGCGGTTGCACTGCCCGTCGGACTGGCCGACGGTCTTGATCCACAGGTAGGCGTCCGCGAGCGGGGCGCCGGTGTCGGCCGTGGGCCGGTCGCCGATGCCGCGTCCGGGCGGGTTGCACCAGATCTGCGGGTCGCCGGTGTACTTTCCGGCCGGGGGTGTCCAGGAGCCCTTCCCGTTCCGGCTGGTGTCGACGACGAAGTGGGTGAGCGCCTCGGCCGGCTGGGCTCCGACGTTCTGCTGGAACCACTGGTCGGTCCAGTGCCAGGTGCTGCGGTCGTCCACGTTGACGGAGTTGCCCGGCGCGCCGTCGTTGGGGGCGGCCGGGGAGTAGTACTGGCTCGCGCACGACTCGGCGTGTCCGCGGGCGGCCGCCGGGCCCTTGGCGGCGTACCAGAGGCAGTTGGACACCCAGGTGCCGTAGCGGTCGGACTGGTCGGTGGGGAAGAAGTTGGAGACGTTCAGCGAGAAGCCCTGGGCGTGCTCGACCCCGGCGTCCAGCAGGCGCTGCGCCATGGCGCCCACGCTCTGCCAGTGGCTGTTCCCCGCGTCCAGGTACACGGTCGTGCCGGGCTGCTTCTCCAGGACGTCGATCGCGTAGCGGAGGTCGGCGAGGCGTCCCGCGGTGAGGGCGCCCGTCGGGTCGGTGGTCGGGGAGCAGTCGCGGGGCAGGTTGGCCAGGGCGTCGGGTTCGAGGACGATCACCGCCCGGTCGTGCCCGATGCCCCGGGCCAGCCCGGCGATCCAGGCCTGGTAGGCCGCGTCCGACTGGGCGCCGCCGCTCGAGTACTGGGAGCAGTCCCGCCCGGGGACGTTGTAGGCGACCAGGACCGGGACGGTCCCGGTCCGGGCCGCACGGCGGACCAGGGTCCGCGTCTGGCGCTCCACCTGCTCCGGTGTGCCGTCGGTGTACCAGTGGGCTCCGGGCCAACTGGCCAGCTTCGCCATGGTGGTGGCACCGGCGAGGTCGCCGTTCAGCAGGTCGGTGACGACCTGCTCGTCGGCGTCGCGGTCCGGCTCCACGTAGAAGCGGGTGTCGGCCGGCAGTGTGTGGTCGATCGCCCGGTGGCTCTTGGCCTGGTCGGGCGTCAGGGCCTGGGCCTGGGCCGGGACGGCGAGCCCGGTCAGCAGCGCGGCGATGCCGACGGGGATCAGCGAGCGTGGGATGCGTGGTCGCACAGGACGGTCCTCTGGTCGTTTACTCGGGTCGGTGGCCGCGGCCCGGAAGCCGCGGCCCGGTGGCCATGGCTCAGAAACCGTGGATCAGGTTGTAGGCGACCTGCGGCAGGAACTGTCCGGCCGTCGATCCGGCGCCGGTGCCGCAGTTGCCGTCGGACTCGCCGGGCGCCTTGATCCACAGCAGCATCTCGGCACCGCCGCCGCCGAACCGGGTGGGCGTGCCGATCCGGCGGCCCGCCGCGTTGCACCAGTTGCCGTCGGAGCCGTTGCCGTTGCGGCTGGTGTCGACGACGAAGGGCTTGGTGTAGCCGTACGACGACCGCAGGGCCGCGTTGACGGCGTCGGCGTACGCCGAGTTCTGCGCGGTGTCGATGTAGTTGGACACGTTCAGGGAGAACCCGTGTGCTCCGCTCACCCCGGCGTCGGCCAGGTGCTGGGCCATCGTCCCGGCGCTGAGCCAGGCGGGGTTGCCGGCGTCCAGGTAGAGCTTGGTGTTCGGGGCCTTGGCGTTGAACTGCGCGATGGCATTGCGCAGCATCCCGTTGCGTTCGGCGATCTGACCGGCGCTCATGCAGCTCTCGTCGCCGAGCGAGTCGGGTTCGAGGACGACCACGGCCGGCCGGCTGCCGATGCCGCTGGCGAAGGCGGCGATCCAGGTGGCGTAGTCGGCGGCGGAGCCCGCGCCGCCGCCGGACTGGCCGGCGCAGATGTCCCGGTTGGGGATGTTGTAGGCCACCAGGATCGGCAGCTTGCCCTGGGCGGCGGCGGCGCCGACGTAGGCGCCGGTCGCCGTCCCGATGGTGCCGCTCCAGTTGCCGAACCAGCGCGCCTGCGGCACCGAGGCGATGGACGCCCGGATATCGGCGGCGCGGCCGTCCCCGGGGTTGGCGTTCAGCCACCGCTGGACGCTGGAGTCGGGGTCGGCGTAGAAGCCGGAGGCCGCCGGGGTGGTGGGGCCGGCGACCTGGGCGGCCGTGGGCTGGACCGCGACCACGAGGGCGGTCAGGGCGGGTGCCATGAGCAGGGAGAGCCTGCGCAGCGGGTGACGCATGATGCTTCCTCCACTGGGTGGGTGGGGGTGGGTGGGGGATGGAAGCTGGGGGGAGTGCGCAATGGAAGCGCTTCCAGTTGCCTGGATGATTGAGCCGATCCGAACCCGGTGTCAAGACGTCTGACGCAAGCTTCGCAGAACCCCATCCCTGCTGGGACGCGCTCGGACTCGGCGCTGTTGGGGCGGAACCCGGCCGACTGGGCCTAGAGTTGTGGAAGCGCTTCCGACGAGCGGAGGCGAATGCGTTGGCCGATCACCCTGGTGACACGGGATGTCCGTGGAACCATGGTCCGGTGACGCCCGCCGGCAAAGGAGGACCGACGATCGCAATGGAGACATCCCCACGTCGCCAGCCGACCCTGGACGAGGTCGCCGCCCGGGCCGGTGTCTCACGCACGGCGGCGTCCCGCGTCATCAACAACGTGCCGCACGTCAGCGCGGCCAAGCGGGCCGCGGTGGAACGGGCGGTCCGCGAACTCGGCTACGTGCCGAACCCGACCGCGCGGGCGCTGGCCACCCGGCGGGCCGGGTCGGTCGTCCTGGCGGTGTCCAGCGACGAACCCGGCCTCTTCGCCGACCCGTTCTTCGCCGAAGTGACGGTGGGCGTCAGCTCCTTCCTCGACCAGACGGACCTCGAACTGGTCCTGCTGCTGGCCAACACGCCCCGCGGCAAGGAGCGCCTGCGGCGCATCCTGAGCTCACAACGGGCCGACGGCGTGATGCTGATGGCCGTGCGCGGCGACGACCCGCTGGGCCGGCTGGCCGAGCAGACGGACCTGCCGGTGGTCTTCGGCGGCCTCCCCCTGACCGGCACGCCCCGGTGGTACGTGGACCCGGACAACCGGGGCGGCGCCCGCCTCGCCGTCGAGCACCTGGTCCGCAGCGGACGCCGGAACATCGCGATGATCACCGGACAGGTCGACCTCCAGGCCGCCGTCGCCCGTGAACAGGGCTTCCGCGAGGCGCTGGTGCTGACCGGCCTGCCCCACGCCGGCATCGTCCCGGGCGACTTCACCCAGGCCGGCGGCGAGGCCGCGATGGAGCGGCTGCTCGCCGACCGTCCGGGCCTGGACGCGGTGTTCACGGCCAACGACGGCATGGCGCTGGGAGCACTGCGCGCGCTGCGCAGGCACGGCCGGCGCGTCCCCGAGGACGTCGCCGTCGTGGGCTTCGACGACCTTGCCGGCGCCCTGTACGCCGACCCGCCGCTGACCACGGTGCACCAGCCGGTGCGCGCGCTCGGGCTGGAGCTGGCCCGGATGCTCGTGGCGGTCGTCGAGGGCCAGGACCCGAGCCCCCTCGTCCTGCCCACCCGCCTGACGGTCCGGGAGTCCGCGCCCCTGACGTCCGGCTGATTCCACCCCACAGCGGTCCCGACTGGAAGCGCTTCCGCGCTTCCAGAGCGCCGCCCTGCGCCTTCACGGGTCCGCGGTCGCGTCCCCTCCACCGGCCGTCTGCGCTCCGGCCTGCCCGCAACCGGCGGAACAGCGCGAAGGGCCGACAGCCGAACACCTCTTGACAGTTTCCTGCCCGAGGGAGCAGGGTTTGCGAACTGGAAGCGCTTCCAGTTTCTACCGCCGGGCCAGCTCCGGACGCTGCCGGACCCGGGCCGCCCCCGGCCGCCCCCGGCCGCCCGCACCGCGAGCGCACCGCACTTCCCGCGCTTCTCCCACCCGCGCGACCCACCCCGCGTGCATTCCGTCACCGCTCCCTGGAGAACCACATGTTCCTGCGCAGTCGTTCCCGCAGAGCCGCTGCCGTCCTGTCGGCCGCCGTCGTCACCGCGGTCCTGGCCACCGGATGCTCCTCAGCAGGGGCCGGCTCGGACGATCCGAACGCGAAGACCACGCTCACCGTCGGCGACTTCGGCACCTTCGGCTACAAGGAGTCCGGGCTCTTCGACGAGTACATGAAGGCGCACCCGAACATCACCATCAAGGAGAACACCACCACCCAGGAGGGCGACTACTGGACCGCGCTGCAGACCCGCCTTTCGGGCGGCGGGCTCGACGACATCCAGGCCCTGGAGGTGAGCCGGATCGCCCTGGCCACCTCCGACCAACTCAGCGGTGCCTTCACCGACCTGTCCCACGTCCAGGGTGTCGAGCAGGACGCCTACCTGCCCTGGAAGTGGAAGCAGGCGACCACCGCCCAGGGCAGGACCGTCGGCCTCGGCACGGACGTCGGCCCGATGGCGATCTGCTACCGCCAGGACCTCTTCCAGGCCGCGGGGCTGCCCACGGACCCCGCCGCGGTCAGCGCCCTGTGGGCGGGCGACTGGGCGAAGTACGTCGAGGTCGGCCGCCAGTACCAGGCCAAGGCCCCCAAGGGCACCTCCTTCATGGACACCGCCACCGGCCTCTACAACGGCGTGGTCTCCTCCAACGCCGAGCAGTACTACAAGAACGGCAAGATGAACTACCAGGACTCCGCGGGCGTGAAGAGCGGCTGGAAGCTCGCCTCCGACGCGGTCCAGGCCGGGATCACCCAGGGGCTCAAGGAGTTCGACACCCCCTGGCAGACGGCCTTCTCCAACTCCACCTTCGCCACCACCGTCTGCCCGTCCTGGCAGCAGGCCAACATCGAGAAGTTCTCCGGCCCCGCCAATGCCGGCAAGTGGAACATCGCGCAGGCGCCCACCGCCGGCAACTGGGGCGGCTCGTTCCTGGCCGTGCCCGCCTCCGGCAAGCACGTCGCCCAGGCCCAGGCGCTGGCCGTCTGGCTCACCGCCCCCGAGCAGCAGGCCAAGGTCTTCCAGAAGGTCGGCACCATCCCCGCCAACCAGAAGGCGTACGCCCTCCCCGGCGTCACGGACTACCAGAACCCCTACATCGGCCCGAACGCCCCCACCGGGCAGATCTTCTCCACCGCGGCCAAGGCCATCCAGCCGGCCGAGACCGGTCCGCACCACGGTGACCTGCACGGGGCGTTCAGCAACGGCGTGCTGCTGATGGAGCAGAACCACATGAGCCCCGAGGCGGCCTGGGCCGACACCGTCAAGCAGATCACGAGCACCATCCAGTAACCGCGGGCCAGGCCGGCCGGACCGTGCGCGGCGACTCCCTCCCCGCGCACGGTCCGGCCGCCGAGACCGACGACCACCGAGACCGAACCCCTTTCCAGAGCGACCCGACGGCCCCGCCCGGCCGTCGGCCCGGTACGGAGGAACCCTGTGGCCACCTCGACCCGCACCCGCCGAAGCGACCCGGCCGACCCTCCCGGCAGCAGCCCGCCGAAGCGCGCCGGAACGCCGACGGGGCTGCGCGGCCGGCTGCACCGCTGGGACCACCTCGGCTCGCCCTACCTGTTCGTCTCGCCCTTCTTCCTGGTGTTCGCGGTCTTCGGGCTCTTCCCGCTGCTCTACACCGGCTGGCTCTCCCTGCACCGGGTCAGTCTCTTCAACGTGGACCAGGCGGACTGGGTCGGCCTCCAGAACTACCGCGACCTGCTGTTCGGGCCGCCGAGCTCGCTCTTCTGGCACGCCCTGGGCAACACCGTCACCCTCGGGGTGCTGTCCACCGTCCCGCAGCTGCTGATCGCGCTCGGCCTCGCCCACCTGCTCAACTACCGCCTCCCGGCCCGCGGTTTCTTCCGTACGGCGCTGCTCGCGCCGTACGCGACGTCGGTCGCGGCCGCCACGCTCGTCTTCGCACTGATCTTCAGCCCCGAAGCCGGCATGGCCAACTGGCTGCTCGGGCTGGTGGGCATCGGCCCGGTCCACTGGGAGTCCGGCACCTGGACCTCGCAGTTCGCCATCTCCGTGATCGTCATCTGGCGCTGGACCGGCTACAACGCGCTGATCTACCTCGCCGCGATGCAGGCCATCCCCCGCGAGCTGTACGAGGCGGCCGCGATCGACGGCGCCAACCGCTGGCAGCAGTTCCGCAACGTCACGATCCCCGAACTGCGGCCCACCATCCTGTTCACCGTCGTCGTCTCGTTCATCGGGGCGACCCAGCTCTTCGGCGAGCCCTTCCTGTTCGGCGGTCAGAGCGGCCACCAGGGCGGCACCCAGCACCAGTACGAGACCCTGGGCATCTTCATGTACGACCAGGGATTCCGCTACAGCATGCTCGGCCGCGCCTCCGCCATCGCCTGGCTGATGTTCGCCCTGCTCCTGCTGGTCGGCCTGGCCAACACCCTGATCGCCCGCCGCCTGCGTTCCGCCAAGTGACCGGGAAGGACGACGACATGACCACCATCCCCGATCAGACGGTCGCGCGGGCCCCGGGCGTGATGGCAGGCGTTGGTGACGAG
>NZ_JBEOSP010000080.1:0-21406 GCF_040303105.1 Kitasatospora sp. NPDC096128 | reverse complement strand
TTTTCACATCGTTTTGGGGGGGCTCCCGACCTTTGGGGGGGGCCCCGATCCCCGGGGCTGTTCGCCCCCCCCCCCCGGTTCCGGCCGGGGCGGCGACGGAGCGATGAGAGCGAGGTGGATCGTGGCTCCGGGCAATGGGACTTCTGCCCACCGCCGTAGGTGTTTACCGTGCTCAACCGGGCCGGGGTCGACCGGATCATCACCTACGCGGCCCTGGGACTGGCCCGCCTGGGCGCCCAGCTTCTCCGGCTCGCTCATTGCGCGACGGGCGGTCGGAGCGAGGAAAGGACCGCTCTTATCGTTTCGGCGGCCCCGGTCATTTTGGCCGGGGCCGCCGCCGAATCGCAGGTTCCTGGAAGGGGCGGGCCCGCGTGCTTGTATGCGGGCCCGCCCGGGTGGTCGTCGGGTCTTGGTCCCGCGCAGGTGGTCGTCGCGGGCCGGGGTGGGGTCAGCCGCGTTGGAGGAGGCGGGTGGCGCCGGTGACGACGGTGGAGGCGAGGAGCCAGCCGACCACGACCAGGCCGGCGGAGATCCACTGGGAGGCCTCGCCGGGGTTCCAGGCGCCCTGGTTGAGGTCGACGATGGGCAGCAGCCGGTCGAGGGTGTAGAGCACCGGGTTCCAGTGCGGCTTCTCGTCGGCCTTGAGCGGGAGCAGCGGGTGGGTGGCGAACCAGATGCTGCCGAGGGCCCAGGCGAGCAGGAGCCAGAGGCCGGCGCGGCCGGGGCGGTAGCCGTAACCGACGGTGACGTCCTGGACCAGGCCCCAGCCCCGGGCGGGCAGCGGCAGGGTCTCCCGGCGGCGGCGCTGCTTGGCGTAGAGCACTTCGCGGGCGTCGTCGTCGGCGCCGTCGCGGCGCAGTGCCGCGGCGAGCTGCTCGTAGGACTCCGGCTGGAACTCGACCGTCGAGCCCTCCAACCAGGCGATCCGCTGCTGGACGGTGAACTGTCCGACCGGGCGGAGGTTCTCGTAGACGAAGCCGGTCAGCCGCAGGTGCTTGCCGAGCGGCCAGGCGTCCGGGGTGTCGACCAGGTTGCCGACCCGGGCGCGGGAGAGGGAGACGGTGCCGGTGGGCCGGATCTTGCAGGTGAACCGGAGTTCGGGGGTGTGGATGCGGCGCAGCGAGAGCTCGTCGTCGCCCTCCAGGTGGAACTCTCCGGAGATCAGGCAGGCGGCGTCGAAGCGGGCGTCCGAGAGCCGCACCTGGCCGTAGGCGCGGAACGGGGTGCTGGGCGCGTCGGGCGGGGGGCTCTGGCCGTAGCCGGAGCCGTAGTAGCTGCGGGAGCCGAACCAGCCGCCGTCGGCCGAGCTGGTCAGGTAGAGGGTGTGGCCGACGTTGAGCCGGACGGCGTTGAGGCAGACCCGGTTCTGCGGGTCGGCGTGCAGCTGGGCGCCGCGGAGCGAGAAGCGGCCGCCTATTCGGGCCGTGCGGATGCTCAACTCGCCTCGGGTCTCCAGGCGTTCGGCCTCGAAGTCCTGGTGGACGGTGATCCCGTCGGCGGACACCGCGCGGCCGTAGCGGTCGCCGCCGATGACGGCCAGGTTGAGCAGCAGGTCGGTGCCGATCTTGGCGTCGGTGAGCCGGATGCCGTCGGGGATCCGGCAGCGGGCCAGGTGGACGTCGCCGGTGGTGGCGAGCCTGGAGGCCTCCAGCCGGGGGATCAGGCAGTCGACCATCCGCAGGGTGGTGGCCGAGGCCTCCGAGATGAGGATCTTGTGCTCGAAGCGGCAGCCGCGCAGTTCGACGTACCGGTCGATGTGGCCGCCGGCCAGGTTGAGCGCGCCGGTGACGTACACCCCGCTCATCCGCAGCGAGGCGACCCGCCCGGCGGTGGGCCGCGGGCCGGCCAGCAGGAGGTGGGCGAGGACCTCGGCGCTCACCGTGCGTTCGGGGCCCCAGACGGTGTCCCCGAAGGGGTCGTCGATGTCGGGTCGGCCACACCGGAGGTCGAAGACCTCGCCCTCGCGGAAGGCCTCCCAGAGCTTCCGCTCGGTGTCGGTCCAGCTCTCTGGGGCGCTTTCCGCCATGCTTTCCCCCGTCCCCCGGTCGTCTCGCCTTTCGTATCACGGACTGAAATGTGGGACCACCCGTTCCGGCCACTCCTTACACTGGGTGGCGTGATCTCTCGAATCGACCTCCGCGGCTCGCTGGACGACCCGCGTGACCTGCTGCCCCGTGCCGAGTTCGACGTGGCGGCCGCCCTGGAGAAGGTGCGGCCGATCGCCGAGGACGTACGCCATCGCGGGGTCGCGGCGCTGATCGAGATCACCGAGCGCTTCGACGGCGTCCGGCTGGAGTCCACCCGGGTGCCCGCCGAGCAGCTGGCCGAGGCCCTGGAGACGCTGGACCCGAAGGTGCGGGCCGCGCTGGAGGAGTCGATCCGCCGCGCCCGGGCCGTGCACGCCGACCAGCGCCGCACCGGGCACACCACCCAGGTGGTGCCGGGCGGCACGGTCACCCAGCGCTGGGTGCCGGTCGAGCGGGTCGGCCTGTACGTGCCGGGCGGGCTGGCGGTCTACCCGTCCTCCGTGGTGATGAACGTGGTGCCGGCCCAGGAGGCGGGCGTGAAGGGCATCGCGGTGACCTCGCCGCCGCAGAAGGAGTTCGAGGGCCGGGTGCACCCGACCATCCTGGCGGCCTGCGCGCTGCTCGGCGTGGAGGAGGTCTACTCCGTCGGCGGCGCCCAGGCGGTCGCGATGTTCGCCCTGGGCACCGAGGAGTGCGCCCCGGTCGACATGGTGACCGGCCCCGGCAACATCTACGTGGCCGCCGCCAAGCGGCTGTTCGCCGGCCGGATCGGCATCGACTCCGAGGCCGGCCCGACCGAGATCGCCGTCCTCGCCGACGACAGCGCGCTGCCGAGCGACGTCGCCGCGGACCTGATCAGCCAGGCCGAGCACGGCCCCACCTCCGGCTCGGTGCTGGTCACCGACTCCCCGGAGCTGGCCGACGCGGTCGAGGTCGAGCTGGTCGGCCAGGTCGGCCGGACCAAGCACAGCGAGCGGGTCGCCGAGGCGCTCGGCGGTCGGCAGTCCGGCATCATCCTGGTCGACGACCTGGAGCAGGGCCTCGCCGTGGTCAACGCCTACGCGGCCGAGCACCTGGAGATCCAGACCCGCGACCCGCACGCCGTGGCGGCCGAGGTCGTCAACGCCGGCGCGATCTTCATCGGCCGGTGGACCCCGGTCTCGCTGGGCGACTACGCGGCCGGCTCCAACCACGTGCTGCCGACCGGCGGCTGCGCCTGCCACTCCTCCGGACTGTCGGTGCAGACCTTCCTGCGCGGCGTCCAGGTCGTCGAGTACGACCGGGAGGCGCTGGCGGACGTCGCCGCGCACGTGGTCAACCTGGCGAACGCCGAAGACCTGCCCGGTCACGGTGACGCCGTCAAGGCTCGGTTCGATTGGACGGTTCCCGGCGCGTGACGAACATCGACGACCTGCCCATCCGGGACGAGCTGCGCGGCCAGTCCCCGTACGGCGCACCGCAGTTGGACGTCCCCGTCCAGCTGAACACCAACGAGAACCCGTACCGGCTGCCGGACGAGCTGGTGGCCCGGATCGCCGAGCGCGTCGCCGAGGCCGCCCGCAACCTCAACCGCTACCCCGACCGGGACGCGGTCGAGCTGCGCGAGGGCCTGGCCGGGTACCTGACCCGTACCACCGGCTTCCCGGTCGCACGCGAGCAGGTGTGGGCCGCCAACGGCTCCAACGAGGTGCTCCAGCAGCTGCTGCAGACCTTCGGCGGCCCCGGCCGCACCGCGCTCGGCTTCGAGCCCTCCTACTCGATGCACGCGCTGATCTCCCGGGGCACCGGCACCGCCTGGATCTCCGGCCCGCGGGGCGACGACTTCACCATCGACGTGGACGCCGCGCTCGACGCGATCGCCGAGCACCGGCCGAACGTGGTGTTCATCTGCTCGCCGAACAACCCGACCGGGACGGCCGTCGGAGCCGAGACGGTCCTGCGGCTGTACGAGGCCGCGCAGGCCGCCCGGCCCAGTCTGGTGGTCGTGGACGAGGCGTACGTCGAGTTCTCGCACCGCGCCTCGCTGCTACCGCTGATCGAGGGCCGCCCCAACCTGGTGGTCAGCCGCACCATGTCCAAGGCCTTCGGTGCCGCCGGACTGCGCCTCGGCTACCTGGCCGCCGACGCGGCCGTGGTCGACGCCGTCCAGCTGGTCCGCCTGCCGTACCACCTGTCCGCCGTCACCCAGGCCACCGCGCTGGCCTGCCTGGAGCACACCGACACCCTGCTCGGGTACGTCGGCCGGCTCAAGGAGGAGCGCGACCGCCTGGTGGACGCGCTGCGCGCGATGGGCCTGGAGGTGACCGACTCGGACGCCAACTTCGTCCAGTTCGGCCGCTTCGCCGACACCCACGCCGTGTGGCAGGCCATCCTCGACCGGGGTGTCCTGGTCCGTGACAACGGCGTCCCCGGGTGGCTGCGCGTCACCGCCGGCACGCCCGCCGAGAACGACGCCTTCCTGGACGCCGTCCGTAGAGTGATCAAGGAGCTGTAACCCCCCATGTCCCGCATCGGACGCGTCGAGCGCACCACCAAGGAGACCTCCGTCCTGGTCGAGATAGACCTCGACGGCACCGGCAAGACCGACATCTCCACCGGCGTCGGCTTCTACGACCACATGCTCGACCAGCTCGGCCGGCACGGTCTGTTCGACCTCACCGTCAAGACCGACGGCGACCTGCACATCGACACCCACCACACCATCGAGGACACCGCCCTCGCGCTCGGCGCCGCCTTCAAGCAGGCGCTCGGCGACAAGGTCGGCATCTACCGCTTCGGCAACTGCACGGTGCCGCTGGACGAGTCGCTCGCCCAGGTCACCGTCGACCTCTCCGGCCGGCCCTACCTGGTGCACACCGAGCCCGAGGGCATGGCGCCGATGATCGGCAGCTACGACACCACGATGACCCGGCACATCCTGGAGTCCTTCGTGGCCCAGGCGCAGATCGCGCTGCACGTGCACGTCCCGTACGGGCGCAACGCGCACCACATCGTGGAGTGCCAGTTCAAGGCGCTGGCCCGGGCGCTGCGCTACGCCGCCGAGCGCGACCGGCGCGCGGCCGGCATCCTCCCCTCGACCAAGGGTGCGCTGTGAACAAGACCGCGACGATCCTGCTGTTCGTCGGCCTCTTCCTGGCCGGCGGGGTGATCTCCTTCTGGAAGCAGAAGCTGCCGAAGGGCGTCATCCTGGTGCTGGCGATCGGTTCCGTGATGTGCCTGGGCTCCGGCCTCATGCGCCTGTGACACCCGTAGCAGAGAGACTGGACACCTGAACATGGGCAAGAACGTCGTCGTCCTCGACTACGGCTCCGGCAACCTCCGCTCCGCGCAGCGCGCCCTGGAGCGGACCGGGGCGAACGTCACGGTCAGCTCCGACTACGACACCGCGATGGCCGCGGACGGCCTGCTCGTCCCCGGCGTGGGCGCCTTCGAGGCGTGCATGCGCGGCCTCAAGTCCGTCCGCGGCGAGTGGATCATCGGCCGCCGGCTCGCCGGGGGCCGCCCGGTCATGGGCATCTGCGTCGGCATGCAGATCCTCTTCGAGAAGGGTGTCGAGCACGGCGTGGAGACGGCCGGCTGCGACGAGTGGCCCGGTACCGTCGAGCCGCTGGAGGCCCCGGTCGTCCCGCACATGGGCTGGAACACCGTGGACGTGCCCGAGGGCAGCCGGATGTTCGCGGGCCTCGACCCGGAGACCCGCTTCTACTTCGTGCACTCCTACGGCGTGCGGCACTGGGAGCTGGAGACCCACAGCGCGCGGATCAACCCGCCGCTGGTCACCTGGGCCACCCACGGGCAGCCGTTCGTCGCCGCGATCGAGAACGGCCCGCTCTGGGCCACCCAGTTCCACCCCGAGAAGTCCGGCGACGCCGGCGCCGCCCTGCTGACCAACTGGGTCAACACCCTCTGACCATCTGAGAGTTGTTACTGATGAGCCTTGAGCTGCTGCCCGCCGTCGACGTCCGCGACGGCCAGGCCGTCCGTCTGGTCAAGGGCGCCTCCGGCACCGAGACCTCCTTCGGCGAGCCGCTGGCCGCCGCCCTCGCCTGGCAGAACGCCGGCGCCGAGTGGCTCCACCTGGTCGACCTCGACGCCGCCTTCGGCACCGGCACCAACTACGAGCTGCTGCGCGAGGTCACCGGCCAGCTGGACATCAAGGTCGAGCTGTCCGGCGGCATCCGCGACGACGAGTCGCTCGCCCGCGCCCTCGCCACCGGCTGCACCCGGGTCAACCTCGGCACCGCCGCCCTGGAGGCCCCCGAGTGGGTCGCCAAGGCCATCGCCGAGCACGGCGACAAGATCGCCGTCGGCCTGGACGTCGTCGGCACCACCCTGCGCGGCCGCGGCTGGACCCGCGACGGCGGCCAGCTCTTCGACGTCCTGCAGCGGCTGAACGAGGAGGGCTGCGCCCGCTACGTCGTCACCGACGTCAACCGCGACGGCACCCTCACCGGCCCCAACCTCCAGCTGCTGCGCGACGTCTGCGCCGCCACCGACCGTCCCGTCGTCGCCTCCGGCGGCGTCTCCTCCCTCGACGACCTGCGCGCCATCGCCGGTCTCGTCGGGCTGGGTGTCGAGGGCGCCATCGTGGGCAAGGCACTCTACGAGCAGAAGTTCACCCTCGAAGAGGCCCTGGAGGCGGTTTCCGGATGACCGAAGGTCGGATCGTACGCGGCCGGGTGACGGGCTTCTCCCCCTGGGAGGAGGAGTTCGGCTACTCCCGGGCGGTCGCCGCGGGCGACCACGTGCATGTGGCCGGGTCCACCGCCTGGGTGGACGGCCGGATCGAGCACGAGGGCGACCCGTACCGCCAGACCCTCGCCGCGTTCGGCGTCGGGCTCTCGGCCCTGGCCGCGTACGGTCTGACCGCGGACGACGTCGTCCGTACCCGGATGTACATCACCCACGCCCGTGACGCCGAGGAGGTGGGCCGCGCCCACCGCCGACTCTTCGACGCCGCACGCCCGGTGGCCACCATGGTGGTGGTCGACGGGCTGATCGACTCCCGGATGATGGTCGAGGTCGAACTCGACGCGTACCGCGCCGGGCTGGCAATGACCCTGGAAGCCCTGGAAGGCAAGCAGCCGTGACCCTCGCCGTACGTGTCATCCCCTGCCTGGACGTGGACGCCGGGCGGGTGGTCAAGGGCGTCAACTTCCAGAACCTGCGCGACGCCGGCGACCCGGTCGAGATGGCCAAGCTCTACGACGCCGAAGGTGCCGACGAGCTGACCTTCCTCGACATCACCGCGTCCTCCGGCGACCGCGAGACCACCTATGACGTGGTCCGCCGCACCGCCGAGCAGGTGTTCATCCCGCTCACCGTCGGCGGCGGCATCCGCGCCGTCGAGGACGTGAACCAGCTGCTGCGGGCCGGCGCCGACAAGGTCGGGGTCAACACCGCGGCCATCGCCCGGCCCGAACTGGTCCGCGAGATCGCCCAGCGCTTCGGCCGGCAGGTGCTGGTGCTCTCGGTGGACGCCCGGCGCTGCGGCGAGGGCGTGGAGACCGCCTCGGGCTACGAGGTCACCACCCACGGCGGGCGCCGGGGCACCGGCCTCGACGCCGTCGAATGGGCGGGCCGCGCGGCCGAGTTGGGTGCGGGTGAGATCCTGCTCAACTCGATGGACGCCGACGGCACCAAGGACGGCTACGACCTGGAGATGATCCGGGCCGTGCGCAAGGCCGTCTCCGTACCGGTGATCGCCTCCGGCGGGGCCGGCAAGCTCGCCGACTTCGCGCCGGCCGTCGAGGCGGGCGCGGACGCCGTCCTCGCGGCCAGCGTCTTCCACTTCGGGGACCTGCGGATCGGCGAGGTCAAGAACGCGCTGCGGGAGGCCGGGCACCCGGTGCGGTGACCCGTCCTGTCGTGCGTGAGGGCCCGTCGCCGGTGCGCGACGGGCCCTCACGCGTGCTCAGGACTCGCGCGGTTCGCCCTTGATCAGGGCGAACGGGGCGCCGTTCGGGTCCGCCAGCCAGGCGATCCGGCCGACGTTCTCCACGTCCGCGGCGGGCATCAGCACGGTGCCGCCGGCCGCCGTCGCCTTGACGATCAGCGCGTCCACGTCGTTGGCGGCGAAGTACGGCGTCCAGGCGGAGGGCTGGTCCGGCTGCATCGTCGGGGCGATGCCGCCGAAGCTCGTCTGCTGCTGGTCGCCCTCGGCGGCGGAGATCACCCGGTAGCTCATCCCCGGGGACGGCTCGAAGTTCTCCACCCGCCAGCCGAACAGGCGCTGGTAGAAGGAGAAGCCGCCGTCCTGGTCCTTGGTGTGCAGCTCGGACCAGACCAGCGTGTTGTCCTCGGACACGGCGTCCAGACCGACCGTGTTCCCGGCCTGCCAGAGCGCGAACTCGGCGCCCTGCGGATCGGTCAGCGCGGCGAACCGGCCCTCCTGCATGACGTCCGTCGGCGGGACCCGGACGGCGGCACCGGCCTGCCGGGCCGCCTCGGCGGTGGCGTCCACGTCGGCGACGCGGAAGTACGTCGTCCAGGCGGACCGCGCGCCCGCGTCGAGGTTGCCGATCGCGCCGACGGTCCTGCCGTTCAGCTGGAGGAAGCCGTAGCCGCCCGTCTCGGGAACCTCCTGGAACGTCCAGCCGAAGACCTTGCCGTAGAACGCGGCGGTGGCGGGGATGTCCGGGCTGCCGAGGTCGATCCAACAGGGCGAGCCGATGGGGAATTCGGTGGTGAGCATGGGGTGGCGCCCTTCGCGGAGAGTGATCGGGCCGGCCGGGTCGGACTCCGGCCACCTGCGAGTTTGCACCCGGGCGCTGACATCCGCAGCCGGGCGGGGCGGGGGAGGCCCCGGCCGTCAGCCGTTCGGGCGGCGGGGGCCGCGGATGCCGACGAGGACGGTGACCAGCCCGGCGAGCGAGAGGCCGGCCGCGGTGAGGAAGGCGGCCCGGTAGCCGGTCAGGGTGTCGCTGCCGGCCGTGGTGGCGACCGTGGACAGGACCGCGAGGCCGAGCCCGCCGCCGATCTGCAGCGCGGTGTTGAACATGGCGCCGGCCAGGGCCTGTTCGTCGCTCCCGGCGCCGGACAGGGCGGTGATGTTCGCCGCCACGAAGGTCTGCGAGAGCCCCACGATGAGGACGAGCAGGAGCGGCAGGACCGCGGTCCAGTAGTTCGCCCCGGGGCCCACCAGCGAGAACAGGGCGAGGCCGATCGTGTAGCAGGACAGGCCGAGGAGCATCAGACGGCGCGCACCGACCCGCGGGACCAGGCGTCCGGCGGCCAGCGGCAGCAGTGTGCCGCCGACGGCGAGCGGCAGGAAGGCCACACCGGTGCCGAGCGGGCTGAAGCCGAGGACGTCCTGCAGCAGGAGGGCGGCGAAGTAGTTCACGCCGACCCAGCCCGCGTACATGAACACGGCCACCGCCAGGGCGGCGGCGAGGCCGGGCCGCCGCCAGGTCGCCGGGGGGACGAGCGGGTCGGGCGTGCGCCGCTGGCGGACGAGGAAGCCGCCCAGGCAGCCGACCGCGACCGCCGCGACCGCCCAGCCGGGGCCGTCGGCGGCGTGCCCGCCGAGCCGGCTCAGGGCGAAGGAGAGCCCCAGCAGCCCGGTGGTCACCAGGGCGGCACCGGGCAGGTCGAGCCGTCCGCCGGCGAGATCCGCCGGGTCGTCGGCGGGGATCAGCGCCAGCACGCCCACCACGAGCGCGGCCACGACCAGGACGTTCATGGCGAACATCGCCCGCCACCCGATCGACCCCGCCAGCGCCCCGCCGGCCACCAGCCCGAAGGCCAGGCCCACGCCGCCCATCGCGCCGAACGCCCCCAGCGCCCGCGACCGGCCCGGTTCGTCCCGCCACAGGGCGCCGATCAGTCCGAGCGCGGCCGAGACCGTCACCGCCGCCCCGGCGCCCTGGAACGCCCGGGCGGCCACGGCCAACGGCAGGGAGTCGGAGGCCCACACCACGGCGGAGGCGGCGGCGAACACCGCCATCCCGACCAGCAGGGCACGCCGCCGCCCGTACAGGTCGGCGGCCCGCCCGGCCACCAGCAGGAAGCCGGCGAACATCAGGGAGTAGGCCGACACCACCCAGGAGAGCCGCTCGGGGGAAGCGCTCCAGTCCCGGGCCATCCCGGGCAGCGCCATGTTGACGGACGAGAGATTCATGATGTCGAGGGCCTGGGCGGTGCACAGGATGGCCAGTACCGCTCCGGAGTTCCGCGCCTCCGTCGTCCGGCGGGGCGGGGCTGGTGCAGGTCGTGTTGTCGTCACGCGCCAAGTCTCTTGAGTACGGGGGCGAGCGGGGAAGTATGCACAATTAAGTGCCATACTCTCCAAATGGATAGTGTCCCGTCCTCCCCGACTGCCGGCACCACCGCGACGGCGCAGCTGGAACAGGGCTGTACCACCCGTCGGGTCTTCGACCTGGTCGCGGACAAGTGGATGCTGTCGATCCTCTGCGTCCTGTCCGAGGGGACGGTCCGCTACAACGCGCTGCAGCGGGCGGTGGTCGGCATCACCCCCAAGGTCCTCACCCACCACCTCCGCTCCCTGGAGGCCGACGGCCTGGTGACCCGAACCGTCCACCCGGTCATCCCGCCGCACGTCGACTACGACCTCACCGATCTCGGGCGATCCCTCCGCCAGGCGCTCCAACCCCTCCTGGCCTGGGGCGAGTCGCACCTCGACGAGGTCGAGCGGGCCCGGAGCGGCCGTCAGCGGTGACCGGGCGACGGCTCGGAATGTCGGTTGCCACCGCCGCCACCCGCCGCGTAGCCTGCCGGGCAACGCGTCGACGGAGACGAGTAGCCAGGGATCACGCGAGCAGAGAGAACCGCCGGAAGCTGGGAAGGCGGTCTCGTGCCCCGAGGTGAAGACCCTCCTGAGCGCGGGGAGGAACGACCCCGAGCCCGGTGGTCCAATGCCCCGCCGGCCGGCCCCCGTCACCGGGCCCGAACGAGGCCGCTGCTCCGGTGGCGGCGAAAGTGCGGTGGTACCGCGAGTCACCCTTCTCGCCCGCACTCCCAAGGGATCATGACGATGTCCTTCGGAGGACCTCAATGATCCACAGCCGCGTACACGTCTCCGACCTGCGAGAACACCTCGGCCGTACCGTCTCCGTCTGCGGCTGGGTGCACACCCTGCGCCTGCAGCGCGCGATGCAGTTCGTCATCGTGCGGGACGGCACCGGGCTGGTGCAGGTGACCCACCGACGGGACGGCGGGCCGCTGGAGGCCCGGCTCGAAGCCCTCACCCCCGAGTCCGCCGTGCGGATCACCGGCCGCGTCGTCGAGGCGGCGCAGGTCAAGCTCGGTGGCCTGGAGCTCGTCCCCGAGGCGGTCGAGGTCCTGAACCCGGCCGCCACTCCGCTGCCGATCGACGACCGCACCGGCCCGGAGCAGCGGCTGGACTGGCGCTTCCTGGACGTGCGCCGCCGTCCCGCCGCACAGCTGCTCTTCGCCGTCCAGACCACCCTGGAACAGGGCCTGCGCGCGTACGCCCACGGGCAGGGCGCCACCGAGATGCACACCCCCAAGCTGATGGGCACCGCCTCGGAGTCCGGCGCGGAGGTCTTCGAGCTCGGTTACTTCGGCCGCAGCGCCTACCTGGCGCAGTCGCCGCAGTTCTTCAAGCAGATGGCGATCGCGGCCGGCATCGACAAGGTCTTCGAGATCGGTCCCGTCTTCCGCGCCGAACCGTCCTTCACCTCCCGGCACGCCACCGAATTCACCGGCGTGGACGTGGAGTTGGCCTGGATCGACGGCGTCGAGGAGGTGATGGAGTTCGAGGAGCGGATGCTCGCCCACGCCATCGCCGAGGTCGCGGACCGGCACGGGGAGGCGATCGCCGAGCACTTCGGCGTCGAGGTCACCGTGCCCACGACGCCCTTCCCCCGGATCACCATGGCCGAGGCGCAGGAGATCCTCCGCGAGGGCGGCTGGGACCGGGAGGGCGTCAAGGAGGACCTGGACCCGGAGGGGGAGCGGGCGATCGCGGCCCACCTCAAGGAGGCCACCGGGCACGAGTTCGCCTTCGTCACCCACTACCCGGTCGGCATCCGGCCGTTCTACCACCGCCGGCCCGCCGACGACCCCGGCGTGACCCTGAGCTTCGACCTGCTCTGGAAGGGCCTGGAGATCACCACCGGCGCCCAGCGCGAGCACCGGTACGACGTGCTGCTGGAGCAGGCCGCGCAGCAGGGCCTGACCCCGGAGCCCATGCGGGACTACCTGAACGCCTTCCGCTACGGCTGCCCGCCGCACGGAGGCTTCGGCATGGGCCTCGGCCGGGTCCTGATGGTCCTGCTCGGCCTGCCCTCGATCCGCGAGGCCACGTTCCTCTTCCGCGGCCCCAACCGGCTCACGCCGTAAGGAACGTGACCGATCCACGGGCTCCCCGCCCGCCGCGCGGGAAGTCGGCCCGGCCGACTTCCCGCACAGCGGGGTGCCGGCTCCTTACGGCAGCGGCAGGACGTGGCGGAGGGCCTCGACCGCGTCCTGGGGGCCGTCGACGGTGAGGGTGGTGCGGGCGCCGCGGCCGTAGACGAAGAGGACGAGGTCGCCGGGGTCGCCGGTGAGGCGGACGACGGGGGCGCCGGCGGGGCCGACCGTGAGGGACTCGCCGTCGGGGCGGGTCAGGGTGAGGCGGACGGGGGAGCGGCGGCCGGCCTCGAAGCGGGCGATCATCGGGAGGCGGCGCCACAGGGCCGCGGCGCGACCCGGCGGGACGGGCTGGGCGGTCCACCCCTCGCCGGCCCGGGCGACGTCCTCGGCGTGGACGAAGTACTCGATGGTGTTGGCCGCTTCGTCGGCGCCGGGCAGGGCGAAGAGGGAGTGGACGGGCGGGCCGGCGCGGAAGAGTCGGACCAAGTCCTCGTAGGGGCGTGACGCGTAGTCGTCCTGGATGCGCTTCGTCCGGCCGGCCAGGGCGGCGACCCGGATGCCGGCCGCGGCGTCGGGGCGGCGCTCGCGGATCACCAGGTGGGCCGCGAGGTCCCGGGTGGTCCACCCGGCGCACAGGGTCGGTGCGTCCGGCCCTGCGGCGGTGAGGAGTTCGGCGAGGCGGTGGCGTTCGGCGAGGGCGTGGTTCGACATGGTGGCAAGCCTAGGGTCTGTCCCCGGTCTCCCGTCCGCGGGGCGAAGACGGGCCCTACGGGTGCAGTTGGCCGGTGAGTTTGGGGCTGCCCTGCTTGCTGCCGGAGGTGAGGGTGCAGGTGTAGTCGCGCCAGCCGTCCTTGTAGTTGGCCAGGGCGGGGCCGAACTGGCGGGGGTAGTAGGTCCGGCCGGGGGGTTGGTGGGATTCGGCGGTGGTCTCGGCGGTCTTGCAGCCGTCGCGCATGGCGAGGGCGAGGGGGATCTCGCCGGTGAGGCCGTCGGGGAGCTGGAGGTCGGCGATGACCTCGCCGTCGTGGTCGCCGGTGCAGGGGCGGGGCTCGGCCTTGGTGATCACCGGACTGAGCTGGGGGTGGTCGAAGCAGGTGCCGACCGGGAAGTAGGCGTACGGGGGTTGCGGCTTGGTGGGGGTGGGAGTCGGTGTCGGGGTGGGCGTCGGCGTGGGGGTCGGGGTGGCCGAGGGCGGGGGCGGGGCCGCGGCGGGCTTCGGGGCGTCCTCGGGCCAGAGCAGCACGGTGGCCACCACCGCGAGCAGCACGGCCAGGACGGCGGCGACGGTGATCACCAGGCTCCGGGGCGGACGGGGGGCGGCGGCTCGGGGCGGCTGCTGCTCGGAGGTCATGGCCCGAGGATGGCCCACCGGGGCCGCGCCCGGCAGGCGGTTGGCGGAAGTGGCCCCGAACGGGACGCCCGCGAACGGTTCGCCGCCCGGAGGGGCTGACACAATGGCCCCATGTCCACCACACCCGCCGCCCCCGGCTCCACCGCCCTGGACCCCGCGATCGCCGCCCGCCTCAAGCGCACCGAGGACGGCCTGGTCCCGGCCGTCGCGCAGCAGTACGACACCGGCGAGGTGCTGATGCTGGGCTGGATGGACGACGAGGCGCTGCACCGCACGCTGACCACCGGCCGCTGCACCTACTGGAGCCGCAGCCGCAGCGAGTACTGGGTGAAGGGGGACACCTCCGGTCACGTACAGGTCGTCAAGTCGGTGGCGCTGGACTGCGACGGCGACACCCTGCTGGTGAAGGTCGACCAGACCGGTGCGGCCTGCCACACCGGCGACCGGACCTGCTTCGACGCCGACGTGCTCCCGCTCTCCTGACCACAGCCGACCCCAGAACCCAGAAGGTGCCGCCCCGCATGGACCTCGAAGCCTTCCGCAAGCTCGCCGTCGACACCCGGGTCATCCCCGTCACCCGCAGGCTCCTCGCGGACGGCCTCACCCCGATCGGCCTGTACCGCAGCCTCGCCGAGGAGCGCCCGGGCACCTTCCTGCTGGAGTCCGCTGAGCAGGGCAGCTGGTCGCGCTACTCCTTCGTGGGGGTGCGCAGTGCCGCCGCGCTGACCGCCGACGCGGACGGCAACGCCCGCTGGCTGGGCACCCCGCCGGTCGGCATCCCGACCGCCGGGGACCCGCTGGAGGTGCTGCGGGCCGCCCTGGAGGCGCTGCACACCCCGCGGCGCGCCGACGACGGCCTGCCGCCGCTGACCGGCGGCCTGGTCGGCTACCTCGGGTACGACGTCGTCCGCCGGCTGGAGAAGCTGCCGGACCTGAACCCGGACGACCTCGAGCTGCCCGAGCTGACCATGCTGCTGGCCACCGACCTCGCGGTGCTCGACCACTCCGACGGCACGGTGCTGCTGATCGCCAACGCCGTCAACCACAACGACCTGGCGAGCGGAGTGGACGAGGCGTACGCGGACGCGGTGGCGCGCCTGGACGCGATGGAGGCCGGCCTGCTGAAGCCGGTCGACCCGGGCCTGGCGACCTTCACCCCGGCCGGCCCGGGCGAGGTGCACTCGCCGTTCGGCGGGGCGCCGTACCGGGCCGCGGTGGAGGAGATCAAGGAGCGGATCCGGGCCGGCGAGGCCTTCCAGGTGGTGCCCTCTCAGCGCTTCGAGGCGCCCTGCCCGGCCTCCGCGCTGGACGTCTACCGGGTGCTGCGCACCACCAACCCGAGCCCGTACATGTACCTGTTCCGCTTCCCCGGCCCGGACGGCGGTGCCGAGGGCGGCTTCGACGTGGTCGGCTCCAGCCCGGAGGCGCTGGTCAAGGTCACCGAGGGGGAGGCGATGCTGCACCCGATCGCCGGCACCCGGCACCGCGGCGCGACCCCGCACGAGGACGCGGCGCTGGCCGCCGAGCTGCTGGCCGACCCCAAGGAGCGGGCCGAGCACCTGATGCTGGTCGACCTGGGCCGCAACGACCTGGGACGGGTCTGCGAGCCGGGCAGCGTCGAGGTGGTCGACTTCATGCAGATCGAGCGCTACAGCCACGTGATGCACATCGTCTCGACGGTGACCGGCAGGGTCGCCCCCGGGCGGAGCGCCTTCGACGTGCTGACCGCCTGCTTCCCGGCGGGCACCCTGTCCGGCGCGCCCAAGCCGCGGGCGATGCGGATCATCGAGGAGCTGGAGCCCACCCGCCGCGGCCTGTACGGCGGCTGCGTCGGCTACCTGGACTTCGCCGGGGACTCGGACACCGCCATCGCGATCCGCACCGCGGTGCTGCGCGACGGCACCGCGTACGTGCAGGCGGGCGCGGGCGTGGTCGCCGACTCGGACCCGCACGGCGAGGACACCGAGTGCCGCAACAAGGCGGCCGCCGTGCTGCGGGCCGTCGCCACCGCCAATACGCTGCGGAGGCCGGAACTGTCCTGAGGCGTGAGGAGGCGGCCGGGATGCCCGAGGTGCCGTACGACGAGCTGCGCTGGGAGGTCGTGTTCGGCGCCGCTGTGCAGCTCGGGCGTGAACTCGGAGGCCGGGGACGGGTGTTGTCCCGCGTCCTGCTGGACTTCCCGGCCGCGCACGGTCCGCTCGCCCCGGACCTGGCGGTGGTCGCCGGCGGCGCCGCCCACAACGCCCGGGGCCGGTACGCGGCCGCCGACGTCGAGGCGGTGCTGGAGGTCACGCACCCGGGCCGCGACCACGCCTGGGCGCGGGCCTGCGCGGAGAGCGGCGTGCCGCTGTACGTGGTGGTCGACCCGGCGGCCGCCGCCTGCACCGTGCACACCGCGCCCGCCCCCGGCGGGGTCTACCGGGAGGCCGAGCGGGTGCCCTTCGGCAACGACCTGTTCCTGTCGCTGGGCGGGCGCACGGTGGTGCTGCGGACGGACGAGTTCCCCACCCCGGGTACGGCGCAGGGCGTGGCCCGGGGGATAGTGGACGGGTGACCGCTGCAGACCAGACCCCCGCCCCCGCCGCCCCCGCCCCGTCCGCGGGCGGTCGCCGCATGCTCGGCGTGATGCTGCTGCTGACCGTGCTGAGTGCCGTGCTGGTGCTGACCGCGGCCGGGCGGATCTGGGCCGAGGGCCGGGCCGGCACCCTGGACGTGTCCGTCACCGGCGGCAAGATCTCCGAACTGCCCGGCGGGCTGGCACTGGTGGGCCTGGCCGCGGCCGTCGCGGTGTTCGCGGTGCGCGGCGCGGGCCGGCTCGCGGTCGGCGCGCTGACCCTGCTGGCCGGGCTGGGCGCGGCCGCCGCCTCGGTGGCAGGGGCCTCGGACACCGCCGCCCTGGACACCGCCGCCTCCGGCAAGCTGGCGCTGGCCGGCTCGGCCGCCACCGAGGTGTCGCACACCGGCTGGCCCTGGGTCGCCCTGGCCGGCGGGCTGCTGCTGGCCGTGGCCGGCCTGATCACCCTGCGCCACGGCCGCCGCTGGCCGGCCATGGGCAGCCGCTACGAGGCGCCGACCCGCAAGGCCCCGGCGAAGGCCGACACCCCCGGGGACCTGTGGAAGGCCCTGGACCGCGGCGAGGACCCGACGGCGGTCTAGAGCGCGACGTGGGGCGACGCGCCGGTGTGACGCGATAGACGGGCCACCCGCTTTGGGGGGCCGGTGTGTGGCCCGGCACAATGGGATCCGTCAACCCGCCGGCGGCCCCGCAGGCCCGGCCGGGCCCCGAGAGCCTAGGAGCACCATCGATGTCAGCAGCAGCACACGGCCACAACCCCGCCGCCTGGACCGGCGTCGTCATCTCCTTCGTCGGCTTCGCCATCGCGGGCGTCGCGATGATCCTGCCGTCGCCGCTGCTCGTCTGGGCCGGTCTGGCGGTCGTCCTGGTGGGCGGCATCGTCGGCAAGGCCATGTCGATGGCCGGCATGGGCAAGCAACCCAGCGCCAACGTCTACAAGTCGGTCACCGAGCAGACCGCGGCGCGCAAGGCGGCCCTGGAGGCCCGCGAGGCCGTCGCCGCCTGACCAGCGGATATTCGCACAACCGAACGGCGGGCGCGCCACGCCCGCCGTTTCGTTCTGTCCGGGCCGGGCGCGGGCACAATCGGGGCGTGAACGCCGCCCCCACCGCCTCCGCCCCGCCGACCGTGCTGCGCCGGATGGGCCCGCCGCTGGCCGCGCTGGCGGCGGCGGCCGTTCCCGCCGGGTACGTCGCGGCGGTGGACCCGAACGCCCCCGGGCACTACCCCGACTGCCCCTTCCTGGCCGCCACCGGCTGGTGGTGCCCCGGCTGCGGGGGCCTGCGCTGCGTCCACGCGCTGGCCCACGGGGACTTCACCGGCGCGCTGCACGACAACGCGGTGGCCGTCCTGCTGCTGGCGGTGCTGGCGGTGCTCTGGCTGCGCTGGGCCTGGGCCGCGCTGACCGGCGGGCCGCCGGTCCGGGTCTCGGTGGGCGGTCGGCGGTGGGCGCTGATCGGGCTGCTGGTGCTGGTGTTCGAGGTGGTGCGGAACCTGCCGGTGGGGGCGGGGCTGGCGCCGCTGGTGATCTGAACCGGGGCCGGTGCGGCGGTTCAAGGCCGGGAGCGGGGCGGTTCCGGTCGGGGGCAGAGCGGTTCAGGCCGGTGGAGACCGGGTGAAGGCGCAGCTGAGAGCCGCCGGAGGGAGCGTCCCGCTCCGCGAGACGCGCGCCGGACCGATGCGCTGCGCGCCCCCCGGTGCCGATACCATCGAAGGGCCGACGGGCCCCCGCCCGTCCGGCTCGCGCTGGCGAACCAGCAGAAATGATGGGGGCTCCTGAGTGAGTGTGCTCGACTCGATCATCGAAGGGGTCCGCGAGGACCTCGCCGAGCGGCAGGCCCGGGTCTCCCTGGACGAGCTCAAGGCACTCGCGGCCAAGGCCCCGGAGGCCAAGGACGGCGTCGCCGCCCTCAAGGGCGACGGGATCCGGGTGATCTGCGAGGTCAAGCGCTCCAGCCCGTCCAAGGGCGCGCTCGCCTCGATCGCCGACCCGGCGGCCCTGGCCCGCGACTACGCGGCCGGCGGTGCCGCCGCGATCAGCGTGCTGACCGAGCAGCGCCGCTTCGGCGGGTCGCTCGCCGACCTGGACGCCGTCCGCGCCGCGGTGGACACCCCGCTGCTGCGCAAGGACTTCATCGTCACCGCCTACCAGCTGTGGGAGGCCCGCGCGCACGGCGCCGACCTCGCGCTGCTGATCGTCGCCGCCCTCGACCAGCCGGCCCTGGTGTCGCTGATCGAGCGCGCCGAGTCGATCGGTCTCACGCCGCTGGTCGAGGTGCACGACGAGGAGGAGATCAAGCGCGCGGTGGACGCCGGGGCGCGGATCATCGGCGTCAACGCCCGCAACCTGAAGACCCTCGAAGTGGACCGCAACACCTTCGAGAACGTCGCCCACGCCATCCCGGACGGCATCGTCAAGATCGCCGAGTCCGGTGTGCGCGGTCCGCTGGACGTGATCAACTACGCCAACCTCGGCGCCGACGCGGTGCTGGTCGGCGAGTCGCTGGTGACCGGCAAGGACCCGCGGGCCGCCGTCGCCGACCTGGTCGCGGCCGGGGCCCACCCCGCCGTCCGGCACAAGGACTGACACCGCCCGGATGAAGATCGCCACCCGACTCGCCCCCGGCTGCCGCCCACGCGGCTGCCGCGCTCCCGCACGCCGGGTGCTGGGGCGTCGGGTGCGGTATGTGATCGGGTGCGAGCCGGGTCAGGTGCCGGGACGGCGATGGCGCATGACGCGCGGCTGAACCAGCCGATCAGACGTCATTGCCATCCATCTCCGTCAAGGGAAACCACATGTCCGAGAAGGACTACCTGCCCGGCGCCCAGGTGCCGGACGCCCGCGGCTACTTCGGCGCGTACGGCGGCCGCTTCATCCCCGAGGCACTGGTCGCCGCGGTCGAGCAGGTCGCCGAGGAGTACGAGAAGGCCAAGGCCGACCCGGCCTTCACCGCCGAGCTCGACGGGCTGCTCAAGGACTACACCGGGCGCCCGAGCCCGCTGACCGACGTGCACCGCTTCTCCGCCGAGGCGGGCGGGGCGAGGATCCTGCTCAAGCGCGAGGACCTCAACCACACCGGCTCGCACAAGATCAACAACGTGCTGGGCCAGGCCCTGCTCACCAGGCGGATGGGCAAGACCCGGATCATCGCCGAGACCGGCGCCGGCCAGCACGGGGTGGCCACCGCCACCGCCTGCGCCCTGTTCGGCTTCGACTGCACCATCTACATGGGCGAGGTCGACACCGAGCGCCAGGCGCTCAACGTCGCCCGGATGCGGATGCTCGGGGCCGAGGTCGTCGCGGTGAAGTCCGGGTCGCGCACGCTCAAGGACGCCATCAACGAGGCGTTCCGGGACTGGGTCGCCAACGTCGACTCCACCCACTACCTGTTCGGGACGGTCGCCGGGCCGCACCCCTTCCCGATGATGGTCCGGGACTTCCACCGGGTCATCGGGGTCGAGGCGCGGCAGCAGGTGCTCGACCGGACCGGGCGGCTGCCGGACGCGGTGGTCGCGTGCGTCGGCGGCGGGTCCAACGCGATGGGGATCTTCCACGAGTTCATCCCGGACGCCGACGTGCGGCTGATCGGCTGCGAGGCGGCGGGGGAGGGCGCGGAGACGCCCCGGCACGCGGCCACCCTCACGAAGGGGGATCCGGGCGTACTGCACGGGTCGCGGACGTACGTCCTCCAGGACGAGGACGGGCAGACCATCGAGTCGCACTCCATCTCGGCGGGGCTGGACTACCCGGGGGTCGGGCCGGAGCACGCGTGGCTGAAGGACACCGGGCGGGCGGAGTACCGGCCGGTCACCGATGACGCGGCGATGCAGGCGCTGCGGCTGCTGTCCCGTACCGAGGGCATCATCCCGGCCATCGAGAGCGCCCACGCGCTCGCCGGGGCGCTGGAGTTGGGGCGCGAGCTCGGGCCGGAGGCGACCATCCTGGTCTCGCTCTCCGGGCGTGGGGACAAGGACATGCACACGGCGGCGCAGTACTTCGGGTTGTACGACTCGCCGGGCGGCTCCGGTGGCGCGGGCGGCTCCGGCAGTGCGGGCGGTGCGGGCGGCTCCGGCGGTGCGGGCGGCTCGGACGGTGCGGCCGGCGGCGCTGTCGAGGGGGGTAAGTGATCATGGCTTCGAAGCTGAGTGGTGTGCTGGCGGGTGCCAAGGCCGAGGGCCGGGCTGCGCTGATCGGGTACCTGCCGGCGGGATTCCCCACGGTCGACGGCGGGATCCGGGCGGTCAACGCGCTGATCGAGGGCGGGTGTGACGTCGTCGAGATCGGGCTGCCGCACTCCGACCCGGTCCTGGACGGGGCCGTGATCCAGACCGCGGACGACATCGCCCTGCGGGGCGGGGTGCGGATCAAGGACGTGCTGCGGACCGTCCGGGAAGTGGCTGCCGCCCACCCGGAGACGGCGGTGCTGGTGATGACCTACTGGAACCCGGTCGACCGGTACGGGGTGGCGCGGTTCGCGGCCGACCTGGCGGCGGCGGGCGGGGCGGGGTGCATCCTGCCGGACCTGCCGGTGGAGGAGTCCGAGGAGTGGCGCAAGGCGGCGGACGAGCACGGGCTCGACACCGTGTTCGTGGTCGCGCCCAGCAGCAAGGACGCGCGGCTGGCGGAGGTCACGGCGGCGGGGAGCGGGTTCGTCTACGCGGCTGCCGTCATGGGGGTGACCGGGACGCGGTCGGCGGTGGGGTCGCTGGCGGAGGACCTCGTCGCCCGGACCCGGGCCACCACTGACCTGCCGGTCTGTGTCGGGCTCGGGGTCTCCGACGCGGAGCAGGCGGCGGAGGTCGCTCGGTTCGCGGACGGGGTGATCGTGGGGTCCGCGTTCGTGAAGCGGATCCTCGAGGCCGGGGAGGCCGGGGAAGCCGGGGAGGCCGGGCAGGACGAGGTGGCGGGGCTGGACGCGGTTCGTGCGCTGGCGGGGGAGCTGGCGGTGGGTGTGCGGAGGCGCTGACGTCCTGTTGTGTGGCTGACGGCCCGTTTTCCCTTGGGGGAGCGGGTCGTTGGTCTTTTGTGGGGTTCCGCTGCGCGGGGGCTTGGGTGTGGGGGTGGGCTTTCGGGAGGGTGGGTGGGTCCGGGGGCGGTTGCGGGGGTGGGGGCTCCGG
>NZ_JBEOSP010000079.1:0-23453 GCF_040303105.1 Kitasatospora sp. NPDC096128 | reverse complement strand
AGTGAGGGCACGGTGCTGATCACCGGCGGTACCGGTGGCCTCGGCAGGGTCGTGGCCCGGCACCTGGCGGCCGAGCACGGCGTGCGCCACCTGCTACTGGTCAGCCGTCGTGGCGCGGACGCCGAGGGCGTCCAGGCGCTGGTCGCCGAGTTGGCGTCGGCCGGTGCGGAGGCGGTGGTCGAGGCCTGTGACGTGGCCGACGAGGCCGCCGTGGCAGACCTGTTCGCGCGGCACGAGATTCGCGCGGTCGTGCACACCGCCGGTGTGCTCGACGACGGCGTGATCGGCTCGCTCACCCCCGAGCGTGTCTCGGCTGTCCTGCGTCCGAAGGCGGACGCGGCGTGGAACCTCCACCGGGCCGCCGGGGGCGTCGACGCCTTCGTCCTGTTCTCGTCGATGGCCGGCACGTTCGGCAGCGCGGGCCAGGCCGCCTACGCGGCAGGCAATGCCTACCTGGACGCCCTGGCGGTCCACCGCCGCTCCCTCGGCCTGCCCGCCGTCTCCCTCGCCTGGGGCCCCTGGTCCGATGTGGCGGGCATGACCGGCACGCTCACCGACGCCGAGCGCGAGCGGATGACCCGCGCAGGCGTGCCGCCGCTCGACCCTGAGCACGGGCTGGCGCTGTTCGACGCGGTCGCCACCGGCGCCGGGCCGACCGTGCTGCCCGTCCGGTTGGACCTGCCCGCCCTGCGGGACCGGGGCGACGTCCCCGCCCTCCTGCGCGGTTTGGTCCGGACCTCGGCGCGCCGAGCGGCAACGGCCCCCGCCGCGATCGACCTGGCCCGTCGGCTGTCGGGCCTGGGCGGTGAGGAGCGGCGCGAGGCCGTCCTGGAGCTGGTGCGGGACCAGATCGCGCTTGTGCTCGGCCACGAGGGCCGGGCGTCGGTGGACCCGTCGCGGGCCTTCCAGGACCTCGGCTTCGACTCGTTGACGGCGGTCGAACTGCGCAACCGGCTGCGGACCGCGACCGGTCTCCAGCTGCCGGCCACCGTCGTGTTCGACTACCCGACCGCCCACGCGCTCGCCGGCTTCCTGCTGGAAGGCCTGTTCGGCACTGCGGAGACCGTGGAACTCCCGGCAGCCCTGCCCGTCCCGTCCGACGATCCGATCGTGCTCGTCGGGATGGCCTGCCGCTACCCCGGCGGCGTGGCGTCGCCGGAGGACCTGTGGCGCATGGTGGCCGACGGCGTGGACGCGGTGTCGGATTTCCCGGCCGACCGCGGCTGGGACGTCGAGACCCTCTACGACCCGGACCCGGACCACAGCGGCACGTCCTACACCCGGACGGGCGGCTTCCTGCGGGAGGCGGCGGCGTTCGACGCGGCGTTCTTCGGGATGAGCCCGCGCGAGGCGCTGGCGACGGACGCGCAGCAGCGCCTGCTGCTGGAGACCTCGTGGGAGGCCTTCGAGCGGGCCGGCATCGATCCGGTGACGCTACGCGGCAGCCGGACGGGAGTCTTCGCGGGCGTGATGTACGCCGACTACGCGAACCTGCTCGGCGGCGGTGAGTTCGAGGGCCATCAGGGCAGCGGCAGCGCCGGGAGCGTGGCCTCGGGCCGGGTGTCCTACACCCTCGGCCTCGAAGGCCCGGCGGTCACGGTCGACACGGCCTGCTCCTCCTCCCTCGTCGCGATGCACCTCGCCGCCCAGGCCCTGCGCAGTGGCGAGTGCACGCTGGCCCTGGCCGGCGGCGTGACGGTGATGTCCACCCCGGCGACGTTCGTCGAGTTCTCCCGGCAGCGCGGCCTGGCCGCGGACGGCCGCAGCAAGGCCTTCGCCGAGGCGGCGGACGGCGTCGGCTGGGGCGAGGGCATCGGCATGGTGGTGCTGGAGCGACTGTCGGACGCCCGCCGCAACGGGCACCGCGTCCTCGCGGTCCTGCGGGGAAGCGCCGTCAACCAGGACGGTGCGTCCAACGGCCTCACCGCGCCCAACGGTCCGTCGCAGCAGCGCGTGATCCGGCAGGCACTGGCGAGCGCCGGGCTGTCGTTCGCCGACGTGGACGCAGTCGAGGCGCACGGCACGGGCACGACGCTGGGCGACCCGATCGAGGCGCAGGCGCTCCTCGCGACGTACGGCCAGGACCGCGAAGTCCCGCTGCTGCTCGGCTCGATCAAGTCGAACATCGGCCACTCCCAGGCCGCGGCCGGCGTCGCGGGCGTGATCAAGATGGTGCTCGCGATGCAGCACGGAGTGCTCCCGCAGTCCCTGCACATCGACCAGCCCTCCACCCACGTCGACTGGACGGCCGGCGCCGTCGAGCTGCTCACCGAGCGCACCGACTGGCCGGCCACCGACCATCCGCGCCGTGCGGGCGTGTCGTCCTTCGGGATCAGCGGCACCAACGCGCACGTCATCCTGGAGCTGCCCGAGTCGGCGGAGCCGGAGACCGAGGCCGCACCCGGCCTGGTGCCCTGGGTGGTGTCCGCCAAGTCCGAGGCGGCGCTGGACGCGCAGCTCGCGCGGCTCACGGACGCCGGGGAACTGCCCTCCGCGGACGTGGCGTTCACCTTGGCCGGGCGGTCGGCGCTGCCGCACCGCACCGTGCTCGTGGACGGCGTGGAGGCGGCCCGAGGAGTCGCGGCCGACGGCAGGACGGCGTTCCTGTTCTCCGGCCAGGGCTCGCAACGGCTCGGCATGGGACGGGAGTTGCACGCCCGGTTCCCGGTGTTCGCCCGTGCCTTCGACGAGGTCTGTGCGACGCTGGAGCTTCCGCTCCGGGACGTCGTGTGGGGCTCGGACGCGGACCTGCTGAACCAGACCGCATACGCCCAGGCCGCCCTGTTCGCCGTCGAGGTCGCGCTCTACCGTCTCGTCGAATCCCTCGGCGTGCGTGCGGAGTTCCTGGCAGGGCACTCGATCGGTGAGGTCGCCGCGGCACACGTGGCCGGGGTGTTCTCCCTGGCCGACGCCTGCGCCCTGGTGGCCGCCCGCGGCCGACTGATGCAGGCGCTGCCGTCCGGCGGCGCGATGCTCGCGATACAGGCAGCGGAGGGCGAAGTGCTCGCCCTGCTGGGCGACTTCGTGTCGATCGCCGCCGTCAACGGCCCGCGCTCGATCGTCGTCTCGGGAGCGGAGGACGATGTCGCGGCGATCGAGGCGCACTTCGCCGACCGGCGGACCACGCGCCTGCGGGTCTCCCACGCGTTCCACTCCCCGCTGATGGACCCGATGCTGGCGGACTTCCGCGAGGTCCTCAACGGGCTGACGTACAACATCCCGTCGATCCCCGTCGTCTCCAACCTCACCGGTGCCCTGGCCGAGGACCTCACCACCCCCGACTACTGGGTGCGCCACGTCCGCGAGGCCGTCCGCTTCGCCGACGGCGTCCGCACGCTCCACGGGGCAGGCGTCCGCCGCTTCCTCGAACTCGGCCCCGACGCCGTCCTCACCGCGCTCACCGCGAGCGCGCTGCCCGACGACGCCGACGCCGTGGCCGCCCCCGCGCTCCGCAAGGACCGGCCCGAGGAGGCGAACCTCCTCCAGGCCCTCGCGAGCCTGCACGTCCACGGCGCGAAGGTCGACTGGCGGGCCCTGCTCGCCGGAGTCGGCCGGCACCTCGCCGAGCTCCCGACCTACCCGTTCGAGCACCGGGACTACTGGCCGACCGGCCTGCCCGCCGGCCGCGGTGCCGAGTCCGCCGGGCTCAGGAACGCCGAACACCCGCTGCTCACCGGCTCGCTGGAGCTGGCCGACAGCGACGGCCTGCTGTTCACCGGCCGCCTGTCGGCGCGGTCCCACCCGTGGGCGGCGGACCACGTCGTCATGGGCTCGGTCCTGGTGCCGGGTACGGCGCTGGTGGAGCTGGCCGTGCGCGCCGGTGACGAGGTCGGCTGCGACGTCGTCGAGGAACTGACCCTCGCGGCGCCGCTGATCCTCCCGGGGACGGGAGCCGTGCAGCTCCAGGTCGCCGTCGGGGCGCCGGACGACGCGGGCCGCCGGCCCGTGAGCGTCCACTCCCGGCCCGGCGCGGGCGGCCCGCACCCGTGGACCCTGCACGCCGGCGGCGTGCTGGGCACGGGCGCGGCACCGGCGGCGTTCGACGCCTCCGTGTGGCCGCCGGCCGACGCCGAGGAGGTCGACCTGACCGGGCTGTACGAGGGCCTGGCGGAGGCCGGGTTCGGTTACGGCCCCGCCTTCCAGGGCCTGCGGACGGTATGGCGCCGCGGCGACGAGCTCTTCGCGGACGTCGCCCTGCCCGAGGGCGTCGAGGGCGGCGCCTACGGTCTGCACCCGGCTCTGTTCGACGCCTGCCTGCACACGCTCGCCGTGGGCGGCAGTCTTGGGGAGGGCGGTGCCGGCGAGGGCGGCGCCGGGGTGCCGTTCGCGTGGGAGCACGTCGCGCTGCACGCCTCCGGGGCGTCCGCGCTGCGGGTCCGGCTGGCGCCGTCGGCGTCCGGCGGACTGGCACTCGCCGCGGCCGACACCGAGGGGCGGCCGGTCGCATCGGTGGGCTCGCTCACCGTCCGGCCGATCGCCGCCGAGCAGCTCGGCGCGGCGCCCCGCCCGGCCGGCCACGACGCGCTGTTCCGCCTCGACTGGGTGCCGGTGCAGGTGCCCGCCGACGTGGACGTGGCGTTCGTCTCCGTCGAGCCGACCGCGCAGGCGCTGACCGAGCTCGCCGCAGGGGCCGGCGTGCCGCCGGTGGTGCTGGTCGAACTCCCCGCCGGCGACGCCGAATCAGTGCACACCAGGGTGACCGCCGTCCTGGAGCTGGTCCAGGCGTGGCTCGCGGAGGACGCGTTCGCGGCCGCCCGGCTGGTGTTCGTGACGAGGGGCGCGGTGTCCGGTGCCGACCTCGCCGGGGCGGCGGCCTGGGGCCTGGTCCGCTCGGCGGCCGCGGAGGAGCCGGGCCGGTTCGGGCTGCTCGACCTCGCCACCGCCGAGACCGCGCTGATCCCTGTCGCCCTCACCGTCGATGAGCCGCAACTCCTGCTCAGGGACGGCGAGTTGTTCGCCGCCCGCCTCGCGAGGGAGGAGCTCGCGACCGAGGCCCCGAGCTGGCCCACCGAGGGCACGGTGCTGATCACCGGTGGCACCGGCGGCCTCGGCCGCCTGGTGGCCCGGCACCTCGCCGCCGAGCACGGCGTGCGCAGCCTGCTCCTGGTCAGCCGCAGCGGCGCCGCCTCGGACGGCGTGGCCGACCTGGTCGCCGAACTCGCCGGGCTCGGCGCCGAGACGGCCGTAGAAGCCTGCGACGTCGCCGACGAGGCCGCCGTCGCCGGGCTGTTCGCCCGCCACGACATTCGCGCGGTGGTGCACACCGCGGGCGTCCTGGACGACGGGACGATCGGCTCGCTCACGCCCGACCGCATCGGCGCCGTCCTGCGCCCGAAGGCGGACGCCGCGTGGAACCTCCACCGGGCCGCCGAAGGCGTCGAGACCTTCGTCCTGTTCTCCTCGGCGGCCGGCACGCTCGGCAACCCCGGCCAGGCCAACTACGCGGCGGCCAACGCCTTCCTGGACGCACTCGCGCGCCACCGCCACTGCCTCGGCCTGCCCGCCGTCTCGCTGGCGTGGGGCCCGTGGACCGGCACCGGGGGCATGACCGGCACCCTCACCGAGGCCGAGGCCGAACGACTGGCCCGGGCCGGCATGCCGCCGCTCACGCCCGAACTGGGCCTCGCCCTCTTCGACGCGACCACGGCCGGCACGGCACCCGCCGTCCTGCCGCTCCGCCTCGACCCGGCCGCCCTGAGCCGGCGCGGCGAGATCCCGCCGCTCCTGCGGGGCCTGGTGCGCGGGCCGGTGCGGCGCGGCTCGGCCGCCGGCGTGGACAGTGGGACGGGCGACGGCGCCGGGTTCGTGCGGCGGCTGTCCGAACTGCCGGGCACCGAAGGGCGCGAGGTGCTGCTGGCGGCGATCCGCCGCCAGGCGGCCGTGGTTCTCGGCCACACCGACGCATCCGCGGTGGACCCGCAGCGGGCGTTCCAGGACCTCGGGCTGGACTCGCTGACGGCGGTCGAACTGCGCAACCGTCTGGGCGTGTTGGTGGGCCTTCGGCTGCCGGCCACGCTGGTCTTCGACCACCCGACGATAGCCGAGCTGACCGACCACCTGTTCGAGCGGCTCGGCCTGGAGCCCGAGCCCACCGCGGGCCCGGCCGCGCTGTTGGCCGGACTTGACCGGTTGGAGCAGGCGTTGGGGACGACCGAGGTGGACGGATCGGACGAGGCGCTGTTCGCGCAGGTGGCCGCCCGCCTGGAGGTGATGCGCTCGAAGTGGCTCGCCGCTCGGAGCGCCGCTGCCGCCGACGGACTCTCGGGCACCGGGGCCTTCGACTTCGAGTCAGCCTCGGACGACGAGATGTTCGACCTGCTGGACAACGAACTGGGCCTGCCCGACTGACAACGCGCCCCGCCCCTCCCCGCGTCGCGGGAGCCCGAACCCGGGGCTCCCGCGACGCCCCGTCCGCGGTCCTGACCGTCGGCGACGGTGCTCGACCCAACCTCTCCGACACCAGTTCTGGACACTCTCCTAGCCGCTCCGGCCGCACAGTTGGCGGCATCGTGCGGCCGATGGCGCCGCACCACGGGCCGGGAGGCGACGGATGGGAACGATGGTGCTCGGAGACCTGCTCGACGAGGCGGTGCTGATACTTCGGAGTGCGGACGCGCGGCAGGAAGCGGAGGAACTCGCCGCCCGGGTGCTCGGCGTGGAACCGGCCGGGCTGGACCCGCGGAGGGACGTCGACGGCCGATCGGTACGGCGGCTGCGGGACCTGGTGGGCAGAAGAGCCGACGGCGTGCCGCTCGGTCACCTGATCGGCCGGGTCGTGTTCGCCGGCCTCGAACTCCTCGTCGGACCCGGCGTGTTCGTGCCGCGGGTGCACAGCGAGCTCGTGCTGGCGGCCGGCCTGGAGGTCCTCGCCGGCACTGCCGGGCCGACGGTGGTCGACCTGTGCGCCGGCTCCGGGGCGATCGGGCTGGCCCTCGCGCACGCCCGGCCGGACGCCCGGGTGCACGCGGTCGAATTCGACCCGGTTGCCGCGGACTTCGCCCGCCGCAACGCGGCCCGCCGCGCCATGCTCGGGGACACCGAGATCTCCGTCCACGAGGGCGTGGCGGACCGGGCGGGCACGCTGACCGGTCTCGCGGGCGAGGCGGACCTGGTGCTCGCGAACCCGCCGTTCATGCCGGACACGGCCGACGTGCCGGACGAGTTCGGCCGCTACCAGCCCCGCCAGGCCGTGTTCGGCGGAGCCGACGGCCTGCGGGTCGTCCGCCAGGTGGTGGAGGCGGCGGCGGGGCTGCTGCGGCCGGGCGGGACGCTGGTGGTCGAGCACGGCCACCTGCACGGCGCGACGGTTCCGGCACTGCTACGTGAGCCCGGCTGTTTCACCGCGGTGAACTGCCGGCCCGACCACGAGGGCTGGCCGCTGTACTCGACGGCCGTCCGTACCGACGCCGACGCCACTTCCTCCTGACCGGCAGACGGCCGGGCCCCCGTCCGCAGGAGCGGAAGGGGGCCCGGCCGGTCGTGTTCAGCGGGGTGTCAAAGGCCGCCGGAAGCCGGCCACCGCTAGCCACGCGCCGACCCCCGCCACCGCCGCGCCGAGCAGCAGCGCCGGGACGGCGGTGCCCGTGCCGGGAAGGCCGAGGGCGAGGGCACGGGTGGAGTCGATGGCGTACGTGAGCGGGTTGACGTGGGCGACGGCGGCCAGCCAGTCCGGGAGGTCGGCGGTCGGGACGTAGGCGCTGGAGGCGAACATCAGCGGGAGCACCGCGATGATCGCGAGGTTCTGGATCGGCTCGGCGCGGCGCAGCCAGGCCGCCGCCGCGATGAACAGCCAGCCGAGGGCCCAGCTCATGAACAGCGTCAGCCCGATGGAGGCCACGACCGCGCCGGCCCCGCCCCTGGGGTTGTAACCGAGCACGAGGATGCCGAGCAGCAGGATGATCACGGCCTGGACGGCGGCGCGCACCAGCGTGGTGAGGCTGCGGGCGACCAGCAGCGAACTCGGCGCGACGGGCAGGCAGCGCAGCCGCGCGACGATGCCGTTCTGCAGGTCCTCGACGAGGCCGATCCCGGACTGGACGGCGGACTGCACCGCGTTGTCGACGAGGACGGCGGGCAGGACGAAGTCCAGGTACGTGACGTCCGGCGGGAAGTGCGGCGGGAGCCCCATCCGGCTGAACACCTGGGACAGCACCACGAGCGTGATGACCGGCTGGAGCAGGCCGAAGAGCAGCACCGCGGGGTCGGTCACGAGCGCGCGCAGCGACCGGCCGGTGAGGATGCGGACCTGGGTGAGCCGCGAACTGCCGCGCCAGGCAGGCACAGTGGGCATCGGCGTGCGGTGTGGTCGGCCGGTGTCGAGCGTGGTGGTCACCGAGCGGGTCCTTCCGGGCTGACGAGGCTGACAAGGCTGGCGGGGCAGTCGGCGCGGTGCGCGAGGGCGAGGTAGACGTCGTCCAGGCCGGGCTCGCCGAAGGTGAGCTCCGAGGCCTCGATCCCGACCCCGTCGAGCGCCCGGACGACGGCGGCGATGTCCCGGGTGGCCTCGATCGGGACGACGAGGGCGCTGCCCTCGCGGCCGGTGACGGGGGCGAGTCCGGCTCGGCGCAGTGCCTCGGCGGCGCGCTCGGAGCCGCTCCCCGAGTCGCTCCCGGCAGGCCCGTCGAGGACGACGGTGACGGTGCGCCGGCCGACCCGGGCCTTGAGCTCGGCGGGGGTGCCGTGGGCGACGACGGTGCCGCCCGAGAGCACGGTGATGGCGTCGGCGAGCCGGTCGGCCTCGTCGAGGTACTGGGTGGTGAGCAGGACGGTGGTGCCCTCGACGACGAGGCCTTCGACGATCTCCCAGAGGCCGAGCCGGCTGACCGGGTCGAGGCCGGTGGTGGGCTCGTCCAGGAACACCACCTCGGGCCGGCCGACCAGGCTCGCGGCGAGGTCGAGGCGGCGGCGCAGGCCGCCGGAGTAGGTCTTGGCAGGCCGGTCGGCCACGTGACCGAGGTCGAACAGGTCGAGGAGCTCGACGGCGCGGGTTCGGGCGGCGCGGCGGCCGGCGCCGAGCAGACCGGCGAGCAGGAGGAGATTGTCGCGCCCGCTGAGCCGCCCGTCGACGGTGGCGTACTGGCCGGTGAGGCCGATCCGGCGGCGGACCTCGGCGGGGCGGCGCCGGACGTCGAAGCCGGCGACGCTGGCCCGGCCGGTGGTGGGCGCGAGGGCGGTGGTGAGGACGCCGACGAGGGTGGTCTTGCCGGCGCCGTTGTGGCCGAGCAGGGCGAGCACGCTGCCCCGGGGGACGGCGAGGCTGACCGAGTCGAGGGCGCGGACGGTGCCGAAGGTCATGCCGACGTCGACCGCCTCGATCACGAGGTCGTCGTCGGCCGCGGCGGGCGGGGGCGGGGCGGTGCGGGCGGGCATGGTCGGGTCTCCGTACGGGGGATCGGCAGGGGCTCGCGGCCTTTCAGCCGACGGGGTCAGTCGACGGCGTCCATCAGGCGGAAGAGCTCCTCGTCGGTGGCCGCGTCGAGGTCGGGCCCCGGGCCGGGGCGGGCCGAGCCGGCGGGTACGGCGCAGCGCCGGGCGAGGTCGCGCAGCCGGGTGGCGGTGGCCGGGTCGAGGGCGGTGCCGGCGGCGAGCAGCGCGGCGAGCCGGTCGACCAGGTCGGCGGCGGTGGGTTCCGGTGCGGCTCCCCGGTCGAGCCGGGCGCCGAGGGCCCGGGCGACGGCGGCCGGGGACGGGTGGTCGAAGACGAGGGTCGCGGGGAGGGCGGTGCCGGTGGCGGCGGCGATGCGTTCGCGCAGCTCGATCGCGTTGACGGAGTTGACGCCGAGGTCGGAGAACGCGTGGGCGGCATCGAGGTCGTCGGCGCCGCGCCGGACCACGGCGGAGGTCTCGCTGAGGACGATTTCGAGGAGGAGGGCGTCGCGTTCCTCGGGGCTCGCTGTCGCGAGTCGGTCGTCGAGGAGCGGCGCGTCGGCAACGGCTTCGGCCGGCGTCGTCGGGGCGGCGGCCGCGAGCCAGTACGTCTGCCGCTGGAACGGGTACGTCGGGAGCGGCACGGGCCGGGCGCCGGGCAGGACGGCGTCCCAGTCCACCGGCACGCCGTGCAGGTGGAGGCGCCCGGCGGCGGCGAGCAGCGCCCGCGTCTCGCCCGCCTGGTCCGCCGAGCCGGTCGCGATGACGGCGGCCGACGGTCCGACCTCCCCGGCGGCCAGGCACTCGTCGAGCATGGGTGCGAGCGCGGCGGCGGGCCCGAGTTCGAGGTAGGCGTCGACGCGCGCCGCCTCCAGCCGCGAGACGGCGTCCCGGAACCGGACCGGTTCCCGGGCCTGGCACACCCAGTGGCCGGGGTCGCGGGCCTCGTCGACGGTCAGTGGGCGGCCGGTGACGCCGGAGACCAGCGGCACGGCGGGCGCGGCGAACGACAACCCCTCCAGCACGCCGCGGAATTCCGCCAGCATCGGCTCCAGCAGCGGCGAGTGGAAGGCGTGCGACACGCGCAGGCGCGTCGTCCGCCGGTCGGCGAAGTGGGCCTCGACCGCCGCGACGGCGCCCTCGGCGCCCGAGACGACGACGGACGACGGCCCGTTGACGGCTGCGAGCGAGACGAACTCGCCCAGCAGCGGCAGGACTTCGTCCTCCGTCGCCCGGACGGCGAGCATCGCGCCACCGGCCGGGAGGGCCTGCATGAGCCGCCCCCGGGCGGCGACCAGCGTGCACGCGTCCACCAACGACAGCACCCCGGAGACGTGCGCGGCGGCGATCTCGCCGACCGAGTGCCCGGCCAGCAGGTCGGGCCGCACGCCCCAGGACTCCAACAGTCGGTGGAGCGCGACCTCGTGGGCGAACAGCGCGGGCTGCGCGAACTCCGTCCGGGCGAGCATCGGTGCGGAGTCGTCGTCCCACAGGACGGGGCGCAGCGGCTGCTTCAGCAGCGGATCCAGGACACCGCACACCTCGTCCAGGGCGGCCGCGAACTCCGGGAACGCGGCGGCGAGTTCGCGCCCCATCCCGGGTCGCTGGCTGCCCTGCCCGGCGAAGACGAAGGCGAGCCGCCCGCCACCGTCGCGCCGACCGGTCGCCGGGGCGACCGACGAGGGCTCCCCGGTGGCGAACCGCCTCAGCGCGTCCACGAGTTCGGTGCGGTCGGTGCCGACCAGCAGCGCCCGATGGCCGTGGACGGCCCGGGTGGTGGCCAGCGCGTGCGCGAGGTCCGGCAGGGCGTACGAGGGCTCGGCGGCGAGGTGCTCGGCCAGCCGCCCGGCCTGGGCCCGCAGGGCCGGCTCGCTGCGGGCGGAGAGCACCAGCGGCACCGGACGATCCGTGGAGCCTTCCGGAGTCGCGGGCGCCGCGGGAGCCTCCTCCAGCACCACGTGCGCGTTGGTCCCGCTGATCCCGAACGACGACACGCCCGCGCGCCGCGCCCGACCGGCCTCCCGGGGCCACGGCTGCGCCTCGGTCAGCAGCCGGACGGCGCCGGAGGACCAGTCCACCCGGGCGGTCGGTTCGGTGACGTGCAGGGTCTGCGGCAGCAGGCCGTGCCGCAGCGCCTGCACCGTCTTGATCACCCCGGCCACTCCGGCCGCCGCCTGGGCGTGCCCGAGGTTCGACTTGACGGACCCGAGCCACAGCGGCCGGTCCGCCGGGCGCGCGCCGCCGTGGACGGCGAGCAGTGCCTGCGCCTCGATCGGGTCGCCGAGCGAGGTCCCGGTGCCGTGGGCCTCGACGGCGTCGACGTCGCCGGGGGCGAGCCCCGCGTCGGCCAGTGCGCGGCGGATCACGCGCTGCTGCGCGGGGCCGTTGGGCGCGGTGATGCCGTTCGAGGCGCCGTCCTGGTTGACGGCCGAGCCGCGGACGAGGGCGAGCACCGGGTGCCCGTTGCGCCGCGCGTCGCTCAGCCGCTCCAGGACGAGCAGGCCCGCGCCCTCGGACCACGCGGCGCCGTCGGCGTCGTCCGAGAAGGACTTGCAGCGGCCGTCGGGGGCCAGGCCGCGCAGCCGGGAGAACTCGACGAACGACCCCGGCGTGGCCATCACCGCGACGCCGCCGGCCAGGGCGAGCGAGGACTCGCCCGAGCGCAACGAGCGGCAGGCGAGGTGGAGGGCGACGAGCGAGGAGGAACACGCGGTGTCGACGGTCATCGCAGGGCCCTCCAGGCCGAAGCAGTACGAGATCCGCCCGGCGAGCGCGCTGCCGGCGGTGCCGATCCCGAGGAGTCCCTCCAACTCCGCAGGGGCGCCGGCACCGTAGTCGTGGTACATCGCACCGGTGAAGACGCCGGTGCGGCTTCCGCGCAGCCCGGTCGGGTCGATGCCGGCGTGCTCCAGCGCCTCCCAGGCGGTCTCCAGGAGCAGCCGCTGCTGCGGGTCTGCGGCCAGCGCCTCGCGCGGGGAGAAGCCGAAGAAGGCGGCGTCGAACCGCCCTGCACCGTCCAGGAATCCGCCCCGGCGGACGTAGGACGTCCCGGGGTGCCCGGGGTCGTCGTGGAAGAGGCCGTCGAGGTCCCACCCGCGGTCGGCAGGGAACGCGGAGTCGGTGTGGGTGCCGTCGGCGACGAGCGTCCAGAGCTCGTCGGGGGAGGAGACCCCACCCGGAAGGCGGCAGGCCATGCCGACGATCGCGACCGGCTCGTCGGAGGCGTCGTACGGGCCCTCGTCCGGTCGGTCCGGCGCGGTGCCCGACAGCAGGGACGCGACGGCGGCCGGGGTGGGGTGGTCGAAGCCGAGGCTCACCGGCAGCGGACGGCCGGTCTCCTCCGCCAGCAGGTTGCGCAGCCGGACGGTGCGCACCGAGTCCAGCCCGTACGCGCGGAACGCCGTGTCGGCGCCGATCGCCTCGTCGTCCCGGCCCCGCTCCATGACCTCGGCCGCGCACGAGCGCACGAGGTCCAGCGCGTCGCGGTAGTCGAGCGCGGACGGGCCGGGGACGGACGCCTCCTGGGCCACCAGTTCCTCCAGCGACCGTCGGTGCAGCTTCCCGGCCGGGGTGCGCGGGAGGTCGTCGACGGTCACCAGTTCCAGCGGCATCTTGTACTCGGCGACCTCCCGTTCACGGAGGAAGCCGGTGACGGCCCGCAGCCTGATCGCCGGATCCGCCGCACGGGTGAGCACCAGGCACGGGATCTCGCCGAGCCGCGCGTCCGCCCGCCCGACCACCGCGAGTGGGCCGATGCCCGGCATCGCCGCCAGCAGCTCCTGGACCTCGGTCGCGTCGAACTTCCGCCCGCCCACGTTGATCAGCTCCGCCGCTCGCCCGTGGAAGCGCAGCAGCCCGTCCTCCCCGAGGCTCGCCCGGTCGCCCGTGCGCAGCCAGCCGTCCGGCGTGATCGCCGTAGCGGTCAGCTCGGGCTCGCGGTAGTAGCCGCGGAACATGCTCGGGCTGCGGTACTGGAGGTCGCCCGGTGCGCCTGGGGGCAGTTCGCGCCCGTCCTCGCCGGTGATCCGCACGCGCGCCCCGTTGGTCGGCCTGCCCACGCTGCGCACCGCTGCCGCGTCCGGGTCGGCCGGCGAGGTGCGGGTGCCGGTGCCCAGTTCGGACATGCCCCACACCACCACCAGCTCGCCGCCGAGCGCCGCCCGCACGTCCGCGGCCAGCGCGGCGGGGATCGCCGCCCCGGCGGTGCGCACCTGGTGCGGCCGGAATCCGGCGGGCCGTCCGTCACGGGCCAGGGCACCGACGATGTCGTACAGCTGCGCCGGGACGGCGAAGACCGCGCTGGGTGCGGTGCGCCGGGCCAGCGCGAGGAAGCGCTCGGGATCCCAGCCGCGCAGCAGGACCTGCCGACAGGCCCGGAACAGCGCGGTGTGCAAGGACTGCAGGCCGAACAGGTGGGTGAGCGGGCAGGCCGTCAGGATGGAGCCGGCGAAGGCCGCGCCGCCTTCCTCGGCGACGGGGGCGGTGTTGGAGAGCAGTCCGTCGTGGCTGTGCAGGCAGATCTTGGGCCGGGCCGAGGTGGTGCCGGAGGAGGGGATCAGGACCAGCGGATGGTCCGGCAGGACTTCGACCGGGTGCGGTTCCCGGCCGGCGTGTTCCGCCATCGTCCGGGCGAGCGAGCGGACCCCGGTCGGCAGCCCGTCCGGATCCCCGGTGACGAGGACCGTCCGCAGCGACGGTACGGCCGTCGCCAGGGTGCCGGCCGGCTCCGGTGCGAGCAGGGCCGCCACCGGGTCCACCCGGCCCAGCAGCGCCCGCACGTCGGCGGCGCCGTAGCCGGCGTGCACCGGCAGCATGACCGCGCCGACGGTGGCGACGGCCAGGTGCGCGGTCTGGTACTCCCAGCAGTTCGGCAGCTGGACCGCGACCACGTCGCCCGGGCCCACGCCCAGCTCCTGGAGCGCCCGGGCCAGCGCGGCGACTTCGGCCCGCCACTGACGCCAGGTCAGCTCGCGTTCGCCGTCGACCAGGGCGACGGCGTCGGGGGCGCGCCGTACGGCCGCCGCGAACACCCCGGGCAGGGTGTGACCGCCCAGCGCCCCGGGTGCCCCGGAGGCCGGATCGATCGCGTAGTCATCGCTGTGGACGGACACCTTCACTCCCGAGGTCGGTGCGGGTTGCGGCTGTCATCCTCGGTCGGAGGCCGCCGGGAAAGCCCTAGAGGCGTTCTGGAGCCGGCGTGCGGCGGCGCGGGCAACGGCCGGGCGCTGCTCGGGGAATGTGGTGCCCAGGAGCGTCAGCAGCGGGCGGGCCTTCACCACTGTCTCGTCGAACTCGGCCTCGGCGTCGGAGAGGGCGATGATCGCGCCGCCCACCCCGTAGCGCAGCCGCCCCTCGCTCATCACGGCGGTGCGGATGACGATGCTCAGATCGGCGGCGCCGGTCAGTGAGAAGTAGCCGATCGCGCCCGAGTAGATGCCGCGCGCGCCGTGCTCCAGGCGGTCGATGATCTGCATGGTGCGGATCTTGGGCGTGCCCGTCATGGAGCCGCCGGGGAAGGCCGACCGTACGCCGTCGACCGTGCTGCAGCCTGGGCGCAGCCGCGCCCGTACGGTGCTGACCAGCTGGTGGACGGTGGCGTACGTCTCGACGTCGAAGAGCGGGTCGGCGACGACGGATCCGGTCTCGGCGCACCGCCCGAGATCGTGTCGGACGAGGTCGACGACCATGAGGTTCTCGGCCCGGTCCTTCTCGCTGGTCGCCAGGTCGGCGACCAGCAGGGTGTCCTCCTGCGGGGTCGCGCCGCGCGGGCGGGTGCCCTTGATCGGCTTGGACTCCATCAGGCCGTCCGGCCCGATCCGGAGGAAGCGCTCGGGCGAGGAGCTGAGCACGGACAGCTCGCCGAAGCCGAGGAAGGCGGCGAACGGTGCCGGGCTGATCCGCCGCAGGGCGCGGTAGGCCTGCCAGGGGTCGAACGTGGCCGGGGCGTCGATCATGTTGGTGAGGCAGACCTCGTAGGTCTCGCCGGCCCGGATCTCGTCCTGGCAGGCGTCGATGAGCTTGAGGTAGGCCTCACGGGGGTGGCGCAGCCGCAGGCGGGCCGACGGGCCGGGCGGGTTGCGGACCGGTGGGTCGGTGCGCGGTACCGGCCCGGTGAGCCGGGCGGCGGTGTCCCGCAGCCAGGCTCTGGCGGGGCCCTCCAGGCCGTCCTCGGCCAGGGCGAGCAGGTGGGCGGTGCCGTCGCGGTGGTCGAGGACGACCGCCCGGTCGGCGAAGACCATGACGGCGTCCGGGTCGGGCGAACGGTGGGCGCGGTCGCCGCCGCATTCGGCCTTGAGCTCGTAGCCGAGGCAGCCGACCCAGCCGAGCGCGAAGTCGAACGGCAGCTCGGGTACTTCCGTACGCAGCGAGCGCAGGTCCGTGTCGAGCCAGCTCAGGAACTCCTCCTCCAGCACCTGGGTGCTGCCACCGCTCGTCACCGTGACGGTTCCTCGGGACACGTCCGCGCTGACCACCCGGGCGAGCGGGCCGGAGGCGTTGCCCGCGATGGAGACCTGGCCGAGCCGCCCACCGGGGAGGCTGCTGTCCAGCCAGAACGGGTGGCTGCCGGTGCGGAAGAGCCGGTCGAAGACGGTCTCGGCGTCCCACCGGGTGTCGATCTTCCGGGCCAGGACGGTCAGTTGCCGGGTGGCCGGGAGCGGCGTGGGGTCGGACTGGGCGCGGGGCGGCGGTGCGGCGGGGCCGCGCCGGCGGCCGGGGCGCTGTGTGAGGTTGAACTGTTCGGCGAGGTCCCGGAAGTTCGCGAGCAACTGTTGCCCGGCCTCGGTGCCGATCGACTCGGGGTGGAACTGCACGCCCCACAGCGGGAGTTCGCGGTGGCGCAGCGCCATCACCACGCCGTCGTCGGTGGCCCAGGCGACCGGTTCCAGATCGGGGGAGAGGCTGGTGACCGCGAGTGAGTGGTAGCGGACGACCTCCAGCGGGTCGGGCAGGTGGTGGAAGAGTCCGGTGCCGGTGTGCCGTACGTCCGAGCTGCGACCGTGCCGGGGCTCGGGCGCCCGGCCGACGGCGGCGCCGTGGGCGAGGGCGAGACCCTGGTGGCCGAGGCAGACGCCGAGGACGGGCAGTCGGCCCTCGCGGGCGATTCCGGCGCAGTGGCCGAAGTCGGCGGGGTTGTGCGGTGTGCCGGGGCCGGGGGAGAGGACGACGGCGTCGAAGCCGTCGAGCAGCTCGGGTCGGAAGGACGGGTCGTCGTTGCGGACGACCTCCGGCTCCCGCCCGTTGACCTCGGCGAGGTAGTGGAACAGGTTGTAGGTGAACGAGTCGTAGTTGTCGACCAGGAGAGTGCGCATCAGTGGTCCTTGTCCTGCCGGTGCAGCCGGGCGGGGCCGGCGGTTGGTCAGCGGAGCGCGGCGAGTTCGGAGGCGATCTCCCGCAGGACCGCCGTCTGCTGCTGGGCCAGGAAGAAGTGGCCCCCGGGGAGGACCTGGAGCCGGAAGGCGCCGGTGGTGTGGTGTTGCCAGGCCCGGGCCTCGGCGAGGGTGGTCCGTGGGTCGGCGTCCCCGGTGAGCGCGGTGATCGGGCAGCCGAGGACGCGCTCCGGCCCGCAGGTGTAGCGCTCGACGGCGCGGTAGTCGGCGCGGATCGCGGGCAGCGCCATGCGCAGGATCTCATCGTCACCGAGCAGTTGGGCGCTGGTGCCGTTGAGCAGCTTGAGCTCGGCGATGACGCCCTCGTCGTCCTGCTGGTGCACGGTCTCGGTCCGGGTGGTGGACGGCGCCCGGCGGCCGGAGGCGATGACGGCCCGGGGCGCGTGGGTGCCCTTCCGTTCGAGCCGCCAGGCGGTCTCGAAGGCGAGGACGGCGCCCATGCTGTGGCCGAAGAAGACGGTGGGGCGGTCGTCCAGGGTGAGCAGCTCGTCGGTGATCCGGTCGGCGAGGGTGTCGATGTCCTCGACGCAGGGCTCCAGGCGGCGGTCCTGCCGCCCCGGGTACTGCAGGGCGATCACCTGGGTGCCGGCGGAGAGGGCCGCGGAGACGGGGTGGTAGAAGCTGGCGGAGCCACCGGCGTGCGGGAAGCACACCAGGCGCACGGGGTGATCGGCTCCCGGGTGGAAGCGGCGCAGCCAGAGCGTGCTCGACGTGTCGGGACTGGTCACGGGGTCGATCCTCTTTCGGTGCGGGATTCAGTCCCGGTGGACGGTGATGGCGCCGGACGGACAGAGCGTGGCGGCCAACTCGACCGCGTCCGGGTGTGTGTCGGCCGCGCCGGGGTCGATCAGTTCGACCACGCCGTCGTGGTCCTGGTCGAAGACGGCGCCGGCGTTGAGCACGCACTGGCCCGCGCCGACGCAGCGCGCGGTGTCGACGGTGACGCGCATGGACATCTCTCCTGGGGCGGTGTCGTGGACGGGGGCTACCAGCGGACCGGCAGCGCGTGCAGGCCGCACAGCACGCCGTCGTACTTGAACGGCAGTTCCTCGGTCGGCACCGCCAGGTGCAGGCCCGGGATGCGCTCGAAAAGCCTTCGGTAGGCGATCTCCATCTCGATCCGGACCAGGTTCTGGCCCAGGCACTGATGGACGCCGTAGCCGAAGGCGACGTGGTGGCGCTCGGTCCGGGCCGGGTCGAAGGCGTGCGGGCAGGCGAAGGCCTGCTCGTCGTGGTTGGCCGCGGCCACCAGCGGCACGATGCCCTCGCCGGCCCGGATCAGCTGGCCGGCGATCTCGACGTCCTCGGTCGCGACCCGCAGGGAGACCAGGTCGGCCACCGAGTGGAAGCGCAGCGTCTCCTCGACCACCCGGTCGTCCCCGACCCACTGGGGATTGCTCAGCAGGGTCACCACGCCGAGTGCGATGTTGTTGGCGGTGGTCTCGTGGCCGGCGATCAGCAGCAGCATCAGCACCCCGGACATCTCCCGGGGCTCGATCGCGCCGGTCGCCAGCAGTCGACTGATCAGGTCGTCCCCGGGCCAGTTCTGCTTGATGGCGACCAACCGGTCGATGTAGCGCAGCAGTTCGCGCGAAGCGGTGTCGCGCTGTCGGTCGGTGGACGCCCGGATGGCGACCAGGGTGCGGGTGCGGGACTCGAAGAAGTCCCGGTCGACCGGTGGCACGCCGAGCAGCGCCGAGATGACCAGCGAGGGGACGGGCAGGGCGAAGTCGGCCACCAGGTCGGCCTCGTTCCCGGCGGCCAGCATGGCGTCGATGCACCGGTCCACGGTCTGTTCGACGGCGGGCCGTAGCTCCCGGACGCGGCGGACACTGAATTCGGGGATGAGTGCCTTGCGGAAACGGTCGTGCTCGGGCGAGTCCAGGCCGACGAACCACCCGGGGATCTGCTCCTGGCGGGGCACGCCCATGGTCTGGCTGATGGTGGGGAAGCCCGGGTGGTCGGGGTTGGAGCTGATCCTTCGGTCGGTCAGGACGGCCCGGACGTCCTCGTGCCGGGTGACCAGCCACACCCGGTTCCCGTTGGGCAGGTGGCTCACCACCAGGCCGCGCTGCTCGCGGTAGTCCTGGTAGCGGGGCGGGGGAAAGGCCTCGCCGGGCCTGCGCAGGGGGAAGTCGACCACCCGCGGTTCGGCGTTCGTCATGTCGTCGGGTCTCCCTCGGGCGCGGTGCGCGTCAGGACGCGTCGTAGAACGCGCGGACCCGCTCGATCACGCGGTCCTGGTCTGCGGTGGTCAGGGCGGTGTAGGTGGGCAGGTAGAGGCCGTCGGCGGCGAAGCGGGTCGCGTTGAGGCCGGTCCAGGCCGGGTCGAGGTAGCCGGGCTGGCGGCTCATCGGCTGGAAGAACAGCCGGGTCTCGATGCCTTCCGCGGTCAGGAAGTCCCGGAGTCCGCCGCGGCGTTCGGCGCGCAGGTCGTACATCCACAGCACGTCCCGGGGCGGCATCAGGGTGATCCCGGGGACGTCCCTGAGGCCCTGGTCGTAGCGTCGCTCGATCTCCTTGCGGGCCGCGAGGAACTCGTCCAGTCGTTCGGTCTGGGCGAGGGCGACGGCGGCCTGCATGGCCGTCATACGGAAGTTGTAGGCGAGCTTCTTGTGCAGGAAGCTGTGGTCGGCGGTGAAGGCCATGGCCCGCAGGTGGGCCAGCTGGCCGGCCAGGCGGGGGTCGTCGGTGAGACAGATGCCGCCTTCGCCGGCTGTGATGATCTTGTTGGCGAACAGCGAGAAGCAGGCGATGTCGCCGACCGGGCGGATGCCGTGGGCCTCGGAGGAGTCCTCCACGACCCGCAGGTTGTACTGGTGGGCGATCTCCATGACCGCCGCCATGTCACACCGGCGGCCGTAGACGTGCACCGGCATGATCGCCTTGGTGCGCGGGGTGATCCGCTCCTCGATCCGGGCGGCGTCGATGTTCAGGTCGTCCGCGCAGTCGACGAAGACCGGGGTGGAGCCGGTGTAGGTCACCGCCCAGGCGCAGGCGATCATGGTGAACTCCGGCACGATGACCTCGTCGCCCGGGCCCACGCCGAGCGCGCGCAGCGCCAGCGTGAGCGCCGCGGTGCCCGAGGAGCAGGCGACGCCGTGGGCGGAGCCGTTGTACTCGGCGAAGGCCTCCTCGAAGCTCCGGACGTACGGACCCTGCGAGGAGATCCAGCCGTCGCCGATCGTGCGGGTGACGTACTCCAGCTCCCGCCCGTCGAGGCTCGGCCGGGACACGGGGATGGTGAAGGGCATGGGGTCCTCACTCTGGGACGGGGCGCCACGTGACGCGTTGCCGCGTCGCGGGTCGGCCCGGGGGTGACGGTGGGGTGGGTGATCAGGCCAGGGCCGGCAGACCGAGCAGGAGGTCGGCCGCGGCGGACCGGCCGCCCGCCGCGCGCTGCGCGCTGCCGATGCGTTCGGCGCGCTCGCGGAAGGAGCGGTCCCCGAGTACCCGGGTGAGCTTGTCCACGACGTCGTCCGGGTCGAGGTCCTGCGGCCGGTCCAGGGTCAGGCTGATCCCGAAGTCCCGTCCGCGCACGGCCTGGTCGTAGCAGTCCACCCACAACGGCCGGACCACCAGCGGCTTCCCGAAGTACACGCCCTCGTGGAAGCCGTTGCCACCGCCGTGGGTGAAGAAGACCCCGACCTTGGGGTGGGCCAGCACGTCCAGCTGGGAAGGCAGCCAGCTCTCGATCCGCAGGTTGCCCGGCAACTCGTCGCGCGGCGGCAGGAGGTGCTGCTGCTCGGCCGGCAGCCGCCACAGCACCTGGTGCCGGCCGTCCAGCCGCCGCGCGACCTCCACCAGGTCTCCCACCTGCGGCTGGGTGAGCCGGGTGATCGTGCCGAAACCCATGTAGACCACGGAGGACTGGGCGTCCAGCCAGTCCATGACACCGGTCGCGTCCTCGGCCCGCGAAGCCTCCGGCAACGGTGGCACCATGGCCCCGACGAGCTCCACCTTCCCCGGGATCTCGAACGGGTAGTCCAGCTCCCGCACGGAATTGCACAGCACCATTTCCGCACGGTCGATCCGGGTCATCGGGCTGGGCTTCGGAAGGCCCAGTTCCTTGCGCAGCCGGGCGTCCTCGGAGAGCACCTTTCCCATCGCCGGGTGGAAGAACAGCGCGAGCGTGCGGAGCTTGAAGAGCCGGTTGCGCAGCCGTTGACCGAAACCCATCGGGTAGGGTAGGCCGGAATGCGGAACGGGGAAATCCGTCGGGGTGTAGGAGGGCCCGAAAGGGCTGTGCGAGGTGAGCACATTGCTCGGAAGGAACGGGACGCTCAGGACGAACGGAATGCCCCGGGTCAGCGCCAGGTCGACGGCGAAGGCACTGACGCAGTCGATGACCATCAGGGCCGGCTCGCACTTGTCGACCACCCGTGCGAGCCGGCGGTACTTCTCGGCCTGCAGATCGGGTCGGTAGGACTGACGGATCACCGCTCGGTGCGCCTTGAACCGGGACGGCTGGGTCACCTGACGGTACACCTCGTCGCTCCAGCTGACCGCGGACAGCTCGGAGAAGACCTCGCCGAGGGAGGCGAACTCCACCGCCGACCGGTCCGCGAGGCCCAGTACGTCGGCCCGCCGGGGCTCGTCGGTGGCGAACCAGAGGTCGGGCACGCCCCGCCGGGCCAGCTCGCCGGCCAGCACCAGCAGGGGGTTGAGCAGGCCGCTCTCCGGAAGGCTGACAAACAGGATCGGCCGTTGCGCGGCGCTCATCGGACTCCCTCAGGGCGGGGGGTTGGCGGTCGGAACTGCACCCCACCTTGGTCTCACGCCCGGCGCCGGGAATTCCTTAGTCCTCGGCACGGCCGGCCCCCGCCCCTGGCCGATCGTCCCCTTGTGTCCCGATTCGACCGGAAGTCCGGCCCCTCAAAGGGGAGTCGACGGTTCCGCCCTGTGCTCCCCGGACGGCCCTGCGGACACGGGCGGCCGTCCACCGAATTCAGGGGTCGGTGCGGTCCTGGTCAGGATGGTTCGGGTGCCCGCAGGCTTCTTGACGGGTCCCATATATTCCTGGTCGGGGGGCTTGAGTACGATGACTCACCGTCAGTCGCAATTGCGGTACGTCCCAGGCAAAGCCGCCCGGAATAGCGGGATTGTCATCGAGCCTCTCTTCAGTACGCCCATGGAATCGGCCGGAAATGGGCGCCGACCGCCGTTGACCGGTACTCACCGGTTCCCGGGGTTCCGCGCAGGGTTCACTGCGGCTCAGGCCGTCGGAGAAAGCGCCGGTATACCCGAGGAGATCAAATCGCACTCGTGCCCTGAAGGGATCCGACTTTCCGTGGCGACTTCTTATGCAACCCAGGCCGGTGCCGCACGGACCATCGAGCCCGACCGCGCCCTGGACAGCGGCGCGGGATCGCAGCATCACCCGCTGGCCGGGCAGCCCGGCCTGACCATGGCCCAGCTCGACCGGGCCCTGACCATCCGGCAGGCCAACGAGGCCTTCTTCTGGCAGTTCGGGCGCTCCTCGGTCGACCTCTGTGGCCGGACCTTCAGTGACCTCGTGCACCCGAGCGTCCAGCAGCCCCTGCTGCGACAGTTCTCCGGGCTGATCGAGGGCCGGCGCGACCGCTTCGCCACCGACGTCATAGCCGTAGGTGCGGACGACGAGACGTTCACCGTTCCGCTCACCGCCGTCATGGTGCGCGGTGGGCTCCCCGACGAGTCGTCGATCCTCGTGATGATGCCCGACGGGCGTCCGGAGGCAGGCGGGTCCGAGGTCGTGGTCGGCCAGAAGAAGCTCCTGAGCGAGATCGACGCGAAGATCCTCGAAGGCATCGCGGCCGGCGTCTCGACCGTGCCGCTCGCCGCCCGGCTGTACCTCAGCCGCCAGGGCGTCGAGTACCACGTGACGTGCCTGCTGCGGAAGCTGCGGGTCCCCAACCGCGCGGCCCTGGTCTCCCGGGCCTACTCCATGGGGGCCCTCAAGGTCGGGGTCTGGCCGCCCAAGGTCGTCGAGAGCTTCGTCAAGTAGCCGCACCTGAGCCCGCCGGGGAGGTCCGGCGGGCCGGAACGGGGCTCGGGAACGGGCCCGGGTGAGCAGTTCCAGGGTAGGAGTCGTGCGACAGGTCCTCGTCCCCGACCGGCAGCAATGGAGGCGTACCAGGCCTGACGACGCGACATTGGCACCCGGACGAGCGGACCCCGGACCGCCGGAGGAGGTGCGAGACCCTGGCCGGCAAGGTTCTTCCCGGTGTCGGGCTCGGTGTGTCAGGCCGGCCAGTGGTGCTCGGTGACCTGGCCGCCGCGGACGGCGACGGTGGCTTCCGGGCTGTGCGGGGTGCGCCAGATCGTGTAGTCGTCCTCGGCCAGCGGTGAGATGACGGCGCAGTAGGCGGTGCGGTCGGCCAGGTGGCGGGGCCGCACGGCCGCGTGCGTACGGGTGGTGGCGTCGGTGACGGGGCTGACTTCGATCTCCAGGCCGTCGTCGTCCGGGCCGGTGTGGATGATCAGGGCGCCGAGGGTGCCGCCGATCTCCAGGACGACGCTGCCCTCGCGTGAAGGGGCCGGCAGCGGCGCGTGGACGTGTGGGTGGGTGTGCGGGTGGGTGTGCGGGTGGGTGGGGGTGTGCTGCTGGGTCATGGGCTCGTTCTCGCTCGTCGGTGCGGGGCGCGGGATGTCGCGGGCGTGCCGCGGTGCGGGTGCCCCGGGCACAGAACGGAAGAGCGACGGGAAGCGAACGAGAGT
>NZ_JBEOSP010000078.1:0-23780 GCF_040303105.1 Kitasatospora sp. NPDC096128 | reverse complement strand
CCCGGCGGCAAGCCGCCGGGCAGGGCGCGCCTCCGCTGCGCTCCGGCGGAATTCCCGCGCAAGCGCGGGAATTGAATTCCGCAAGCGGAATTCTCAAGCGGTAGGAAAACCCGCTTCGCGGGTTTCCCGGGATTCCCGCAAGCGGGAATCCGGTGGCTAACTGGGAGGGCGGGTGCATCGCGCGCGGCACTGTGTAGGCTCAGGAATCCCAGGAAATTCCCCGGACTGAGACCCCCGGTCACCTCACCGAGCGTCAAGGCCGGCACCTCCTGTCGAGCCCGGTGGACTCCGCTTCGCTCCGCCCACCCTGAATGTCCGTCACCATCGGGCCTCGAAAGTGCTACATGGGGGAAGCGTATCACCCGTAGTACGGGTTCATGCCCGAATACTGCCCTGTATCACTCCGGGGTGGGAACCTTCGATAAGCCTAGTGCATCATTATGATGCACTGTGTAGAGTCAGTGTTGCAGGTGCACCCCGGTCTTCGACTCTCTTGCGGGCGTTGCGCGATCAGGTAAATTTCCTCCGGCATTCCATGGAAGGATCGGGGACATGCCCATCGAGTTGCGTGACCACCAGATCGAGGCGGTTGACGCGATCATTCGCGCGCTGGACATCCCGCCGGGCGGGGTGATTCCGGCGAACGGGCTGCGGGCGCAGATTCACGCGGCCTGTGGGACCGGGAAGACGTACATCTCGGCGGCGGCGGCCCGGCGGCTCGTTCCGCGCGGGCGGGTGCTGGTGTTGGTGCCGACGCTGGCCCTGCTGGGGCAGACGATCAAGGCGTGGCGGGAGGTCGGGCACACGGGGCCGGCGGTCGCGGTGTGCTCGATGGAGGACGATGTCGAGCTGTGGTCGATGGACGTGCGGTGCACCACCAACCCGATCCGTCTGGCGATGTGGCACGGCTCGGGGCCAGTGACCATCTTCGCCACCTACAGCTCGCTGGGGGTGCTGGCGGAGGCCTTCGAGGGCGCCTACGGCAAGGCGCTGGAGCCGCTGGACCTGGCCGTGGTCGACGAGGCGCACCGCACCAGCGGTTCGCTGGGGAAGGCGTGGGCGGACATCCACCATCAGCACGTCATTCCGGCTGCGCGGCGCCTGTACGCGACGGCGACTCCGCGGATCTGGCAGGAGAGGCCGGCGCCGTCGTGGGAGCTGCGCGAGGGGGAGCGGTACGAGCGGATGCCGGAGGAGATGGCCGCGTCCATGGACGACGAGGCGATCTTCGGCCCGGTCGCGTGGAAGCTCCCGCTGTCCGAGGCGGTGAAGCGGGGTCTGCTGGCGCGCTACCGGATCATCGTGGTGGAGCTGACCGACCCGGTGGTCACCCCGGAGCGCCTGATGAGCCCGGAGAAGCGCGGCGAGCAGATCCGCGGGCGGCGGCTCGGCGCGCTCCAGGCCGCCATGCTCCACACCATGGCGCAGCACGGGCTGCGGACGATGATCACCTTTCACCACCGGACCATAGAGTCTCAGGCGTTCGCGGAGGGGCTGCCGGCGGTGGCGGCGAAGCTGCACGCGGGTGACCCCGAGTTCTATCCGGACCGGATCTGGGCGAATTGGCTCAAGGGGGAGCACACCGGCGAGCGTCGGGCCCGGGTGCTGGCGGAGTTCGGGCGCAGCGCGCGGCGGGCGGTGCTGTCGAACTGCCGGGTGCTGGGTGAGGGCGTGGACATCCGGGCCGTGGACTCGGTGGCGTTGCTGGACCCGAAGGGCGCCCCGCACGACATCGTGCAGGCGATCGGCCGGGCGCTGCGGCAGCAGCCCGGGCAGGGCAAGCTCGCCAGCCTGATCGTGCCCGTTTTCCTGAAGGAAGGTGAGCGGCCGCAGGACATGTTCACCTCCGGGAGTTACCGGCCTTTGGTGAATGTCCTTCAGGCTCTGCGGGCTCACGACGAAGAGGCCGTGGAATTGCTGGCGATCCCTCAGACCGGGCAGAAGAACAGCGTGGAGCCGTCCATGGATATCGGTCCGGAGCCGAAGGAGGGCGAGAAGGAAAGCCGCATGCTGCTGCGTTTCTCGGCTCCGCGTGACCCGGTGATGGTCGCTCAGTGGGTTTCGTTCAACGTGATCGACACGGAGCGTCAGGACTGGGCCCGGGGTTGGTCGGCGGCCGAGAAGTACTACAAGCGGGAGGGGCACCTGCGGGTGCCGTTCGACCACCGCGAGGCCACGAGGGCCGGGCTGGACGACCCACACCAGATGTACCCGCTGGGGCACTGGGTGAGCGAGCAGCGCAAGGCGTACGCAGCCGGCCTCATGGAGGGCAAGCGGGTCGAGCGGCTGGAGTCGATCGGCATGGTGTGGGACCCGCTGGACGCGGCATGGGAGGAGAACCTTGCCGCCTGCCGCGAGTACTACGCCCACCACGGCACCCTCGCCGCACCCCGTACGGCCACCGCGCTGGACAAGCCGGTCGGGCAGTGGCTGTCCAACCAGCGCCGCCCCGGCGTGCTGGCGGATCGGCCGGACCGGGCCGAGGCCCTCGCGGAGATCGACGCGGACTGGAACCCGGAGTGGCCGCTGGACTGGCAGCGCCACTGGGCCGCCGTGCGGGAGTGCGTTGAGGGCGGGGCGCAGCTGGCGGATCTGCTGCCGGGGGTGACCCTGCACGGCCTCGACGTGGGGCGGTGGCTGGATCGGCAGCGTCAGCACATCGTGTGGCAGGGGCTGACGGACGGGCAGCAGGGGCGGCTGGCCGCGCTCGGCATCACGCCGCTGGCGGCCCCGGCCGAGGAGGCGGCGCCGAAGAAGAAGGCCGGCGGGAAGCCGAGCGCCTTCGACCGGGGCGCGGCCGCGCTCGCCCAGTACCGGGAGCGCACCGGGTCGGTGACCGTGCCGCGCGGCCACGTCGAGGAGATCGAGGACGGTGACGGCGGCACGGTGGAGGTGAAGCTCGGGGTCTGGATCTCCAACACCAAGACCCGCCGCGCGAAGCTGACCGGCGAGCAGCTCGACCAGCTCGCCGCGCTCGGGCTCGACTGGCGCTGACACCAGCGGGCCCGGCGCCCGCCGAGACGCGCTCCAGGCCGTCCCTGCCCGCCTGCGCCCGCCGTGTCCGAGGAACAGCGGCCAGGCCCGGCGGAGGCGGCCTGGCGGCCTTCCGGGACCGCCCGCGCGCCACGGTCCCGCCCCATGAGCGGTGATGAGGTTCCGCAGCTTCCAGGGATCGTTATCAAGCGGCCGACGCCGGACGCGAGAGGAGAATAGGCCCGCCGCAAACGCGGTGTACCCGCCGGGCGAAGTTGAGCGGCGAGCAGCTGGACCAGCTCACCGCGCGCGGGCTCGACTGGCGCTGCCCCGTCCGGGGCTCAGTGTCTTCGCACAATCCTTGATGATGGCCTGTCATGCCTGCACGCTTCGCCCTAGCCTGTGAGGGCTCGCGGGACGGGGAGGGGAAGCGTTGGAGCAACTGGGACCCACGGATCCACGACAGGTCGGGCCGTACACGCTGATGGGGCGGCTCGGGGCCGGCGGCATGGGCGCGGTGTACCTGGGGCGCTCGGCGGGCGGGCGGAGCGTCGCGGTCAAGGTGATCCGGCCGGAGCTGGCCGAGGACGGGGCCTTCCGCGCCCGCTTCCGGCACGAGGTCGCCGCGGCCGGCCGGGTCTCGGGGGCGTTCACCGCGCCCGTCGTCGATGCCGACACCGAGGCCGCCACGCCCTGGATGGCGACCGCCTTCGTGGTCGGCGTCCCGCTGCAACGGGCGGTGACCACGCACGGCCCGCTGCCTGAGGAGACGGTCCGTACGCTCGCCGCCGGGCTCGCCGAGGCGCTCACCGAGGTGCACCGGGCCGGGCTGATCCACCGCGACCTCAAACCCGCCAACGTGATGCTGGCCCTCGACGGCCCGCACGTCATCGACTTCGGCATCTCGCGCGCCGCCGACGGCACCGGGCTCACCACCACCGGCTCCGTCATCGGCTCTGCGCCGTACATGTCCCCCGAACAGGCGATGGGGGCGCAGCTGGGCCCGGCGAGCGACGTGTTCTCGCTCGGCTCGACGCTCGTCTACGCGGCCCTGGGCGCCCACCTGTTCGGGGACGGTGCGGGGGCGGCGGTGCTGTTCCGGGTGGTGAACACCGAGCCCGACCTGAGCGGGTTGCCGCACGGGATCCGGCACCTCGTCACGGCGTGCCTCGCCAAGAACCCGGCGCACCGGCCGACGCCGCGTCAGCTCGTCGAGCTGGTCGAACGGATCGGGCGGCCGGCCGGGGAGGGCGGCTGGCTCCCGCAGGCCGTCGCGGCGGACGTGCTCGGCGTGCGGCAGCTGCTGATCGCGCTGCCGAAGGCGCCACCGCTGCCGCCGGTGCCGCCGGAGCTGCCTCCAGGGGCGGCGCCGCAGGGCGCGGGGTCCGGGCGCCGCCCGGGGCGCCGCGCGGTGCTGCTCGGTTTCGGCGGCGTCCTCGCGGCGGCGGGCGCGGCCGGCGCGGTCGCCCTGCTGGGCGACCGGGGCGGCGCTGCCGGGGCAGGCGGCACACCGGCCGCCGGCGCGAGCGGCACGCCCGTCCCCCTGGTCCGCCCGTCCGGTGCCGACGTGGCCGAGGCCAAACCGCTGTGGCAGGTCACTCAGGCGAGTCCCAGCGCGCAGGTGCTGTGCGCCGACGGCGTGACGGTGTGCGTCTCCCTCCAGCACATCTGGGGTGTGGACGACAGCGGCCGGACCAAGTGGACCCTGGACGACACCACCGCCGGCGGCGTCTTCGCCATCGATCCGAACACCCCGTGCCTCGTCGCCGGAACGGACGGCGGCCGACTCTACATCCCGGTGGGAACGGGGTCGCTCGGGGCGGGGGCGGGGGTGCTCGGCGCGGTGAAGGTAGCGGGCACCCAACTGCTGAGCATCACCCTGGCCGACGGGAAGGTCGACTGGAAGGCCCCGCTGGAGCAGACGAACACCACGGGCGAGTCCTTCTTCGCCGGAATCCGCGACGGCAAGGCCTACCTGCTGGGCGCGGGCGACGGCAAGGACCATGGCATCCTCCCGACCGGCGGCCACGTCTGGGCGGTGGACCTCGCCGCCCGCCGGACCCTCTGGTTCCACGGCGAGGACACCTTGATGGTCCAGTCCGCGCTGCTGCCGGGCGGCGACCGGCTGATGGTCACCAACTTCGACGAGCTGAGAGCCCTGGACGCGACGGGCGCGGTGGCGTGGTCCCGCAAGCTCATGGCGTTCGGCATCGCCGCCGCCGGGGGGTACTTCCTCGCCCCCGACGTTCAGGGCACGGTGACCGCGGTGGATCCGAAGGACGGCGGCCCGGCGTGGACCCTCGGCGGCGTCGTCACACCCTCCCTGCGCGGCGGCGGCCTGGCCACCGGCGAGGACGGCAAGGTCGTGTACTTCCTCGGGAAGGACACGGACGGAGGAATCTCGCTCGCCACCGTGGACCCGGCCAACGGCCGGACCGGCTGGCGGGCGCCGCTGCCGCTCGACGATCCGGAGGCCAAGTTCCTTGGCGCCCGACTGCTGTACGCCGACGGCACCGTCTACCGGATGGGCCCGGACGCGGTGCTCTGGGCCCTCGATCCGGCGAACGGCAAGCCACGCTGGAAGTACTCCGGGCTGAAGGGCCAGGACCCCACGCGGCTCGGCTGGGCGGCCGGCGCCGGACGGCTCTGCGTGTCCGACACGGCCACCGAGACGATCACCGCCCTGCCCGCGAAGGGGGCCTGAGCATGCGCCGGCTGGAACCCGCCGACCCGACCTGGATCGGTCCGTACGCCCTGCTCGGCCAGCTGGGCGCGGGCGCGATGGGGTCGGTCTACCTCGGCCGGTCGGCCGGCGGGCGGACGGTCGCGGTCAAAGTGATCCGACCCGAGCTGGCCGGCGACGCCCGGTTCCGGGCCCGCTTCCGGGCCGAGGTGGCAGCCGCCCGGGCGGCCTCCTCAGCGTTCACCGCCCCGGTGGTCGACGCCGACACCGACGCGCCCGTCCCGTGGATGGCGACCGTCTTCGTGCCGGGCGTCGCGCTGGACGAGGCGGTGCGGCTGGTCGGGGCATTCCCCGAGCACGTCGTGCGCATCCTGGTGGCCGGAATCGCCGAAGAGCTGAAGAGTATCCACGCGGCCGGTCTGACCCACCGCGACCTCAAACCCAGCAACATCCTGCTGGCGCTGGATGGCCCGCACATCATCGACTTCGGCATCGCGCGGGCCGCCGACGGCACCGCTCTGACCGCCGAGGGCGCGATCTTCGGCACGCCTGCCTTCATGTCACCGGAACAGGCGATGGGGAAGAGGGCGGGCCCGGCGAGCGACGTGTTCTCGCTCGGCTCGACGCTCGCCTACGCCGCCTCCGGCGGGACCTGGCCGTTCGACGGCGGGCACCCTCTGGAGGTCCTGCGGAGGGTGGTGAGCGAGGAGCCGGACCTGGCGGCGGTGCCCGGCGGCGTACGGCTGCTGATCGCGGCCTGCCTGGCTAAGGCCCCGGGCGACCGGCCGACGCCCCGGCAACTGGCCGCCTCCCAGGGCGTCGGGCCGCTGACCCCGGGCACGTGGCTGCATCCGGTGCTGGTCTCGGCGATCGAGGAGGCGGCGGCGGTTATGGCCCCGGCCCCGGCCCCGGCCCCGCTGCCGCCTCCACCGGTCGCGCCCACGGGGCCACAGCCACTGGTGACGACGGCCGGGTCTCCGACCGTCCGCCTCGGCCACACGGCGCCTCCGCCCAGGCCCGGTCGGCGCAAGGTGCTGCTCGGGCTGGCCGGCGGGGCGGTCGCCCTGGCCGGCGCCGGCACGGCGCTCTATCTCACCCGGACGACCGGCCAAAGGGAGCAGTCCCGGGACTTCCCCGGTTCGCAGAACCCGCCTCCGGCTCCCGTGGCGGATCCGAGCGACTACACCCGTTCGCTGGAGACCACCGTCACCGCGACCCCGCTGTGGACCTCGCCGGTGCCCGAGCCGCTGATCCAGGTGACGGGAGGCGGCGACACCATCGTCGCCGCCGGGATGAAGAGCGTGTGGGCCATCGACCGCGCGGGGCAGCAGCGGTGGCACCCGCTGGCCAACTACAGCTCCCCGCACGGGATCGGCGGCGGCGCCAGCACAGTGGCCGTCAGCGGGGGCACGGCCTACGTCATCGGGTACACCAGTCCCAGCGACCTGAGTTTCGTCTTCAAAGCCGTCGACCTCGCGACGGGAACCGTCACCTGGACGCTCCCCAAACCGGACCTGCACATCAGCACCTCCGCCTCGGTGGTCGGCCTGCTCGACGGCCTCGTCTACGTCTGCGGGGACGCGTCCCTCTTCGACCCGAAGGACCCGCTCAAGTACAGATACGGGGCCGACTTCGTGTGGGCGGTGGATCCGGCGGCCCGCCGGATCCGCTGGCAGAACCTCCACCAGCGTGACGAGGTGGGCAGCCAAGGCCGCCTCTACCTCCCCTCCTCCGGTTCCCGCCTGCTGTTCGAGAGCGCCTCCTACAACCTGCAGACCCTCAAGAAGGCCGGCCAGCTGGAGTCGCTCGACGCCGGCGACGGCGGAAAGAGTCTGTGGCAGCAACTGGCCCCCGGCACCGGCGCCACCATCACCAACCTGTCCTTCTTCTGCGACGGTCCGCACAGCTCCGCCGCGGGCCGGTTCCTCTACCTCGCCGACCGGCTCTACGCGGTGGACCCGGCGGACGGGAAGGTGGCCTGGCAGTCCCCGGGCGAGTGGGCCTTCCAGACGGCGGTGGCGAGCACCGACGGCGCCACCGTCTACGCGGCCGGAACCCACTACGCGAAGGGCCGCACGGTCGTCCAGGCCCTCGACGCGAAGACCGGTGCCGTCCGCTGGTCGGGCTCCCTTCCCATCGGGGTGCTCCAGGACATGGCGGCACACTTCTCGGACGACACCCTCTACATCTGGATCCACGGCAAGGTTTGGGCCCTCGACCCGGTCACCGGCTCCCCCCGCTGGACGTTCGACTTCCATGCCGGCGGCGGCACGTCAACACCCGTCCCGTTCTGGGCCAACGGCGGGCGGATCTACGGCCCAACCGACAACGGGCTGGCGGCGATCGCCGCCGACGGGAAGCCCGCGCACAGCTGAACGCACCACCTGGCCGCCTGAAGGGTGTCAAAACTCCGATCAGGCCGCTGCCGGGGCCTGATCGCGCTCGCGCAGTACCGGGAGCGGACCGGCTCGGTGACCGTGCCCCGCGGCCACATCGAGGAGATCCCCAACGGCGACGGCGGGACGGTGGGGGTGAAGCTCGGAGTGTGGATCCCCAACACGAGGAGCCGCCGGGCCAAGCTCATCGGCGAGCAGCTCGACCGGCTCGCCGCGCTCGGGCTCGACTGGCGCTGAGACCGGCGGACGCGGGGCCCGCCGAGAAGCGCTCCAGGCCGTCCCTGCCCGCCTGTGCCCGCCGTGTCCGAGGAACACGGCGGCCGGGTCCGGCGGGGGCGGCCTGGCGGCTTTCTGGGGCCGCCCGCGCGCCCCGGCCCCGCCCCACCGCGAGCGGCCGGCACCAGCCGGACGCGAGAGAAGAAAGGCCCGCCGCAGGCGCAGCGACCCTCACCGCCACCGCCCCACCCAACCAGCCACCGCCCACAAAGCCAAGGACAGGAAGGGGAAGGAGAGGGTTGTCGGGGTGGTGAGGGTCGCCTTGATACCTTGTCACCGTGCCTCCTGACCTGCGCTTTTAGTCGGAAACAGGGCGGTCGGACGGGAGGTGGCGGCCACCGGTTGGTGCACCGGTTCTCACCACCGGTTGTCGCACCGGTTAGAACACCCGTTGTCGGATCGTGTCCGGATGGGCCGATCTTGGTGAGAAATCCGGTGAGAACCGCGGGCTTACCTACGGGTGCTCCCCGCCACTGGGGCGGTGGGCACCGACGTTGAGGAGCCCGTGATGGCGACGCCGCCCGAGATCGACCACGCCGTGGTCGCCGCGCTGTGCCAGTTCCGGATGGCCACGGCCGAGCAACTGCGCATCCTGCGCACCCCCGGCAGCCGACCGGAGCTGATGCGCCGACGGCTGCGCCGGCTGAAGGACGAGGGCCTGGTCGAGGACGTCACTCTCCCGCAGGCCGGACGGCTGCGGGCCTGGTTCCTGACCGAACGGGGCGCACGGATCGCCGCCCGCTTCCCGGAAGCTGCAACACGTGGCCTCGCCGCCGCTGCCGGAGGACAAGACCGAGGCGAGGCTGCGGGCCGGGCGCACCCTGGCCGACACCGGCGAGCGCGCCGCCCGGCAGCGCATCCGCGACCTCCAGGCCATCGCCGACGCCCACCCGCTGGTCGCCCGGATGCTGATGACCGTGAAGGCCGGCGCGGCCCGCCTGGCCGATCTGGAACAGCACGGCACCAGCGCGGCGGTCTGCACACCCTCAGCGACCACATGCGGCCCCTGTGCGGGGCCTGGGAGCTGTAGGGCGCAGCTTGGTGGTCCGGGGCGGGGGCGGCATCAAGGTGTTCGCCCTGGCCATTAAGGGATGCGGAGCCACTATCGATTTCCCCTGCGGAACAAACCAAGGAGGTCCTTGAAGATCTCCCGAGCGCGCTCGGCGCGGATCGGGTCCCGATGGAAGAGAGCGATCGCCATTGCCGTGCCGATGAAGACGAGAAAGACGCCCATCACAACCGCGGCAAAGACGGCGCCCCAGGAGCCAGCGGCTTCGAGAGCGCGAAGAAAGAGGTCAGACACGGGGCCCTCCGAGCGAAGGGCAGGGCGTGCCTGAGCCGGATCAGCTCACCGGCACGCGACCTGCGAGCGGTCTCGCTCGTAGTCTGTGTGCCGGAAGTAGTGCCTGAAGTAAGGGACCAAGCCGGGAGGGTCGGAGGGGATCGCCGACTGGCCGGAGTCCTGGTCCTCTAGGTTGAGGTGAGTGACATCGTCTGCGTCGCGGATGTCGCCATCCGCGTCACCGGCAGAATCGCGATCCGCGGCCTGAACTTCCCAGAACTTCGAGAAGGCGTGGTCGTACGCCCAGTGAACATCCTTTGGCCGGGTCGCCAAGGCGATACAAGCGTGCACCACGCAAGCAGCATCTAGCCGGGCCCTCGAGTGGAGCATTCGTCGCCTCCTGTCCCCTGGCTGGTCGACCCCGTAACGGGCTTCCACGGTACTCCTGCCAACAAGCGTTCCGTTCGCTTGGCGGGCTGGCGATCAAGGAGTCCGAGGCCACCAAGGTTTCCGGGGGGGTGGGCCATCAAGCAGTCCACCAAGGTTGGCGGCCGTCCGCGGCACCAACGTTGGTGGCGGCCGTTACGTGATCGTTGCGGCCAAGGGGGCTGTTCGCCAAGGTATCCGCCAAGGTTCGCGGGGTTGCCTTCGGCGACCGCGCGTGCGGCGCTGCGCGAACCGTCGGCAATGCAGCTGCTATCGGCTCCTCGCCCGGCATCGCCCCCCTGTCCTACACGCCGTGGTGGGCGTGCTTCTGAGTCTGGAGGCCGACCCAGTTCTTCATCCAGCCGTCGATCATTGCCCGGCGCGAACGGCTTTCGCGTACCAGCGATTCGGGATCGTGACCGTAGTAGCGGGCGTAGCTCTCGACAATCAGTCCGGAGGCCGAGATCGCCGACTGGGCCGAGGCCGCAACCTGCATCTCCTCGAGCTGAAGTACCAGCTCGGGTCCAGCTACGGGCACGGCCTGCCGGAGCATCCACGTCGCACTGTGGGCTACAGCCTAGCTGATGGTGTACCACGAGGGCGACTCCGGCAGCAGCTTGATCATCATCGGCCCGGTCTCGAACTGCATCGGGACCCTGGGGCCGGAAGACAGCTCCAGGTGAGTGGTGATCTTCCTCCTCCTCCGGTCGAGGACGCTGTTGATTCCGGCGGAGGCGAGGATGCCTTCGAGCTTGATGACGTCCGCCTCGCACGCGCTGATCAGCTGCTCGCGCTGTTTCCCGGCCACATGGTCGGCACCCTCCGGGATCTCCTTCACGCCCTTGAGCCGGTTCAGCTCGCTGCTGTACAGAGCAACAGCGCTGCGCAGCAGCCGGGTCTCATGGTCGACGGAGGTGTCGAGCAGCCAGTTGTGGCGGACCGCCGCCTCGCAGACGCTGCGGGCGAGCGAGGTGTGGGCATACAGCGACACGCGTCCGTCGCTGCCCAGGACCCGGCCGGTCGTGACCAGGTGGTCGTAGGCGCTGGTGTAGACGAGCCGGGCCTGGTGCTGGCCCAGCTGCATGAGCTGACGGCGGGCCGCTCGGTTCTTGTGGTGGGCTTTCTTCCAGGCCGCGTTGTCCGTGTCGTGGGGACAGCTCGGTTGGCGGTCGGTCGTGACCTGCTTAACGCGGGTCGGCAGCGATTCGGCTTCGTTCTCGATCGCGGTCCTCGACTTCTCTACGAGGGTCGGGAAGCTCTCACCAGGGGCAGGGCGCAACGTCACGGTTCCATGCTGCGGCCCCGCCGAATCGAGAGCAATGGAGTTTCAGGGCTACCCGGCCGGCTCCGTCCAGCCACGGCAGCGTCCGGTGGTCGGGGGCCACGAATTCCGCGAAGGGGCCGGCCCGGTCGTGGGGCGCGCTCCCGCGCACCTCTGGATCGGGGTGTCAGCGCCATTGGCAGGAGGCTCCGGTCATCGCCGGGAGCAGCAACGGGCTATCGGTGGTGTCGGGTCGGGTGGCCTGGTGGAGGGCGGGGCCGGTGTGGCGGGACGGCGGCGGGCGGGCGGTACTGGGCGGCGCAGCCGCGGCGGGTGCCGACCTGCGGGCTTCTTGCGCTTGGCGGTGACCGCCAGCCCCCCGGTGCAGGTCAGCGGGGGTGCCGAAACTCTCCGGCGCAGGTCAGCGGCCTGCACCGGAGACAGAGCCGGGTCGGGACCGGCGCCACCAGGAGCTGGTGCGCTTCGCCTCGGCGGAGGCCCGCTCGCGCTCGGCCGCCTCCCGCTCCGCCTGGTCGGCGTCGGCCTGGCGGCAGCCGGCGCCCGGCCCGTCGTCGCCCCAGCCCTGTTCCTTCTCCTCCCACCACTCGTCCGTGAACTTCGCCGAGCAGCGACGGCAGGCCAGGCGGGGGCACGGCCGGGGGCGGGGGCGGCCCGGGGCCCGGCGAGCTGGTGGTGGCCGGGCAACGGCCCGGCGCAGCAGCAGCGGGACGGAGGTGCGCGGTCCTACGGCTTCATCGCCGCCCGGATCGGGTCTCGCAGCCGGCTGATCTCCGCAAGCGCTGCCCCGTGATCGAGCCACTGGAATGCCCGGATGGCGGGCTGGGTCACCGCGTCCACGCACGCAGAGACGGCGAACCGCACGAACTCGGCGGCGGCGTGGGGCATCAGAACAGTGGCCCCTGTGGGGTTCTTCTCCCAGGTGTAGGAGTAGAAGATGCGCCAGAGCTCCGCGTGCGCGGTGCCGGAGACGAACGCGTAGGGCCCCTTCGGCGGAGTCTGGCCGGTCTGCTCCATGAACCGCGCGACCCGAGCGGTGTAACCGAGCGGCCTCTGGCCCTCAGCGCCTACCCAGTTGCCCTTCGGGCTGAAGTCGTCCGTGACCGTGAGCTCGGCTCGGTCCTTCTCCGCGTCCGCCACGGTCTTCCCGTAGTCCGAGCTGACGGTGTACCCCATCCGGTCTGCGGACTCCTCCAGGGCGGCGGCGGTGTCCCGCTGCAGAAGCAGCCGGCGAACGACGCGCTCCCGGCCCCCGATATCGGGCTCAAGGAGCCACCAGGCCTGTGAGCCAGCTTCCAGCGCGTTGCGTACCAAAGTCTCGATGGACATCACGGATCGCGGGCGCAGCACCAGGAGAGTCCGGACGGCGTCGGCGTGTTCGAGCGCGGCGCGCAGCAACAGCTCTGTCACAGCGAGGGTGGTGCTTGCGGGGTTCACTCCCCAGGAGGTGCCGTCGCTGCGCAGCAGCGTGGCGGTCTGGGCTATCTCGTGGGATGCGGGTGACTTCCAGGCCGGTTTGATGCGGTCGGCCACCCGTCGGCTGAGGACGTCCAGGAGATCGCTGAACGGTGCCGCCCAGCGGTCGATGTGAGCGGCCGTGAGCGCGGTAGTGGTTGTCGGTATCACCGGGTCGGTCATCCAGGCCTCCAAGGCCCCGGGGATGGGCTGGGGCGCTGAAGGAACGGTAGCGAAGCCCTCCACGCTTGTGGAGGGCTTCGCCTGCGCGCTTAGTTCCCTGTGGAGGCGGCCGTTCAGCGGTAACGGTCGAGGCGACGGTTCGGGTCCATTTGATCGAGTTCGCTGTCCAGGTCCCAGCCAGGAGGCGTCCAACCGACAGGCAGCCACGGATCGCGATCGTCGTCGACAGAGCGGGCGAGGTCGGGGATGTTCGGCTCTTCGGGGTTGGGCCCGAGGGCGTCGGTCGGGATGGTGCCTTCCTCGATCAGCAGGTGCAGACAGAGGCGGACGTGGCGTGTGTAGTGCCGCACGTCTTGCGCGGCCCGGTCCGTCAACGTTTGGGTCACGTTCGGTGTGACGCGACTCCAACGTCCTTCGACGGCGGCGAGGTAGAGCTGCACGAGGGCCTGGTAGAGCCGTGTGCCGGTGGGACTGTGCAGGGCCAGAGCCTCGGCGAGGGCGCCCTTCTTCAGGTTCCCCACGGCGTCGCGGGCTTCCTCGTAGGCGGCTGCGCCAGGTGTTCCCTGGGTCTGCTTGTGCAGGGTCGGGACCAGCAGGATGAACGGATCGACGTCCGCGATTCGCTGAAGCAGCGAGGTCGCGGCTGCGACCTGCCGCTGGCGGGTCGCGCGGTCTTCGGCCGCCTTCCGCTCCTCGGCCACGCGCCGGTCGATCTCGGCACGTTCCTCAGCAAGGCGCCTGGCGGCTTCTTCGCGGTCCGCCTGGCGCTGCCGGTTGTCCCGCCTTCGGTCGGTGCTGGTGATCCAGATGGTGGTGATGACCAGCGCGATGGTCGCCAGAGCCAGGACGACCGTCCACTCGGCGAGCGTGGCGTCCGTCCACTTCACCGCGTCGCCGGCGCCAGTGGGCGAGGGTTCGCCGGTGTCGGCAGTGGGTGACGCCGTGGGTATGGGACTCGCCAGGGCGAAGAGCGCGGCGATCGGGTGAGACATCATGCGGGCATTGCCGTTCGACGCAGGGGAGTTGGTGACTCGCCATGGTGGCACAGCAGAGCTCGTCGGCCCGAACGGGTGTTGGTGGCCAGCTCCCGAGAGGGCGCGTCGAAGCCGGTAGCGGCCACGTTCTGCCTGCTCCTTGGGCGCCCGCTGACCGGTCCGGTCGCCGGGTGGTCCGTACGGGGGAGGGACGGTGACCCGGCCCGCCGGGGCTTGGTTGGGCAGGGCATGAACACCAGCTTGTTCGACCAGGCCGTCGCCGTGATGAAACAGATGACCGCCGTCTCCGTCTGCCGACCGGTGTCCTGCGGCTGTGTCGGCGGGCCGGCCTGGGTCAGGATCTCGTCCCGGTAGGCGTCCAGGGCCTCGCGCAGCTCGTTCGCGGACCAGATGGTGGTGCTGTCCTGGTCGGTGCGGACCATGGCTTCGAGGCGCTTGCGGGGGTTCACCGCAGCCCCGCTCAGGCGCCCTTGGGGGTGGCCCACGGGTCCGGGACGGGCGTGGCGGTGATCCACCCGGTGGCCGTCTCGTAGGTCTTCTGCGAGGTGGCGTGGCGGACGCGCGGTGCCTCGTCGCCGACGAACAGCACCTTCAGCCGCTGCCCGGCGGTGTCCACGATGACGCCCTCGTGGCTGTCGTGGCGGACCCGGCTGCCGAGCTCGATGCGGATGCCGAGGCGGCTCTCCATCGCGTAGTAGGTCCGGATGTGCTCGAGGTCCGCGGCCTGGCGCTCGTCGGGCCGCCGGCGGGCGGAGGCGAGGTGCATGCTGTTGAGGTCGGTGCCGGTGATGGTGTGGTTCGTGGTGACTTTTTCCATCCGAGGTTCAGTAGGAAACGTCAATCGCTTGGATTCCGGTGAATTCCACTTCGAGGAGGTTCGCGGCGCGTGATCCGCCGTTCTGGAAATACACCTCCTGGAATGCCTCGGCCATGATCTCACGCATCCTTTGGTCGCTGGCGCCCTCGTCCTGGGCGGCGAACAGGCGGTCGGCCCACTCCGGGGGGAGGTGGACGGTCAGGTGTCGCAGCCGGGGCTCGTCGGTGGTGCCGACCGGGGCGGTGTACCCGAAGTACGCCCACACCTCCACCGTGATCCCCGTGCTGGCGGCGGCCTTCTTGCGGGCCTGGCGGCGGATGCCGGGCTGCCAGATCCGCTGGACCTCCCGCTTGAGGGCCCCGCGCAGGGCGGCCCTGGGGGTCTTGCGCTGGCCGGCGAGGTAGCGCTCGACGGTGCGGCGGGTGACGCCCAGGCGCTCGGCGACGGCGGCCTTGTCACCCTTGGCGGACTTGACCAGGGCCCGCATCTGGGCCTGGGCGGACTTCGGCGGGGCCTGGGTGAAGTGCTCGGGCGCGGCCCGGTCGATCGCGTCGGTGATCTCCTCCACGGCCTCTCCTACTTCCCGTCGACGTCGTTGGAGTCGTAGCCCTTGATGTGGCGGGCCGGGTTGACCGGCTGGTCGCGCTCGAGCCAGTCCACGACGGTCAGCATGGTCTGGACGCCCTCGATCTTCGACAGGCCCGGGGTGGCACCGAGCCGGAAGGTGCCGGGCAGCACGCCCTTGCCGGAGCCGGTGAGCGGCAGGAAGTCCAGCGGGGACGGGCCGGGGCTGGCGTAGACGACGCAGTCGTTGTTCACGCCGAGGGGGTAGCGGCCGTTCGCCTTCGCGACGTTGGCCATCTTGCGGTGCATGTTCACCCGGGCCTTGGCGATGACCGCGGCCCGGATGTCCGGGCGCCAGGTCTCCCGCTCCAACGCCGACCAGGGCTCGCCCTTCTTGTAGGTGACGCCCTGCGGGCGCTCGCGCAGCTTGCCGAGCCCGAACTTCACCGTCGACTTCACCGCCGACAGGACCATGGCGATCTGGTGGTGGCGCCACGCCGCCGAGGCGAGCTGATCATCGCCCAGCTGCGCCAGGTGCCCCAGGCCCTCGGCGCCGAGCGCGGTGCGCAGCGCGTCCAGATCCTCGCCCGCGCCCGGATTCTTGAGGAGGCGGTGGGCGGTCATCGCGGCGAGGAAGGCCCGCTCGTCGGTGTCCTTGTCGGCCGGGATGCCGGCCTCGGCCATCGTGGTGACATACGCCTCGCGGAGCCGGTCGTGCCACGGGTCGAGGTAGGCGCCGGTGGTCTCGCGCAGGTAGGCCTCGATCGGGGCGACGTCGTAGCCGAGCTCGAGGGCGTAGGCGACGGTCGGTGTGGTGTACCAGGCGGGTCCCGTCGGGGGCTGGCCGGTCGGGGTGAACGGCGAGGGCAGGCGCGGGTCGGTCGGGATGTGGGACAGGTCGACGAACCAGGAGCCCGGCTTCTTCTTGTCGAAGACCGGGCGCTGGACGCGGACCGGGCCGGACAGGCCCACCGACAGGCGGGCGGCGGCGGCCAGGTAGGCGGTGTTGATGTCGATGCCCACGGCGAACGGCTCGATCATCTCCGCCTCGGAGAGCGTCTCGACCGGACGGATCCACTGGTACGACTCCTCGTTCAGGAAGCCGCCGGTCCAGCCCTGCGCGGCCGGGTGCTCGGTGAGGACCTCCGGCGGCGCTGCCTCGTAGACGTCGGTCAGCGCTCCCGGGTTGGGCCCGGACACCCAGCCGCCGGTGGCCTCGTCGCGCACCGCGCGGGTCGGCGGGCGCAGCGCGGTCATCAGTTCCAGGCCGCAGGTGGCGGTGGAGCCGCGGGGGGTGATGACGCGCTGGGCGTAGATCCCGAGGACGCGGGCCAGGTCCGGGGCGGGCAGGTCGGCGGCGTCGCCCCAGGCGCGGGTGTCCAGGGCCCGCCAGGGCAGGATCGCGAGCTGCACGCACTGGCGGCGGCCGTCCTTGACGGGCTTGTAGATGCGCGCCCAGGGGCCGAAGCCGCGGCGGGTGAGCTGCCACTTCGAGCGGGCCAGCGCCTTGACCACCTTGTGGTCCTCGGGCAGGCGCTGCGAGCGGCGGGTGTCCGGGTCGTCGTCCAGCGTGGCGGGCAGCCCGAACTTCTCGGCGGCGGCCGCGGTGAGGACAATCAGCGGGTCGCCGTCCTTGCCGTTGCGGTGCAGCCGCGTGGTGCCCAGGCCGGCCTCGGCCAGCGCCCAGGTGACCAGCTGCGCGAGCGTGGTGGCCGGGCACTCCAGCAGCAGACCGCCGACTCCGTACGCGGTGCCGTCGCCGTCCAGCACTGCCAGCGGGCCATTGGGGTATTGGCCGTGGCCGTGCGGCGCCGGGCGCGCCGCACGGCGCAGTGGCTGCCCGCCCGGACGCTCCGCGGCAGTCCGGACTGCCGGGGAGAGGTGCGTCTGCGGGGCGACCTCGGCGGTCTCCTCCGCTGCGTCTGTGGTGGGCTCCGAACCCGTCTCCACCGGTACTGGGACGAGGGTCGGGGCGAAGGCCGCTGGCACTTCCTCGATCGTAGCTGCGGCTGGGGCCAGGGCCGGGTGCTGCTGGGCCCAGCCCTCCAGCAGGCGCGCGTACGCCTCCAGGCGCGGCGGGCGCGGCTCGGAGCGGCCGGCCTCCCAGTTCTTCACCGACTGCACCGTCGACTTCAGCACCTGGGCCAGGCGCGCCTGCGTGACCCCGGCGGCCTCGCGCAACCGCGCCCGCTCGGCCGGCTGCGGCAACCGTGGTCCCGGGTCGTTCAACAGGGCGTCCACCGCCGCGAAAAGCTCGTCCTGCGTGGGCATCGGAATCCCACCTCCTCGCTCCCTACACTAGCTCATTTTTAACCCTGGAATAGCGTCGGCGAGGAGCACCTCGGGTCGATGAACTGTCCTATGCCTTATGGGATTCCATGTGCTGCCGCGCTCGCCGTTATCCGTGCTTGTCTTATCCTTGGATTAGCCACTCGTGGCAGGGGCCGCGCATCCAGGTCGCCATGCGGACCGGCACGAGGCGCGCCACCGCGAGGCGGGCACTCCCCCCAGGTACTGGCCTCACTTGAAGGCGCAGCGGGTCGGGAAGAGGGGATGCCGACCCCGCGGGCGGCGGCCATGGCGCCGCCTGTGGGGAGGCCGGAGGGCCCGGATCTGCTGCAGCAGGTCTACGGCATCGCCACGCAGGACGCGCGCCAAGGTCGCCCCGAAGCGCAGCGCGTGATCATTCTGGATTCCAGCGCCCTCTCGGCACTGGCAGCCGGTCGCCCGTGTCTGCACCGGATCGTGGATGCCGCTCTCCACAGTCCGTTCCAGCATCTGCCGGTGCCGGTGCCGTGTCCGTCGAGGCCGAGGTCAAGGACGAGGGTGGCGCGCACGCGGTCCTGGCACTGCTCTGTCTGGAGTTCGAGCCGCTGGACGCGGGTACCGCCGTGGTGGTGGCGATGGTCCGCGACGGGCATGGGGGCCAGGACGTGGCGCATGCGATCGCCGCGTGTCTGCCCACTCCGGTGCGCCCGCAGCAGCACCTGATCCTGACGGCCCGCCCGGAGCCGTATCCGCCGGGGATCGTCACCGTGGACATCGACGACCCCCGCCTGGAGCCGTAGGTGCCCTTTGCCGGGAACATGGGAGCCGGGTCCGCCCAGCGCGCACGGCCCAGGCGATCCTCACCGAGCACACCCGCCCCGTGGGTCGGGGCCGGTCAGACGGTTCGCCGGCAGCCTGGCCGCCTGCGAACGGTGCGTGCATGACCCCAGGATCCCCCGAGAACTGGGCGCGGCCGCTCACCGGCTGATCCGCACCGGCGCGCTGCCTACCACCCGGACCGACAGCACCTGGCAGATCCCCCAACAGGCCCTCCCGGACCACCTCGCCCTGGCAGCAGACTGACCGACCCCCTCCTGCAGCGGCCCGGGCGTCCCACCGCAGGGCGCGGCCGCTCCCCCGCACACCACGCGGACGGGAACCGGGAGACCCCCGGATGCGGGGCGCGGCGGAGCGGGTCGGCTGGGCATCCGAGCGCCGGCGGCACGTGCGTCGGCGATCGCGCGCTCGCTACTGTCCGCCGTACTCTTGGGCCTCCTCGGCGGCGGGGCCCTCTGCTCCCAGCTTGAGCAGGCGTGAGGCGATGGCGCCCTCGTTACGGCCGAACTCCTCGGCGAGCTCCGCGAGTGACGCGCCTTCGGCGCAGCGGGCCTTCAAGGCGTCGTCCTCCTCCGATGTCCAGCGCTTGTAGGCGCTGGGGTACTGGCGCCGCACCTCCTCGACCGTGTAGGCCTTCTCGGACTCGGGCCCGACGGATGCCGTCGTGCCAGGGGCGGGAACCAGGTCCTCGGGGCACGGGACCAGGCGCAGGCCGTAGAGCTTCCAGCGGACCGACTTCTCGGAGCGCCCCAGCCGATGGGCGATCTGCGCCGGATCGGCCCCTTCGCGATAGGCGTTTGCCAGGCGCTCCGTCTCCTCCCGGTCCCACAGCTCCCCCGCGCGGGGCGCGCGCGGGAACGGCACGGGCGCGCCCCGTCCTGGGGCGGCCGGCTGGCGGTGGCCGGCAGCCGTGTCTGCCGCGTGCAGGAGGAGCTGGGCGATCACCGGGGCGTCCGCGAGGAGGGCCTCGCCCCGCAGTTCGGTGACGAGCTCCCCATTGCGGTCACATCCGGTGATGCTCACCCGGTCCTGGGCCCCGGCCTCGCACTCGTAGGTGAGTTCGTAGCGGCGGGAGCCGTCCGGGGTGCACGCGCTGAGTGTCTGGCGTACGGACTGGACGGTGGCCCGTCCGCTCCAGGCAGCCGGAGGTTTCTGCGACGGCTGGGTGGCATCCGTGCCCTCTCCTGGCGTGGTGAAGTCCCATGTCATCGGTCGGCGGCCTTTCCGGCCGCGGCGCTGTGCGCGGCCTGTCTCACGCGGTTCGGGGATGTCTGCTGTGCGGCGCTCGCGGACCGGCCGGTCGATGCCGCGCATGATGTGAGGGGTGGTCGGCAACGCTGTCGCCGGACGCTCGCGGGCCTGCGTCCGCCCCCGTGACCGGAAACGTAGCAGCAGACGACGCGCGCGGCCGCGACGCCGGGAACCTCCCGATCAGAGCCCGGAAGAGCCATTGTCCGAGCCCCCCGCTACAGTTGCCCCGGCCCCGCGGGGCCCTCCGGGAACACCGGAGCCCTGCGGGCTCCCGTGCCGCGCCCGCCCGGCTGGCCGGCTCCCACGCCTGGCCGCCGCCCCGGCCCGAGGCACACGCCACGACGAGCCCCCGGGCCACCCGAAGCGGTGAACTTCCCCGCCGGGCAGATGTCCGCCCATCGAACAGGAGGGGCACCTCCCGGCCCGCGCCGCCATCCAGGCCGGCGCCTCGGCGCACCGCCGTCGCAGCCGTGCGCCGGGCGCGGCAGGGGCACCACCTGCGCAGGCACACGCGCGGGCCCTCCCCCGCCGGCTCACGCTGCGTACTTCCGGACGGCGGTGCCGGAGGCACCCGCCACCTTGATGAGATGCTCCGTCAAACCAGGTTCCAATCAACGCTGTTGTCCTGATGGGCAGGCCAGATCGTCGCGCACTCGGCACGCCCACCGCCGCGCTATAGTCAGCGCGGGCAGAGTGCGCACGCCCACCGCCCCACGTTGCGCAGCACGTGGGCCAAGGCCTGTTCAGGGGCCCGCACACCCATCCCGCGCACCGTTCCTGGTGAGCGGTGCGCGGGATCAGCGTGAAAGGACGCAGCGTGCCCCACCGGCGTCCACCGCGGCCAAACGCGCCCGCGCCGCGCAGAAACAGGCCCGCCTGCCGAGGAAGTTCACGGACCTGCTGCGCGCCGAGGACAACGCGCTGCGGCGCCTGGCCATCGCGCTGCGCGCAGCCGGACTGCACGCCCACGTGCCGCGGGTGGTCGCGGCCATCCCTCCCAGCGACGACCTCTGCCACCACCACTACCTGCGGGCCGTACAGAGCGAGGCATTCGCCCTGCTCGAGCGCGACCAGCTCACGCTTCTGGAGCGCTACCGCCTGGAACGCGACCTCGCCGATGTCGACCGGCGCATCGGCGCCGTGTGCTGGGGCCCCGACTACTGGTACCGGCCGATGACGGACGCCGTCCTCGCCGCACTGCACCACGCGGCCGCCAGCCCCGTACCCGAGCACCGCCTCCTGTCCGCCGTCCGGGACGTGACCGAGCACTGGGAGAGCGACCTCGAGAACCTGGCCGACACCGTACGGCAGACCCCTCGCCCCGCAGCCCCGGCACCCGGCACCGCCCCCACGCACCCGACCGGCATCCTGGCACGCCACGCCCACACCGCACTCCTGTCCGCCTACGAGGTTGCGACCGGGAGCAAGGAGGACTGGGAGCTCTGCCAGCAACACCTGCGCGTGGCCACGGCCCACATCCGCTGGGCTGCCCGCGAAGCCCTGGCCCCGGTCATGGAACCGCCCTTCTAGATCCGCCCCAGGCGTCGCCGCCGGGACTGCGGGTGCCGATAAATCATCCGGCCTGGTCACAGCCTTGTCCTCCTGATCGCGGGTCATGTCTGCAGGCCTCCTGGTTGTCTTCCCCAGAGGTCAGTACCGACGGCATGATGATCTGTTGTGCTGCTGCGCCTGGCCTACCTCGCCGCGACCAACACCTTCGCTCTGCTGCGGCTCCTGCCGATGAGCAGTCGGGAGAAGAACCTCGAGGTCCTCGCGCTCCGGCACCAGATGCTGGTCCTGCAGCGTCAGGTCGGCAGACCCCTCTTCACCGACACCGACCGTGCTGTCCTGGCCGGCCTGCTCCACCACCTCCCCACCGACAGACTGCGGCGCCTTGTGGTGCTGGTCCGCCCGGACACGGTCCTGCGCTGGCACCGCGACCTGCTCAAGCGGCGCCACGCCGCTACCTGCGTGCCGAAGCGACCGGGGCGCCCGCGCACCGTCCGCTCGGTCCGCGCCCTGGTGCTGCGCCTGGCCAGGGAGAACAGCTCGTGGGGCTACCGTCGGATCCACGGCGAACTCGATGCGCTCGGTATCAAGGTCGCCGCCTCCACCGTCTGGGAGATCCTCCGCGAGCACGGTATCCCGCCCGCGCCCGAGCGGCAGAGCACGACCTGGGCCGACTTCCTGCGCAGCCAGGCCGAGGCCCTGCTCGCCTGCGACCTCCTCGAGACCCGCACCCTGACCGGGGCGCGCCTGTACGTCTTCGCCGTCATCGAGCACGCCACCCGCAGGGTCCGGATCCTGGGCGCCACCGCACACCGACCGCGGACTGGATCGTGCAGCTCGGATGCAACCTCCTCATGGACCTCGAGGACGCCGGCAGCCGGGCCGGGTTCCTGATCCGCGACCGCGACTCCAAGTTCACCGCCGCCTTCGACGCCCTGATGGCCGACGCCGGCCTGACCGTTGTCACCACCGGCATCCGGATGCCGCGGATGAACTCCCTCATCGAGCGCTGGATAAAAACCTGCCGCCAGGAGCTCCTGGACCGCACCTTGATCTGGAACCAGCGCCACCTCCTCCACGCACTCCGCGAATTCGAGACCCACTACAACGAGCACCGGCCACACCGAGCGCTGATGCAGGCCGCGCCCCTGCGCCCGCTACCCGAACCGATCCAGGTGCCAGCACAGGTCCGGCACCTGGACGTCCGTCGACGAAACTGGCTCGGCGGAACACTGCACGAGTACCGACATGCCGCATGACCAGGCCGGATGATTATTCGGCACCCACAATGTCGGCGTGCGAGTCAGGGCACAGCTCGGTACAGCTGAACGTGCACAGCCTCGTGCAGATGGACGATGAGACGAGTGGAGGCACGTCTGACGCTTCAACGGCCGCGATCCGACCACCGGGATGGGAACGGTCTCGCGGCAGCCGTGTTGTTCCGTCCCCAGCGCCCCGGCATCGACTCCGTGGCGCATCCGCTTCTGCCGACGGAATGGGACACTTGACGCCTGCTGGCACTGCTCGGAGCGGTCCGCAAGGCCAAACATCGGGTGTGTCAGAGCCGTCTCGTGGCGAACAGGGTGGTTCCGTACGCCGCGTCCACTTCCTTCCGCTCGGTCTCGGTGAACCCGACCTTGGCCAGCACACGGCGAGAAGCGGTGTTCCAGTCCCAGACCGTGGCCCACAGACGTTCGCGTCCAGATGATCTCGCCCATTCCAGAACCGCCAACGAGGCCTCGGTCGCGTATCCCTGACGCCAAACTCGGCGTAGCAGCTCGAATGCCAGTTCCGGTTCCCCTGCCGATCCTCGCTCACCGTCGACCAGCCCGCAGTAGCCGATGACGTCACGAGAGGCCTTCCGCTCGACCGCCAGCAACCCGGTCGACCATAGTTGGTTGGTGCGGATCGAATCCTCGAGCTCCGCGACCGTGGGGTGTCCGTCCGCGTCGATTCGGCGGTGCGGCGGCACTCGTGGATCTCGTTCGGTCCACAGCTCACGCTGGACGACAGCCTCGGCTGCCCGCCAAGGTCTGAGTAGCAGGCGAGTCGTCTCGAGTACAACCTCGTTGCCCGGAGTCGCGCCATCTGCCATGACATCAACCATCTCACGGGCGGTCGGTCTTGCCGATCGTGGGGCGCTCGATGTGCGGGACCACCGAGATCAATGGCCGAGCTTCGTCTTGGACCTGTGCACCTTCGGCTGTACCCGGCGCTCGTCCTGGAACACAGGCCAGGGCTTCGTACCTTCACCTCCGTAGTCCAGGACATGCGCTACACCGCGCGCCCAGATATCCACGTCGACGAGTTCCATCTGCGTGGGACGATCCCTCGGTGACTCGACTCGTAAACCGTGACCGCTCTCTTGAGGAGCTTGAGCGTGATCGTTGGCCGGCGCCTTCAGGCGACGTGACCCGCCTTGCGGCGACCGTGCACGTGCTTCGGCGTAAGCCGATCGGCGAGCTGACCGTCGAGGACCTGCGCCTGCTGGTTAGTACTCCAGCTGTAGATCACGATCAGGCTGATGCCGCGGCTCGGCGTCGGTAGTGGCTGGCCTGGGAGCGGGCCTGATGGCGGCGTCTCCAG
>NZ_JBEOSP010000077.1:0-24350 GCF_040303105.1 Kitasatospora sp. NPDC096128 | reverse complement strand
CGCCGCCTGACGGGCTGGCTCTCGGCAGCGGGCCTGACCGTCGACCACGTCGGCGCCGACGTCCTGCTGCACGAACCCGGCAGCGTCCGCTGGCCTCTGGTCCGCGGCCTCACCACGTCAGCCGTCGCCCGCGGGCTGCTCACCGAGGAGCAGCGCGACGACCTGTACGCCGAACTCACCACCGCCGCCGAGCAGCGCGCCTTCCACCTCTCGGTGACAATGTTCGCCGCCATCGCCCACCGGCCGGTCTGATCGTCAGCTGAGGTCGCCCGCACAGGAAGTCGGCCCGGCCGACTTCCTATCGTGACGCACCATCGCCGGCCGGCTCTTCCGACTGGTGCTCACCGTGCGGCCGGGGCTTGGGTGCAGGCTGATCCTGACTGCCCGTCCGTTCCCCGACAGAGCGCCGACGCCCAACGCCCTGCTCGATCCGCACCGCCCCCCGGGATTCCCCCGGTCTGTCAGAGCCCGTCGCCATACTGGCCGCGAAAACAGCTAGTGCACGAAGAGGCGGGGCCCTACAGTGGCGCACCGTCACCTTTGGTCCGGACCTGGAGCCCTTCACCCATGCCATCGCCCGCCGTGTACCGGTCGCCGAGAGCGACCGCCACCGCCGCCACCGTCCTGCTCGTCGTGTGCGGCGCGGTCGTCCTGTTCCGCCTCGTCACCGACTTCCTCCTGTACGGGGCGGCCGGTGACCTCCCGGTCGACGTCGAGTTCGGCGATGAGAGCGCGTTCAGCTCCGCGTACGGGCTCTACCTGGCTGCGAACCTGATGTACCTCCTGACCCTGGCGGGCTCTGCGGCCGCCTTCCTCACCTGGTTCTACCGGGCACGGGTCAACGCCGAGGTGCTGTACCCGCACGGGCACCAGCGTGCGCGCGGCTGGGCGATCGGCGGCTGGTTCACCCCGGTGGTCCAGTTCTGGTTCCCCCGGCAGATCGTCGGCGACATCTGGCAGGCCGGCGTCCGGCCGGACGCGTCCGGGGTGCGGCCGCCGCTTTCGGAGACGCTGCTCAACTTCTGGTGGATCAGCTTCTGGCTGGCCAAGCTCACGAACCGGATCGGTACCCAGTCGACCGATGGGGCGCACTACCCGGACGAATACCAGCAGGGCCTCCTCTGGGTCATCGCCTCCGATGTGCTCGAAGTGGTCGCCGCCGTCCTCGCCGTCCTGGTGGTGCGCAAGGTGACGGCCATGCAGGAGGAACGTTTCGCCGAGCGCGCGGCCACGGCGTACGGGGTGCACGCCTCGGCCGTCGGGAGCTGAACCCCGCAGCGTCCCGCTCCCCGAAATGCGCAGGAATTCGGCCCGGCCGACTTCCTGCGCGCTTCTTCCGACGTCGTCAGGCCGGCGAGCCCGCCCAGGCCGCGAGCTGCGCGAAGTCGTCCGCCGTCAGGCCGACCCTCGGGTCCACGCGGTGGAGCAGCGCCGGGCCGTCGTGGTGGACCCGGACCCAGGCGCGGTCCGCGTCCGTGATGTTGTCGTCGACCCAGGCGAAGGGGCGGCCCCGTGCCCAGTCGACGATCTCCGGAGTCTTCCAGAACACCCCGCCCTCCGGCTCCGGCCGGGGGTCGGACCAGGCGATGTACGGCAGTTCGGGCAAGCCCAGGACGGGCCCGATGAAGGAGTTGGCCTCCTCCTCCCAGGTCGTCGCCCACACCAGGTCGAAGGGCAGCGCGGCCAGCGCCGGCCCGTGCTCCGGGTTGAGCCACACCCGCAGCGGCTTCGGCGCCTTGTGGGGCGTGCCCCACCACGCGAGCCGCCGCCGCTCGGCAGCCTCCCAGCGCGGGGTCATCAGCCGGTGGGTCCGGTAGCCCTCCGGCCGCCGGTGCGGCTTCGCGGCATCGGGGTTCAACGGCCCGTCCACGTCCAGCAGCAGCATCGGCCGCACCATCCCGCACCTCCTCGATCGTCATCGCACGCTACCGGGCGGGTCGGCGGCGGCCCAACGCGTTTTCCTCCGGGGGCGGCGGGCGGGTGGTGGCAACGGGCCATGGCGCCGGAGGTGTTGGCGGGTCTACGTTGGCGCGGTGAGTACTTCGATCGACGCCGTCCGAAGACGGCGCGTGTTCTTCGCGGTCGGCTGGGTCGTGCTTCTGCTGGCGGTCGTCGTGCCGCCGCTGGTGGTCGGGCCGGCCTTCGCCCGCTCGGAGGCGCTGATCGCGCCCGGACTGGTGGCCGTGATCGGCCCCGCGCTCCTGATGGACGCGGGCACCGCCCGGCGGAAGGGTTGGCGGGTGGCCGGCGGTATCGTCCGGGCTCGCACCTGGTCGGGCGCGCGGGAAGTCGACCTGACGGAACTCAGGACGGTGCGTGCCTGGGAGGTGATGTCGAGGGCCGGCTCGGCGACCCTGGTCTCCCTGTCCGACCGCTCCGGAGGGTGGGTGATCCTCACCGTCGCCGACGAGCACACCCACCTCATCGCCGACGCGGTGCGCCGCCACGGCGCGGGCTACATCTCACCGTGGGCCAAGGCACTCCTGGGCCTCAAGCCGACCCGGTGGTACGTCTCCGGAGCCTGGATGCTCGGCCTCCTCCTCATCGCCATGGCGCCCCTCCCCATCGCGATGCTGCTGGCCGCAGCGATCGCCCAGCGCTGACCGGCCCGGGCGGGCCGGAGGTCTCAGGGCTTCTGCCAGGTCAGCGAGTGGCGGCGCAGCACGTGCCGTCGGTCACATGCCGCCGCAGCCGTCGGTCCGGACGGTGCAGGCCGGTGATCGCGCCGGCCGGGCTCCAGCCGGGCGGGTCGAGCGGGGTCACCTCCTCTTCCGGTAGGGAGGGTTCGCGCCTCCTCGGGCGGTTCACCCGTCGGCGAGGGCGGCTGTGACGGCGGCCTCTGCGTGCAGACGGGCGGTGGGGAAGAGGGGGACGGGGCTGTCTTCGGGGTGGACGAGGAGTTCGATCTCGGTGCAGCCGAGGATGATGCCCTCGGCGCCGGCCGCGGCCAGGTCGGCGATGATCCGGCGGTAGGCGGCGCGGGATTCCTCGCGGACGATGCCGAGGCACAGCTCCTCGTAGATCACCCGGTGGACCAGGGCGCGGGAGTCGGCCCCGGGGGTGAGGACGTCCAGGCCGCCGACGGCCAACCGGCCGCGGTAGAAGTCCTGTTCCATGGTGAACGCCGTCCCCAGCAGCCCGACCCTCCGCAGGCCGGCCGTCCGGACGGCGGCGGCGGTGGCGTCGGCGAGGTGGAGCAGGGGGACGGACACCGCGGCCGCGACCTGGTCGGCGACCTTGTGCATGGTGTTGGTGCAGATCAGCAGGAGTTCGGCGCCCGCTGCCTCGAGGGCGCGGGCGGCGTCGGCGAGGACTGCGCCGGCCTCGTCCCACCGCCCGGCCGCCTGGAGGCGTTCGATGTCGGCGAAGTCGACGGAGTAGAGGACGAGTCGGGCGGAGTGGAGGCCGCCGAGGCGGTCGCGGGTGAGTTCGTTGAGGGTGCGGTAGTACTCGGCGGTGGATTCCCAGCTCATGCCGCCGATGAGGCCGAGGGTCTTCATGGGTTAGTTATAAGCCAGAAGTGGCAAGTGTGGCAATTGTATAAGGATTACTTTAGGCGGCTCTCCCGAGGCACCCGGTGCTGCCACTCCCGGGTGAACACCACCGACCCCGCCTCCAGCGCCCGCAGCTGCACCACACTCAGGAAGTGCCCGGCGTCGCAGCGCAGTTGGGCGCGGGTCTGCACGGTGACGTCCCAGCCGATGTCCGGCCGCTCCAGCCGTACGGTGCGGTCGGTGCGGGCCTGGGCGCTGAGCGGCGCGCCGCTGAGGATGCGGTAGGCGGTGACGGTGTGCTCGTCGCGGACCAGGCCATCGGGGTGGGTGCGGGTGCCGTCGGTGGCGGGGGAGAGTTCGGTGCGCCATTCGTGGCGGCCGATGTCGTGCACGGTGACGTGTTCGGGCCGGGCGGTGAGCGGTTCGGTGAGGTGGATGTCGAGCGGGTCGGGCAGCGAGGGTGCCTCGAAGGTGACGGGTGCGGCGCCCGTGTCCGCGGCGAGGTGGCGGACGGGCAGGCCGAGGGTGGAGCGGGACGGGTCGAGGGCGTACCCGGTGTCGTCGGCGCTCGGCCACACCCAGGGCCAGTAGACGGAGGAGAGCGCGAGCCGCAGCCGGTGCCCGGCCGGGACGGTGGCCGCGCAGGCGGCGAGCTCGACCTCGGCGTCCGGCCCGGTGGCGGTCAGCACGCCGCGGGTGAGCAGCACGGAGGTGCCGTCGGGGCCGACCGCGCACAGCCGGGCCACCACCTGGGCGGGTCCGCCGTCGGAGCGCAGCCGCAGCCGGGCGGTCGGCGCGCCGAGCAGTTCGACGGGGTCGGGCAGCGGCTGGGAGTCGAAGCAGACCGAGCGGCCGTCCTCCTCGCGCTGGTCCGGCGGCTGGTCGGCGGGCCGGCCGTGCGGGACGTACGCGCCGGCGTTGAGGCCGGTGTGCTGGGGGGAGCGGACGTGGACGTACCGGTCCTCGGAGGCGGTGCCGGCGGTGCGCAGCTGGCCGTCGAGGTCGTAGTGGATCTCCCGGACGTCGGGGGAGGGCCAGACGTCCTCGGCGGTCCAGCGGGTGCTGATCCAGCTGCGCAGGGCGGGTTCCCTGACGGCGCCGGTGTCGACGCCGCGCAGCCAGTGGTCCCACCAGCGCAGGGTCTCGGGCAGGGCGGCCTCGGGCAGGCCGTGCGGCCAGGGGCCGAGCAGGGCGCGCGCGGTGGGGGATTCGGCGAGCAGGCGCAGCACGAAGGAGCAGGACGGGTCGCCCCAGCCGGCCACGGCGAGGACCGGCACGGAGACCGGCACGGTGGTGTCCCCGGCGGCGAGCCAGGCGTCGACGGGGGGTTCCAGCGATTCGAGCCGGGCGAGCCAGCCGGGCCGCCAGGCGTCGCCGAGGTGGCGCGGGTCCGGGGGGAGGGCGGCGTCGGCGACCAGGGCGGTGAGCCGGGTGTGGAGGTCGGCGGCGAGGACGGCGCCGCCGAGCCGGTGGCCGCCTTCGGGGCAGGCGGTGACGGCCGCGCCGACGGTGTCGGGCACCCGGGCGGCGAGGCGCAGCGCGGTGGTGCCGGCCGCGCCGACGCCGAGCAGGCCGACCCGGCCGCTGGACCAGGGGCGGCGGGCGAGCCAGTCGACGGCGGCGGCGCCGTCGGCGAGCTCCTGTTCGTCGCCGGGTTCGCCGGGCAGGCCGCCGGAGTTGCCGTGGCCGCGGGTGTCGACCCGGACGGCGGCGTAGCCGTGGCCCGCGTACCAGGGGTGGCGGCGGGCGTCCTCGGCGGCGGTGCGGTCGCTGAGGCGGTCGGCCGAGTACTCCAGCAGGACGGGGACGGGCTCGTCGCTGACCGGGCGCCAGAGCCGGGCGGCGAGTTCCGTGCCGTCGGGCAGCGGGATGCGGAGGTCCTCGCGGGTGGTGTGGAAGGGGTACGACGGCATGGCCGCTCCCATCGGGTACCGGGCCGGTGAGCGCCGAGCGGCCCGCGGCGCGTTCGGGGATCGCGCCGCGGGCGTCGGCATTCCGACCCTAGGGGAGGAACCGGCCGATTTCCTGATGAAAGCCCGCGATGGTGACGGGCCGGGCCCGCTGTGGTGACGGGCCGGGGGAGTGCGCCCTGGTGCCGCACGCCCCCACCTGCGCCGCCGTGGATCGGTTCGCTGTCGTCCGGCATTTGCACATGACTTGCAACTGCTCGCCCGAGGGGGGAAAGATGGCCCAGCTTCCGCCGGTACGACCGGAGCCCGTACGACCCGAGAGGACCCCAGGATGTCCAGCGATGCCGCCGGTGCCCCGGCAGGTGCCCCGCCTGTCAGATGGCGCGACCGGCTCACCCGCGAGGAGTGGATCCGGCTGGCCGGGATGGGCGGCTTCATCCTCGCGCTGCACGTCATCGGCTGGTTCACCCTGCTCGCGCTGGTCGCGCCCGAGCACTACGACGTCGGCGGCCAGGTCTTCGGCGCGGGCATGGGCCTGACCGCCTACACCCTCGGGATGCGGCACGCCTTCGACGCGGACCACATCGCGGCGATCGACAACACCACCCGCAAGCTGATGGGCCAGGGCAAGCGGCCGCTGTCGGTCGGCTTCTGGTTCTCGCTGGGGCACTCCTCGATCGTCTTCGGCCTCTGCGCGCTGCTGGCCTTCGGCATCCGCACGCTCGCCGACCAGGTCCAGACGGACGACTCGACCCTGCACAGGACGACCGGCCTGATCGGCACCACGGTCTCCGGCACGTTCCTGCTGCTGCTCGGCCTGATCAACCTGGGCGCCTTCAACGGCATCCTCAAGGTGTTCCGCCGGATGCGCGTCGGCGAGTACGACGAGGCCGAGCTGGAGCGCCAGTTGGAGCGGCGCGGGCTGATGAACCGGATCCTCGGCAAGGTCACCCGGGCGGTCACCAAGCCCTGGCACATGTACCCGGTGGGCCTGCTGTTCGGGCTGGGCTTCGACACCGCCACCGAGGTGTCGCTGCTGGTGCTGGCCGGCGGCGCGGCGGCCTTCTCGCTGCCCTGGTACGCGCTGCTGACGCTGCCGATCCTGTTCGCCGCCGGGATGAGCCTGCTGGACACCATCGACGGCTCGTTCATGAACTTCGCCTACGAGTGGGCGTTCTCCAAGCCGGTCCGCAAGATCTACTACAACCTGACCGTCACCGGCCTGTCGGTGCTGGTCGCGCTGGTCATCGGCCTGGTCGAGCTGATCGGCCTGCTCGGCGAGAAGCTGGACATCACCAGCGGGCCGATCGCCTGGATCGGCGGGCTGGACCTCAACTTCGTCGGCTACGCGATCGTCGGCCTGTTCGTGCTGACCTGGGCCGGGGCGATCGCGTTCTGGAAGTTCGGCAAGGTCGAGGAGAAGTGGTCGGCGGGGCTGGCGGCGGCCTCCGCCACCGCCACCGCCGAGTCGGAGTAAGGCGTCCGAGGACGAACCGAGGGGCTGGTGACCGCTGGCAACCGCCGGTCCGGTCACCGGCCCCTCGGGGCTTTCCCGGGCGGGAACTCCCGGCGCGGGGCGGCTACTTCAGCGCGGCGAGCACCGCGTCCGCCATCACCTGCTCGCCGGTCGCGTTCGGGTGGAACGGCACGGCGGGCGAGCCGGGCAGGGCGCCCTCGATCCAGCGGTCGTCCGAGCAGACGTCGTGCCCGCGGGTCGGCGTCGCGGTGTCCACGTAGGTCGCGCCGTTGGCGGCCGCGGTGGACTTGAGGGCGGCGTTCAGCTTGTTGAGCACGCCGTACATGTACTCGACGTCGCCCGGGGTCACCGGCTGGCGCAGCACGCAGGTCGAGCCGTCGGCGGGCAGCACGGACGGGTAACCGACCAGCAGCACCCGGGCCTTGGGGGCCTTGGCGTGGATCTGCCGCAGGGTGGTGGCGATCTGCGGGGCGATGGTGGTGGTGATCCGCTGGGCGAGGTCGTCGTTGCCGTACTGCCAGGACCAGGTGTTCCAGTCCCAGTAGCCGTGGTGGTAGACGTCCTTGCAGGGCGTGCCGAGCGGGTTGACGACCGCGCCGGCGACGCAGGTGGCGACGAGTTCGCCGAGGCCGAGGTCGCTGGTCGCGAGGTCGTTGCCGCCGATCCCGAGGGTGACCAGGTCGGTGTCGGCGGTCACCGAGTCCAGTTGGGGGTCGTTGACCCGGATGAAGGCGTCGTACTGGGGCTGCGTCATGGCCTTGACCTTGGCGGCCGCGCAGGTGACGTCGGTGTACGCGCCCGCCTTGAGCGAGGCGGCGACCAGGTGGCCGTAGTTGTGGTCGGAGCGCAGGCACAGGCCGGCCGACTGGCCGGGCACGCCGGCGCCGGCGGCGTAGGAGTCGCCGAGGGCCACGTAGTGCTTCGGGGTGGGGGTGGCCGCCTGGGCGGTGGTGGAGGCGAGCGCGAGGGCGGCGCCGACGGCGACGGTCGCGAGGGCGCTGGAATTGCGGAGTCGCCGGGAATTCCGGGCAGGGCGGAGCACGGTTCCTCCTGGGGGGAGAGAAACGACGGGTGGGGGTCGTGCCGAGCCGGGCCACAGCTACTCGCAGGTAAGTTACTTCCAGGTTTCGTGGGCGTCCATAGGTTACGGCGGAATTTCCGAAATTCCGTCAGATGGCACTGGGTGACATTTCGAATTCCGCTCCACCGCGTTTCGAAATGAACTCCGATACGTGCGGGGGAGGAATTCGGTTCATTCCGAGGCGTGGTCGGCCGCGACCCCGTCCGCCGTGGACCGCCCCCGGGCGCCCTGCTGGGGGTCCGGGGCTGACAGGTACAGTTCCGGTGCAGGGCGTGCCGCCGAACAGGGCCGCCGACCAGGAGGGGGACCAGCGCGGATGAGCCGCCGAGACCGTGACCGCGACCGCGACGGCAAGCGGGGCTCCGGGTCCCCGGTGACCGTGACCGTCTGCCGGGGCTGCTGCTGCGGCACCGAGGCGAAGCACCCGGGGGTGGACCACGCGGGGCAGTACGAGCGGCTGCGCGCGGCGGTCGGCCCGGCGGGCCGGGTCCGGGCGGTCAAGTGCCTGGACGTGTGCAGCCAGTCGAACGTGGTGGTGGTCGGCCCGTCCGGCGAGGGGCGGGCGGCGGGCGGGCGTCCGGTCTGGCTCGGCTTCGTGCTGATGGACGAGATGATCGACGACATAGCCGCCTGGGTGCGGGCGGGCGGCCCCGGCCTCGCCGATCCGCCCGGGCTGCTCGACCTCCAGCTGATCTCGGTCTCCCGTCGGGTCCGCGAGGGCCTGCCGGAGTGACCGCGGGCACCGCGGAATGCTGACGGGAACGCTGACGGGAATGCTGACGGATCGTCAGATCGGCGGCCCGGCGCGGCTCCGGAGCCGGGCCACTACCATGGCCGGTGGCATCGAGCGGTTCCGCGCAAGGGAGGAAGACGATGACGACGGTCTGCCGCATCTGCGCGGGCACCGGCCGGACCGCCGGCCTCAACTGCCGTACCTGCCAGGGCACCGGCACCACCGAGGTGGGCGGCGGGGGCGGCAACTGCTTCCTCTGCGACGGCACCGGGGTGTACGTGCGCTACCGGGTGGACGCGACGGGCGCCAAGCAGGCGTACCGGGACGAGATCTGCCGCACCTGCGACGGCACCGGCAACCGGTCCGCCAACCTCTGGGACGAACCGTCCTCCTGACACCGCTCCGGCGTGGGTGCGGACATGGACACGGACGTGATCTTCACCTGGACATGGTCGAACATCGCCGTTCCTGTTCGGTGACGCGCTGACACTCGTTCACCGGGAGTCCGCATGCGGTCCATGATCCACTGGGAGAGTCCGCGCATGGATATCCCCAACATGGGCGTGCCGGCCAAGCTTGCCGACCGCATGAGCATGGCCGAGCAGCACGAGTACCTGCGGGCCCGCTTCTCCCGCCGCCGGATGCTGCGCGCCGGCGCGGTGACCGTGGGCGCCGTCGCCGTCGGTGGTGCACTGGGCAGTGCCCCGGCCTTCGCCGCCCCGGCCGGCCCGCAGCTGCTGACGGGTGCCACGACGGCCGGTATCGACGGCGCGCTGGTCGCGCCGATCGGGCGTCACCTCCAGTTCGGCGCCGAGCCGGACACCCAGTTCCGCATCTCCTGGCAGGTCCCGGCGCCGGTCAAGAAGCCGTTCCTGCGCTTCGGCAAGCACCCGTGGGAGCTGAGCCACAAGATCCAGGCCGAGGTCCGCGCCCTGCACACCCCGGCGCTGACCCCGAACAGCCAGCCGGTGGACCAGTACTACCTGCACGTGGCGCTGGAGGACCTCCAGCCCGACACCACCTACTACTACGGCGTCGGCCACGAGGGCTTCGACCCGGCCTCGCAGCAGCAGATCTCCACCCTGCATACCTTCCGCACCGCGCCCTCCCGCGATCACCGCTGGGGCAAGGTGTACGAGCCGTTCACCTTCACCGCCTTCGGCGACCAGGGCGTCAGCGCCCACGCGGCCGGCAACGACAACATCATCAAGGCCCAGAAGCCGGCCTTCCACCTGCACGCCGGCGACATCTGCTACGCCGACCCGGCCGGCTCCGGCACCGACCCGGACAAGTCCGTCTTCAACGCGAAGACCTGGGACGACTTCCTGGTCCAGACCGAGACGGTCGCCGCCGACATCCCGTGGATGGTCGCGTACGGCAACCACGACATCGAGGCCTGGTACTCGCCGAACGGCTACGGCGGCGAGAACGCCCGCTTCTTCCTGCCGGACAACGGCCCGGACCCGCGCAAGGTCCCCGGCGTCTACACCTTCCGCTACAAGAACGTCGGCGTCATCTCGCTGGACGCCAACGACGTCTCCTACGAGATCCCGGCCAACCTGGGCGTCTCGGCGAACAAGCAGACCAAGTGGCTGGAGCGCACCCTCAAGGACCTGCGCGGCGACGAGACCGTCGACTTCGTCGTGGTCTTCTTCCACCACTGCGCCTTCTCCACCACCGTCGCCCACGCCTCCGAGGGCGGCGTCCGCGAGGCCTGGGTGCCGCTGTTCGAGAAGTACCGGGTGGACCTGGTCATCAACGGCCACAACCACATCTACGAGCGCACCGACGCCATCCTCGGCAACAAGGTCTCGAAGCAGGTGCCGAGCGGCGCCACCATCGAGCCGGCCAAGGACGGCGTGGTCTACGTGACGGCGGGCGCGGCCGGCCGCAGCCTGTACAAGTTCGACGTGCCGGACACCTACGAGGGGCACGAGAACCACCAGGACGAGGTCCTGACCTACTACTGGAGCAAGGGCCGGGTGAAGACCCCCGAGACCATCCAGTGGTCGCGGGTCCGCTACACCGGCTACTCCTTCATCAAGGTCGACGTCACCCCGGCCCACCTGGGCCAGAAGTCGGTCATGAAGGTCACCGCGCTGGCCGAGAACGGCACGCAGATCGACAACTACACGATCCTGCGCAAGGTCGGCGAGGGCTGGGACTCCAGCGGCGACGACGACGGCCAGGGCGGCGGCTGGGGCTGGTAGTCCCCGAACCGCCTCGTCGGGCCCCGGTGTTGAGGAGCGAAGGCCTCGGCGCCGGGGTCCGTGGCCTCAGCGCCGGGGCCCGTACATGATCACGCCGACCCCGGCCAGGCAGATCAGCGCGCCCAGGACGTCGTAGCGGGTCGGCCGGAAGCCGTCCACGGCCACGCCCCACAGCAGCGAGCCGGCCACGAACACCCCGCCGTACGCGGCCAGCACCCGGCCGAAGTCGGCGTTCGGCTGCAGCGCCGCGACGAAGCCGTACGCGCCGAGCAGCAGCACGCCCAGCCCGGCCAGCCACCACGGCCGTTGCTCCCGTACGCTCTGCCAGACCAGCCAGCAGCCGCCGATCTCGGCGAGCGCGGCGAGGGCGAACAGGGCGATGGAGCGCAGGACGGTCATGGATGTGGATCGTAGGCGCTCAGACCTGCTTGTACGTGGCCAGGAAGCGCCCGATCCGGTTGATCGCCGTCTCCAGGTCGTCGGCGCGCGGCAGGGTGACGAAGCGGAAGTGGTCCGGGCGGGGCCAGTTGAAGCCGGTGCCCTGGACGACGTGGATCTTCTCGCGCAGCAGCAGGTCCAGCACGAACCGCTCGTCGTCGACGATCCGGTGCACGGCCGGGTCGAGCCGGGCGAAGGCGTACAGCGCGCCCTTGGGCTTGACGCAGCTGACCCCGGGGATCTCGTTGAGCGCCTTGACCGCGATGTCTCGCTGCTCGGTGAGCCGGCCGCCGGGCAGGACGAGGTCGTTGATGGACTGGTGGCCGCCGAGCGCGGCCTGGACGGCGTACTGCGCGGGCACGTTGGGGCACAGCCGCATGCCGGAGAGCATGGTCAGGCCCTCCAGGTAGTCGGTGGCGTGCTGCTTGGGGCCGGAGACGACCAGCCAGCCGCTGCGGAAGCCGGCCACCCGGTAGGCCTTGGAGAGGCCGTTGAAGGTGAGGGTGAGCACGTCGTCGGCGAGCGCGGCCAGGCAGTGGTGCTCGGTGCCGTCGTAGAGGATCTTGTCGTAGATCTCGTCGGCCAGGACCATCAGCTGGTGCCGGCGGGCCAGGTCGAGGATGTCCTCCAGCAGTTCCTTCGGGTAGACCGCGCCGGTGGGGTTGTTGGGGTTGATGACGACGATCGCCTTGGTGCGGGCGGTGATCTTGGCGGCGATGTCGTCCAGGTCCGGGTACCACTCGGCCCCTTCGTCGCACAGGTAGTGCACGGCCTTGCCGCCGGCCAGCCGGACGGACGCCGTCCACAGCGGGTAGTCCGGCATCGGGACGAGCACCTCGTCGCCGTCGTCGACCAGTGCGGTGATCGCCATCTGGATCAGCTCGGAGGCGCCGTTGCCGAGGTAGACGTCGTCGACGCCGACGCCCTGGACCCCGCGCTGCTGGTAGTACTGCACCACGGCGCGGCGGGCCGGCAGGATGCCGCGCGAGTCGCTGTAGCCGTGCGCCGAGGGCAGGTTGCGGATGATGTCCTGGATGATCTCCTCGGGCGCCTCGAAGCCGAACGGCGCCGGGTTGCCGGTGTTCAGCCGCAGCACGCTGTGCCCGGCCTCCTCCAGGGCGTTGGCCTGGTCGACCACCGGGCCCCGGATCTCGTAGCACACGCCGTTCAGCTTGCTCGACTGCCGAAACTCCATCTGTGGCCTCCCGACCGTCACCACCGCTCCGCTGCTTCCGCTTTGTTCTACCAAGTTGGCACTTGGAAAGTCCAACCTTTTGGCTATGCTGATCCACATGTCACGCCGAAGCTACGACCAGTACTGCGCCGTCGCCCGCGCCCTGGACGCGGTGGGGGAGCGCTGGAGCCTCCTGATCGTCCGTGAACTCCTGCGCGGCCCGCGCCGGTACACCGACCTCCACGCCGACCTGCCCGGCGTCTCCACCGACATCCTGGCCGCCCGGCTCAAGCAGCTGGAGGGCGAAGGGCTCGCGGAACGGCGACGACTGGAACGGCCGGCCAGCGCGACGGTCTACGAGCTGACCGAGCGGGGCCGCGGACTGCGGCCGGTGATCGAGGCCCTGGGGGAGTGGGGGCTGGGCGCCCTGGGCGAACAGCGGCCCACCGACGCGGTGCGCGAGCACTGGTTCACCCCGGCGACGGCTCCGGGCGAGACCGCCGCGGGCTGAACGCCTCGCGGGCCCGGTGCGGCGGGGTGAAGGGGCGGCAGGGTGAAGGGGCGGCGGCAAGGCCCCCGTCGCCGGCCGCCGCCCCGTGTCCCCAGGATGGCGCGGGGCGATAGACGAAGAGTGGACGCCGAATGAGCGGCCGGGCCCCCGCGAACTGGTTGGTAAGCGCACACGTACGATCGTCGGATCGCGGAGCCATTTCAGCGGAGTCATCTCAGGAGAGCCAGGAGAGCGGAGGCAGCCCGTGCCCACCACCAGCCGCAGCTACACCAGCTACGTCGCCGTCGGGGACTCCTTCACCGAGGGCATGTGCGACGAACTCCATCCCGACGGCCACTACCGGGGCTGGGCCGACCGGGTCGCCGCCGCCCTGGCCGCCGAAGCCGCCGGGACCGCCGAGACCGCCGGGACGGCTCCGGCCGCCGACTTCCGGTATGCCAACCTCGCCGTCCGCGGCAAGCTCATCGGCCAGATCCACGACGAGCAGCTCCCCGCCGCCGCCGCGATGGGCGCCGACCTCGTCACCCTGGCCGGCGGCCTCAACGACGTGCTGCGCCCCGGCTGCGACATCGACCGGGTCGAGCGCCTGCTCGGCCGCTGCGCCGCCGACCTGCGCGCCACCGGCGCGACCGTCGTCCTGTTCACCAGCACCGACCCCACCCGGCGGATGGCCGGCAGCGCCCGACTGCTGCCCGCCATCCTGCGGATGAAGGGCTTCGTCCAGGAGCTCGGGCAGCAGGACGGCTTCGCCGTCGTCGACCTCTTCTCCGCGCCCTGCTTCGACGACCGCCGGCTCTGGGCCGAGGACCGGCTGCACCTCTCGCCCGAGGGCCACCGGCGGGTCGCCGAAGGCGTACTGGAGGCGCTCGGCCGCCCCGCCGCCTTCGACTGGCGCGCCCCGCTGCCCGCCGCCGCCCCGCCCGGCCGCGCCGAGAAGCTGCGCTCCGACGCCCGCTGGCTGGGCACCCACCTCGGGCCCTGGATCGGCCGTCGCCTCACCGGCCGCTCCTCCGGCGACGGCCGGCCGCCGAAGCGGCCGGAACTGCTGCCGTACCGCTGAGTCCGAGGAGCCCGACCGGCTTCAGCCGACCCGGTCCGGCCCGGGCTGCTCCGGCTCCAGGACCAGGCTCGCCATCGGGGCGTGGGTGGTCCAGCCGAGGGCCCGGTAGAGGGCCTGGCCGTCCGCCGTGCCGACCAGCACACCGGTGCGGGCGCCGCTCTCGTACGCGCCGGACTGCAGGGCCCGCATCACCACCGAGCCCAGGCCCCGGCGGCGGTGCTCGGGGGCGGTCGCGATCTGGTCCGGCACGGCCACCGCGCCGGCCAGGCCCGCCTGGCCACGGGCGGCGAGGTGCCCGTCCGCGGTGCGCACCAGGGCGCGCAGCACGCCGCCCCTGGTCCAGGTGGTCAGGGTGTAGTCGGCCGGGAGGGCGGGCCGCTCGGGGGCGAGCGGCACGGTCATCAGGTAGCCCGGCCGGTGCAGCCGCCACCGCGGGCCCAGCCAGGGACGCACGGTGGCGTCCTCGGCGAACAGCTTCAGCCAGGTGGTCGGCGCGGTGATCCCCTCGGCGAGCTTGCGGACCTCGGCCTCGGTCGGCTCGGGCAGCACGTGCCGTCCCACCTCGCCGGTCGGTGAGCCGACGTCGATGCTCCAGCCCCAGGGCTGCTCCACCGGGTCGGCGGCGCCCCGGGAGACGGTCCAGCCGCTGATCCACATCCGGACCAGGTCGGTGACGTTCGGCTGTGACATGCGCGGATCCCCCGTGAGTAATAGTCCCTAGGCCAATTCATACCTTACGGGCATGGGGGTGGGTCTGCCTAGTAGGATTTCGGGGGTTCGACGCGCCTGACCGGCGCCCAGCTGTTGGAAGGACCCCGGACGTGAGCGAGACCGAGCCGCCGCAGGACCCCACGGCGGCCGCGCCGACCCCGCTCCGCTCCGACTGCGGCAGCTGCTTCGGGCTCTGCTGCGCCGCCCTGCCCTTCGCGGCCGGCGCCGACTTCGCCGTCGACAAGCCCGCCGGCACCCCGTGCCGCAACCTGCAGACGGACTTCACCTGCGGCATCCACGCCCGGCTCCGCGACAGCGGCTTCCAGGGCTGCACCGTCTACGACTGCTTCGGCGCCGGCCAGCGGGTCTCCCAGGTCACCTTCGGCGGGGTCGGCTGGCGGGAGGAGCCCGCGAGCGCCAAGCCGATGTTCGACGTCTTCCCGATCGTCCGGCAGCTCCACGAACTGCTCTGGTACCTCACCGAGGCGCTCACCTTCGCTCCCGCCCGCCCCGTCCACGCCGAACTGCGGCAGGCCCTGGAGGAGACCGACCGCCTTGCCGGCGGCACCCCCGAGGAGATCCTCGCCGTCGACGTCGCGGCCCACCGCCGGCGGGTCAGCGAGCTCCTGCTGCGGGCCGGTGAACTCGTCCGGGCCGCCGTCCCGCGCCGCCGCGAACACCGCGGCGCCGACCTCTTCGGCGCCCGGCTGCGCGGTGCGGACCTCCAGGGCGCCAACCTGCGCGGCGCCCTCCTGGTCGCTGCCGACCTCTCCGGCGCCGACCTGCGCCTCGCCGACCTCATCGGCGCGGACCTGCGGGACGCCAACCTGGCCGGCGCCGACCTCAGCACCGCCCTGTTCCTCACCCAGGCCCAGCTCAATGCCGCCCGTGGTGACGCCACCACCCGCCTCCCGGCCGCCCTCGGCCGCCCCGCCCACTGGCCCGAGACCGCCCCGGCCGCGGCTGCGGCGGCCGCGCGCAAGCCGCGTGGCGGGGGCGGGGGCGGGGGCGGTTCGGGCCAGCCGCGCGGCGGTGGCGGTTCGGGTCGGCCCCGGCGGCGGTAGTCCCGCGGCCCCGCCGCCCCGGCGGCCATGACGACGGAGCCCGCCCGGCAGGGAACAGCCGGGCGGGCTCCGTCGGGCGCTGATCAGCCGATCAACAGCTGTGCGCGCCCTTGGGGCGGGTCGACTCGATGTACGGCTTGCCCTTCAGGTTCTTCACGACGTCCGCCGGGCAGGTCTTGATCCAGGCGGCGCCCCCGTCGTGGTTCTTGACCTGGGCGTCGCTGCAGTACACGTCCCGGTCGGCGGTCTTGAAGCACTGGAAGCCGGGGTAACCCCCGGCCGCCGAGGCGGTGTTGACGCCGGCGAACAGGCCGGCCGCGGTCAGCAGGGCGACGGGCAGAATGCTGCGCATCCGCATGGGATTCTCCTGTTGGTTCGTATGGACAGTGGCCCGATCCTGGCACCGCGGAATAGCCGGAGCAATGACGCATGGCATGATTGCGTCAATCTCAAACGGAGTGAACTTCCCAGCCATTCCAGTCCGTTGACGAACCGTCAGAGGATATCTGAGCTGACTACGGCTCAGTCCGTGAGCAGCCGCTCGCGCAGGGCGTCGATCCGGGCGCGCTCGATGCCGAGGGTGCCGGTGAGGTAGGCCTCGACGGAGCCGTAGCGGGCGGCGAGGTCGGCGAGGGTGAGGCGGATGACGGCCTCCGGGGCGCGGCCGTAACCGGGCCAGCGGAGCGTCTCGCCGGGGTGGGCGGCGTGCCAGTCGGCGACCAGGTGCGGGGTGGCGCGCTCGGTGAGGGCGAAGTCGGCGGCGATGTCGTCCTCGGAGACGCCGAGCAGGGTGAGCACCAGGGCGGCGATCAGGCCGGTGCGGTCCTTGCCGGACATGCAGTGGAAGACCACCGGGGCCTCGGCATCGGTGATCGCGTCCAGGGTCTGGCGGATCTCCTTCACCCCGTCCTCGGCGACCTCGGCGAAGCGGTCGGCCAGGTAGCGCCAGGGGTCGAGGTCCGGGTCGATCGCGGCCTGGTCGTACGGGCGGTGCTCGATCGAGTGGTTGCGGAAGTCGAGGCCGGGGAAGTCGGGCACCCGGCCCTTGGCGGCGATCTCCCAGTCGTAGCGCAGGTCGATCACGGTCCGGACGCCGAGGGCCTCGAGCCGCTCCAGATCGGCCGGGGAGGAGAGCTTGCCGAGCGAGTCGGAGCGGTAGAGCAGGCCCCAGCGGACGGTCCGTCCGTCGGCGGCCGGATAGCCGCCCAGGTCACGGAAGTTGTGCAGGGCGTCGAACGCGATGTGGCGGGTCGTCATGGGCGGCAATCCAAGCACGGCGTCAGGCGCCGGCGTACCCCCGGGTGAGCAGGTCGAAGGCGCGGTCGGCGTCGGCGACGGCCTCGGGGTGGAGCTCGTCGGCGGTGCGGGCGCCCTCCTGGAGGCGGCGCCAGTTGTGCAGGGCGAGGACCCGCAGGGTGGCGGTGACCTGGGCGGCGAGCAGCGGGGCGGTGAGCTCGTGCGGCGGGGCGAGGTCGGGATCCTCGCGCAGCGCCTCGGCGAGGGACTGCTCGGCCCGGGCCACGTACGCGCCGACCCGGGCGGCCAGGCTGGGGGTGCCCTGCACGAGGGCGGTGAAGGCCAGCACCTGGGGGTGCTCGTTGAGGCCGGTGACCGGGTCGCGCCGGTCGAGGCCGGCCAGGAAGTCCCGGCGCAGGGCGTCGAGCGCGCTCTCGTCCGCGGCCCGGCCCCGGACCACGTCCGCCGCCTGGTCCTGGTGGTCGGCGAAGCGGTGGACGACCAGGTCCTCCTTGCTCGCGAAGTAGCTGAACAGGGTGGGCTTGGAGACCTCGGCGGCGGCGGCGACCTCCGCCACCGAGACCTGGTCGAAGCCGCGCTCCAGGAAGAGCGCGATGGCCGCCTCGGAGATGGCCCGCCGCGTCCGTTCCTTCTTGCGCTCCCGCAGTCCGCTCATGCGCCCACCTCGCTGTGCTCGGCGGCCGCTGAGCGGAACGCGCGCCTTCCACTGATTCGCTCGCTTCGCTCGCTCATGGCGGCCAGGCTAGCAGTCCGGGTTGACCGGGGCAGTTTTCTGACCCGGTACGAATATCAGCTGCTGAGCGAGTCCAGGATCCGGCGGACCGACTCCACCACCGGCGCGCCCGCCCGCACCAGCGAGGCCACCCCCGAGATGTTGCGCAGCGCCCGCCGCAGGGCGGACGGCGAGGCCTCGGAGCCGTCGCCGATGGCCTCCAGTGACTCGTCCAGGACCTCGCGGTCCTCGGCGGGCACCTGGTCGCGCAACCGCTGGACGGCGGTGACGAGTTCGCGCAGCGCGGCCTGCGGGTCGACCGGGCCCTGGTTCTTGACGATGCCGATGTTGTGGTCACCGTGCTGGGTGACCGAGTCGCCGAAGTGGAAGGAGTTGCTCACAGTCCGACCCGCTTTCCGGTGTTGTTGTCGCCGTACTGGGTGATCTTGTCGCCGATGTGGAGGTTCTCGACCTGGAAGGCGAACTCCGCCTGGGGGTTGTCGATCGCCTCCATGATCATCTGGATCAGGTTGCCGATCTGCTGGGAGTTGTGGCTCGTCACGGCGGTGGTCGCGGCGTTCGAGGTCTCGATGACCAGCTTGTACACCGGCTTCTGCCGCAGCTTGACGACGAGCCGGTAGCTGAAGAACGCCAGGCCGGCCAGCAGCAGCACGCTCGGAAGGGCGGCCTGCGTCGCGTCGGCCCCTTGGCGGGTGAACGAACTGAGGAGGACGACCGCGCTCAGCAGTCCGATCGCCTGCCGGACGAACCTGATGATCGTCCGCGAACGCTTGGGCGGCCACCACACCAACTGCCGTGCCCGGGCGATGTGCTGGAGCGGGTACGCGTCCCCGCCGATCCACAGCACCCGCCGGCTCACGCTGACGTCGATCACGTTCCGTGCCAAGTCCGCTCCCCCTGCTGCTCGTGCGGGGAGAACCATAGCAACGGCGGCGGACCGCCGAGGCCCTGGTGGTTGGTCAGGTGTCCGTCACCCGGCCGGACGGCGGGCGGTCACCTCGATCTCGATCCGCATCCGCGGGTCGGCCAGGCCGCACACCTGCATCGTCGCGGCCGGTCGGACCTCGCCGAAGCAGCGGCGCAGCACCGGCCAGCAGGGCTCGAAGTCCGCGCGCTCGGGCAGCAGGTAGCGCACCCGCACCACATCGGCGAAGCCGGAGCCCGCCTCGGCCAGCGCGGCCGCGATGTTGCGCAGGCACTGCTCGGCCTGCTCCACCACGTCCGGGGAGATGGTCATGGTGGTGTAGTCGAACCCGGTCGTCCCGGACACGTGCACCCAGTCGCCGTCCACCACGGCGCGGGCGTAGCCGATCTGTTCCTCGAAGGTGGAACCGCTGAGGATCGCGCGTCGCTCTGTCACCGGCCGAACGCTAGGTGGCCTGCGGGGATACGTCCAATACCCGTACCGCGCCGATCTGATATCCCTGGAGGTATGGAGCCCCGCCCCGAACTCCCCCTCCCGCAGCTGCACGCCTTCGCCGTGCTCGCCGAGGAACTGCACTTCGGCCGGGCCGCCGCCCGCCTCGGCATCGCCCAGCCGCCGCTGAGCCAGCAGATCCGCCGGCTGGAGGAGAAGGTCGGCCACCCGCTGTTCCGGCGCGAGCCCGGCGGCGTCACCCTCACCCCGGCCGGGCGGGAGCTGCTGCCCGCCGCGCGCCGGGTCCTGGCCGACCTGGCGGACGGGCTGGCGGCCGCCCGCGCCGTCGGCGGCGGCGAGGCGGGCCGGCTGCGGATCGGCTTCTCCGCTTCGCTCGCCCTGACCGTTCTGCCGGGCCTGCTGCGCACCTTCCGGGAGCGCCACCCGGGCGTGCGGCTGGACGTCCGGGAGATGACCAGCGCACCCCAGCTCGCCGCCCTGCACGACCGCGGCATCGACGTCGGCCTGCTGCGCGAGCCGCCCGCGGACGAACCGGGGCTGCGGTTCCGCACGGTGTGCAGCGAGTCCTTCGTCGCGGTGCTCCCGGCCGGCCATCCGCTCGCCGCCGAACGGGCCGTCCGGCCGGCGCAGTTGGCGCAGGAGCCTTTTGTGCTGCTGCCCCGGGAGGAGGGGCCGCAGCTGTACGACCGGATCACCGGCCTGTGCGCCGACGCGGGCTTCACCCCGAGGATCGGGCAGCACGCGGTGGAGTGGCAGACGGGTGCGCCCTGGTCGGGGCGGGCCTGGGCGTCTCACTGGCCCCGGCGGGCATCCGGCGGATCCGGCTGCACGGTGTCGCCTTCCGCCGGCTCGACCCCGGCACCGCCCGCACCCTGGTCGCCGCCGCCTGGCGCGCCGACGACCGGAGCCCGCTGGTGCACCACCTGCTGGCGATCGTCGGGCAGGACCGCTGAGCTCAGACGCCGCGGTCGGCGAGCACCTCGCGCAGGACGTGGCGGGCGTTGGCGGTGCGGGCCGGGTCGGTGTGGCGGTAGTACGGGATCGTCACCAGGGCGATGGAGAAGGCCAAGGCGCGACCGCGGGCCCACATGGCGTCGTCGGCGCCCAGGGCGGTGCGGAAGGCGGGGCGGGCGGAGGCGGGCAGCAGGTTCCAGGCGGGCATCAGGTCGGCGGTGGGGTCGCCGACGCCCATCAGGGCGAAGTCGATGACGGCGGTGAGCCGGCCGGCTCTGTCGAGCAGCAGATTGCCGGGGGTGAGGTCGCCGTGCATCCAGAGCGGCGGCCCGGCGTACTCGGGCAGGCGCAGCGCCTTGTCCCACAGGGCGGTCGCGGCCGCGGTGTCGACCGCGCCGGTCAGTTGGGCGATGGCCGCGCGGGTGGAGCCGTCCCGGGAGGCGAGCGGCACGCTGCGGTGGCCGGCCGGGGCACCGGCCGGGTTGAGGGCGCGCAGGGCGTTGACGAAGCCGGCCAGGTCGCGGGCGAGGGCTTCGGGCGCCGCGAGCACGCCGACCGGCGGGTGGACGCCGTCCTGCCAGCGCAGCACCGACCACTGCCAGGGGTAGCCCGCGGCGGGTCGGCCGACGGCCAGCGGGGCGGGGACGGGCAGCGGCAACCGCGGCGCCAGCCGGGGCAGCCACTGGTGCTCGCGCCGGACGTCCCCGGCCGCCCACTCCACCCGGGGCAGCCGGACGGCGAGTTCGGGCCCGAGCCGGAACATGGCGTTGTCCGTCCCGGCGGACCCGACAGGCGTGACCGGAAGGCCCACCCACTGCGGGAACTGGGCGGAGATCAACCGCCGTACCAGGGCCGCGTCGACGACCGGTTCAGCGGGGTGCATCCGGGCGGCAGCGCACATGCCCGGCAGCGTACAGCGCAGATCGCCGCCCTTCAGCAGGATCGGCGAACTGCCCGTGCCGGCGGGACGAGCGGGACGAGCGGCGCGAGCGGGACGAGCGGCGCGAGCGGGACGAGGACGGCCTCACACCGGGGTGACCCGCACCCCGATGGTGCCGCCCCGGCCGTACCGCAGCACGTTCCCGGCCAGCGCCACCGCGCACAGCAGTCCGTACTTGCGGCGCAGCAGCTTCCGGTAGCGGGCGGTCCGCTCCGGGTCGAGCACGGCGGTGGCCGCCACCTGCGGCCCCAGCGGGTTGCCGCGGATGTCGCTCGGCCCGACCAGCACGTCCGAGCGGTGCCGCAGCCGCTTGACCTTGCCGGTGCGCGTCACGGTGGTGAAGACCAGGGCGTCGCCGTCCCGGGCGGCCCAGACCGGGGTGGCCACCGGGGTGCCGTTCCTCCGGTGGGTGGTGACCAGCAGGTACTTGGCGGCGGCCAGCCGCTCCAGCCCGGCCGCGGAGTCCAGGGTGTCCATGCCCGCCACCCTAGGAACCCGCAACTGGGTCCCGCTGGAGTCCGCTTGGGGCCGGGGCGGGGCGCACGCCACGCCCGCCGCCCCGGGTGCGGCCGTGCGCCGCCACCGGCACCTGCCAGAATGCAGGGCGTACGGCGAAAGCACTGAAGGAGAAGGTGACCGGCTTCGTGACCACGCCAGTCGAACAGGCGGCCCGGCAGGCCCAGCAGGCGATCGAGCGCAAGATCGCCGAGGAACTGGGCGTTCGCGAGGGGCAGGTGACGTCCGCGGTCGAGTTGCTCGACGGCGGCGCGACCGTGCCGTTCGTGGCCCGCTACCGCAAGGAGGTCACCGGCTCGCTGGACGACGCCCAACTGCGCACCCTGGAGGAGCGGCTGCGCTACCTGCGGGAACTGGAGGAGCGCCGGGCGGCCGTCCTGGAGTCGATCGACTCCCAGGGCAAGCTGGACGACGCCTTGCGCGCCCAGGTGCTGGCCGCCGACTCCAAGGCGCGGCTGGAGGACATCTACCTGCCGTTCAAGCCCAAGCGGCGCACCAAGGCGCAGATCGCCCGGGAGGCCGGGCTGGAGCCGCTGGCCGACACCCTGCTCGCCGACCCGGAGCAGGACCCGGCCGCGCTCGCCGCGCAGTACCTGAACGAGTCGGTGGCGGACGGCGCCGCCGCGCTGGAGGGGGCCAGGGCGATCCTGGTCGAGCGCTTCGGCGAGGACGCCGACCTGGTCGGCTCGCTGCGCGAGCGGATGTGGACCCGCGGCCGGGTGGTCGCGAAGGTCCGGGACGGCAAGGAGGGCGACGGCGCCAAGTTCGCCGACTACTTCGACTTCTCCGAGCCGTACACCAAGCTCCCCTCGCACCGCATCCTGGCGATGCTGCGCGGCGAGAAGGAGGAGGTGCTGGACCTCGAACTCTCCCCCTACGACGGCGAGTCCGACGGCGACCTGCCCGGCGAGAGCGACTACGAGCAGCGCATCGCCGCCCGCTTCGGCATCGCCGACCGCGGCCGCCCGGCCGACAAGTGGCTCGGCGACACGGTCCGTTGGGCCTGGCGCACCCGGATCCTGGTGCGGCTCGGCATCGACCTGCGGTCCCGGCTGCGGGCCGAGGCCGAGGACGAGGCGGTGCGGGTCTTCGCCGCGAACCTGCGCGACCTGCTGCTGGCCGCCCCGGCCGGCACCCGCGCCACCATGGGCCTGGACCCGGGCTTCCGCACCGGGGTGAAGGTCGCCGTGGTGGACGCCACCGGCAAGGTGGTCGCGTACGAGACCATCTACCCGCACCAGCCCGCCAACAAGTGGGACGCGGCGCTGAACACCCTGGCCGCGCTGGCGAAGAAGCACGACGTCGACTTGGTGGCGATCGGCAACGGCACCGCCTCCCGGGAGACCGACAAGCTCGCCGAGGACCTGCTCAAGCGCCACCCGGAGCTGGGGCTCACCAAGGCGATGGTCAGCGAGGCCGGCGCCTCCGTGTACTCGGCCTCCGCCTTCGCCTCGCAGGAACTGCCGGAGCTCGACGTGTCGATCCGCGGCGCGGTGTCGATCGCCCGCCGCCTCCAGGACCCGCTGGCCGAGCTGGTCAAGATCGACCCCAAGTCGATCGGCGTCGGCCAGTACCAGCACGACCTGAGCGAGGTGAAGCTCTCGCGCTCGCTGGACGCCGTGGTCGAGGACTGCGTCAACGCCGTCGGCGTGGACGTCAACACCGCCTCGGCACCGCTGCTCACCCGGGTCTCCGGCATCACCGCCACGCTGGCCGACAACATCGTGGCGCACCGCGACGCCAACGGCCCGTTCCGCACCCGCCGGCAGCTCAAGGACGTCTCCCGGCTCGGCCCCAAGGCCTTCGAGCAGTGCGCGGGCTTCCTGCGCATCCCCGGTGGAGAGGACCCGCTGGACGCCTCCAGTGTGCACCCCGAGGCCTACCCGGTGGTGCGCCGGATCCTCGCCTCGACCGGCGGGGAGCTGCGCGAGCTGATCGGCAACGGGGAGCGGCTGCGGGCGCTGCGCCCGGCCGACTTCGCCGACGAGACCTTCGGCGTCCCGACCGTCACCGACATCCTCGGCGAGCTGGACAAGCCGGGCCGTGACCCGCGCCCGGCCTTCCGCACCGCGGTGTTCAAGGAGGGCGTCGACAAGATCGGCGACCTGGAGGTCGGCATGGTGCTGGAGGGCGTGGTCACCAATGTGGCCGCCTTCGGCGCCTTCGTCGACGTGGGCGTCCACCAGGACGGCCTGGTGCACGTCTCGGCGCTGTCCAGGAACTTCGTCAAGGACCCGCGCGAGGTGGTCAAGCCGGGCGACATCGTGAAGGTCCGGGTGCTCACGGTGGACGTGCCGCGCAAGCGGATCGGGCTGACCCTGCGGCTGGACGACGAGGTCGGCCGGGACCGGGGCGGCGACCGCGGCGACCGCGGTGGCGACCGGGGCGAGCGGCAGGCCCGTCCGCCGCGCCAGGAGCGTCGGGGTGCGGGCCAGGGCGGCGGCAGCGGCCAGGGCGGTCAGGGCGGTCAGGGCGGCGGCCGGGGCGGGCAGGACCGCCGGGACCGCGGCGGCGACCGGGGCGGCTCCGGCGGCGGCGTGCCCGCCAACAGCGCCATGGCGGACGCGCTGCGCCGGGCCGGCCTGACCGGCGGTGGCGGCGACGGCGGCTCGAAGGACCGGCGCTCCGGCCGCCGCTGAGCGCTGGGCGCCGATCCGGTTCCACGCGTTGATGGTGGCGATCAGCGCGATCAGCTGGGCCAGTTCGGCC
>NZ_JBEOSP010000076.1:0-24751 GCF_040303105.1 Kitasatospora sp. NPDC096128 | reverse complement strand
TGGAGACGCCGCCATCAGGCCCGCTCCCAGGCCAGCCACTACCGACGCCGAGCCGCGGCATCAGCCTGATCGTGATCTACAGCTGGAGTACTAAGCGGACGATCAAGCGGCGGCGCCCCAGGAGACATGCAAGGTCGAGGCCGACCTCTTGACCTGCTAATGGCCACAAGGTTGGGCTGTCGAAACCCGCATTTACTATCTTCAAGCGGCGGCGTGTCCGCGCCGCCGGGCGGCCCGCCGCCCTCAGCAAGGCATGCGGCCTGGCGGCCGGTCCCGGCGGAGCGGCAGCCCGCCCCGGACGCGAACGAGCCGCGCAGATCAGAGCGGCAACCTCGATGCGCCCGGGGCGCTGCCCCGGACCACCCCGACCCTCCTCGATCGAGCAACGGAACCGCGACCCCTCTGACGCGAGGTATGGCCCGCGGCGGCCACCCGAGCGATCAGGTCTGCTCAGCGACGGGGCGAAGAGCGGCGAAGGGGTTGTCCTCGTGGTCCTGCAGCGGCCGGACATACACCTGTTCCGCGAAGTGGGAGTCCTCGCGCCAACGCCCGGCCCGGTTGAGGCTCTTGCCGCCGACCCCAGCCTCCGCCAGGTCGGTGGCCGCGCCCGCCCGGATCCCCTGCGAGGTGATCGCGGTGGGCTTGTTGACGCCGGCGTTGGCGGCCAGCTGGAAGCTTTACAGGCCCCACCTGCGGCGATCCGATTCCGATCTTCAAGTCTTGCGAACCTTCGTTCACGAGACCAGGCCCTGGAGTGCCTCCAGCATCGGCGTCATGACCAGAACATGACACGTCAGATATCGCTGAGTCATGACGCCATCGAGCGGCAAAGGTCACAGGTGTGCCCTGGCGGCTTGTCGGCCGCCTGGCGCAGGGAATGATCCCGAGTGCTCGCCAGACCCTACGACAAGCACAGCAGAACCCTGGAACCACTCCAGCTGACCGGTCGGACGATCTTCGCCGTGGACACCGGCCGCCGATCAGCACGAGTCCCCCTACCGCCCCTCACACCAGACCCATGACCTGCAACTTCACGATGCACACTACTCATTGGCAGCGGCTGCTCGGACGACAGCTTCATCGACTTCCGCGCAGGAGTGATCGCCCAGGGGCGAGGCTGGTACCAGCGGGTTGCCATCAACCCCGATGACCTCGCGGAACACCCCGTCGTCGCGGCTGCAGCGGAACATGACGACGACGTCCTCTTCTACGAGGTGGTCAACTACTCGGCCACCTACGCGTTCAAGCAGCTCGCCGGCGATGACGAGGACTTCTACGAGGCGTGGAACGAGTACTGGAACGCCCACCCCCGTGAGCGGGTGGAGGTGGACATGGGCGAGGACTTCGGCTTCGACGACGCCGAGCAGATGCACCGTCGACTGCCGCGGCTCTCCGCCCTCCACCTTCCAGAGCACTCCGCGTGCCCCTGGGAACGATCAAGATCAGTAGGGGAATGACGTCTTTCACGGGTCACCTATCCGCTGATCAGCGAGTTTCGGGCTGTGCCTTTCCTCTGTGCTGCCTAGTCCTCGGCGCGCGCCGCGTGGTACTCGGCCCAGTCGCGCCTGGCGTAGGTGACCCACCAGATCGCGGTGTGGCGGTGCATACCGGTCAGGCTGTCCACCATGCCGCGCTCCGTCTCCGCACCCGCGAGGTGCGGCACCACCGCAGCCGCAGGCGGCGGGAGAACGACCGGCCGGCGAAGGCTCGTCTCCGCACTCGCGGCTGCGGCACCGTCGCAGCCAGGTCACCTGCGCGGTCAGCGGGAACGTGCCGCCACCCGACTCCGTACCCGTGAGGTGCGGCACCGTCGCAGCCCGGCCGCGATGGCCGGCATCCGCTTTGTAGAGTCGCCGTCTCCGTACCCGCGAGGTGCGGCGCCATCGCAGCGGGCCACGGATTCTGGGGACCATGAACACCCGCGGCCGTCCCCATCCACGAGGTATGGCACCATCGCAGCCGCTCCTGGTCCCCGTTCCTCCCCGTCGCGTGACCGCCCCGTCTCCGCAGACACTAGATGATCGATTCCAAGGAGTGGCGGTGCGGATTGAGCAGGGCGCTGAGTGTTACCGCTCTGCTGGAGGAAGAACTGGCAGGCAGGATCGGCCTGCATCTATGGGCCGACAACACAGTGAGCACCATTCGAAGAGGGCGGCGGTGAGTTCGGGGACTGCAGCGCGCAGGGCGGAGGCGGCTCGGTCAAGAGCGTCGCCGTCCAGTGCGAAGCAGCGCACGATCCAGGTGTCACAGTCCGTCTGCGGTGTCCACCAGCTATAAAGGTCCAGGTTGAAGGCCGACCTGCCGTCGAACCACCACTTGTCGGCGGGGCCGGTTGCCTCGTGTATGCGGGGTGGCAGATGTTCCTCGGCGACGGAAGGGTCCACTCCGAGGCCAGTGGTGGTCCGCAGGACGAGATGCGGACACTGGTACACGCTCGCCAACAGCGCGTCGGCCTCCAGACGCTGATCGACGCTGCTGTTAATCACCCTGTGCGCCAGCCCCGGCACCGGTATCGCGGTGCGGCCGTCCGCAAGTACGTCCACCCGGCAGGTCCCGAGGCCGTCAAGAATTCCGGGAAAGGCCCAGCCGTAAGACGTCCAGTGGGCAGACGGAACCCCATCCAGACCGTACTCGTTGGCGTCACCGCCTCGGGGCGAGTAGAACAGGCCGCCGTATCGCTCCTCGAACCGGATCATCGCATCCACGATCTCGGGCTCCGCGGGATGCTCGAACCTGGCATCGTCGGCAGCCGTCGCGTACTGCCTGATCCGATCGGCAGATGTTGGTGCGTGTCGTCGCGCACGCGACTCAAGGAAGCTGCGGAGCCGGGGCGACACTGTGGGGTCATCAAGAATGTGTATGCCGTACAGGGTACTCATGACCGAAACGGTCGGTCAGGCCATAACTGAATCGCCCCGCACCCCGATATGGCTGCAGGAATCGTTGCGCGCATGAGGCGAGGAAGTCCAACGTCGGTGTGTGAAAACAGAGTTGGACTCCCTCGCTGCCAGGTAGTGCTTGTCGCTGTTCCAGCGAACGATCGGCGCGGGGTTCCACAGCCTGGTGACGGCCGCCGTGGCATCGGCCCAGATCAGAAACTCGTCGAGCCGTTCCACGTAGTCCCAGGTCGACCGGATGACCGCCAGGCCGAACCGCTCCCAGGGCGCCGCGGCCGTGTCCCACACCACCGGCTCCGCCGACAGCCCGCCGGCGCGCAGGGCATCCACGATCAGCGGGAGATCAACGTCGCACTCGACACCGTCATCACTGGTCACGACCGCAACCCGGGCAACGCTCATGCAACTCTCCCACCGAACACGCCTGCCGCCTTTCGAAAGGGTTGCAGCCTCCCGGAACCGACCACTGACAGCCTCCGAACCCAACCCCGGTTGACGTCGACGCCGTAAGCAATCACTACTGCTCGCCGTCCCGCGCCCCGGCCTCATCGTCGTCAGGGTCGCCGCCGAGACCGACCCCTGGCACCTGCGCGCCGTCCCCGCCGGCCCGGTGGACGACGAACCCTGAGGCGGCTCACGGACGTGTTCGGACGACGATGATGCGGATGCCGCGTCCTGGGGTCTCGGTGTTCCCCGCGGTGTCGGTGGCGGTGGAAATCACGCGGTAGATGCCGAGGCCGTCCGGTGGCCGCACCTGCCACGTGCAGTCGCGGCGTGCGGCGTCGGTGCATGTGAGGACCGCCCGCTGGACCAGCGTCGGGCCGGGCACCTGGGAGACGAAGGTGAGGTCGACGTGGTCAACGCCCGAGCCGGTGTCGGTGGCGGTGCCGGTGATGTACTGGTCGTCGTGGGGGCCGTCCGCGGGGTGGGCAACGAAGATCGTCTCGGGTGCGGTGGTGAAGGTGGAGACGGGTGGGGTCCTGTCGAGCCTGACGGTGAGGGTTCTGTCCGTCTCGGTGTTGCCCGCGCGGTCGGTGGCGTGGAAGGTGAGGACGGTCTCGCCTTCCTGGTCGATCTTCAGGTTGACGGTGTCGCCGGGGACGGTCGTGAGCGGCATCGTCTGGGCGCCCGTCGCGCCGTAGGTGATGCCCGCCACTCCGCTGAGGTCGTCGGTGGCGGTGAGGCTGACGGTGCCGTCCGCGTTGATCCAGCCGCCCGGGTTGGGGTTCGGGCTGACGGTGGCGGCGGTGACCGGTGGCGTCCGGTCGATGCGGACCGGGAGGGTCCTGGTGTCCTCGATGTTCTGCGCTCGGTCGATGGAGCGGTACGACAGGAGGTGGCGGCCCGGGGTGTTGAAGAGGATCGGGCCCGTATAGCCCGTCCAGCCGTTCCCGTCGATGTCGTACTCGGTCCTGGCCACGCCGCTGATGTCGTCGGTCGCGCCGAGGGTGACGGTGACGTCGGTGTTGTTCCACCCGGCGTCGTTCGGGCGCGGATCGGCGGTGGCGGTGGTGACCGGGGCGGTGGTGTCCAGCGGTTGCATCAGCCGGGCCACGTTGTCGTCGAATTCGCGGACCGCTTCCGGCTCCGGGAGCGGCGGCATGCCGGGATGGCCGATCGCTCCGCCGGTCAGCTTCAGATGCGCCCAGTCGTCGTATCCGGCGAGCGTGGTCAGCCGGCCGTCGCCGTTGACGTCGGCGGCGACAGGGCTCCGGTCGACGTTGCCGTCGCAGTTCCAGTCGACCCAGTTGCTGCTGGTCGACGTAGTGACGAACTTCCTGACCGCTGCGCAGTAGCGGCGGATGCCGTAGGGCACGGTTCCGGTGGGAGGAGGCGTGTTCTCGTCCAGCTGGTTCTCGTCGAGGGTGGTCGCCACCCGCGAGTAGTCGATGTAGTAAGTGGGCCCGCTCGTGATCCCCGAAAGGTACGAGTAGTTCATCACGCTGAAGTACTGCGGTTTGAAGTTGACGGCATCTCCTCCGCCGTGATCCAGGCTCAGGTTGTGGCCGAGTTCATGCATGAGGGCGCCGGCCTGCTGGTCCACGGTGCCGACCCGGCCCGGCTGGTTGCCGAGCGCGAGGACGAAATCGCTGGTGCCCGTGGGAGCCAACCCGTTCCAACTGCTGCCGGGGGCGAGCATGTGAGCGGAGAGCGCGTAGTGGAACACTGGTGAACGGCCAGCGCTGGCGAAGCCGCCGGGGGCCGTCTTGATCTTGTAGAAGTCGTCCCACACGTACTTGCACGCGTCATTGTCCGGGGCCGGGTTGGTTGGATCCGGACAATCTCCGTTGAACCTACCGAGGTTTTCGGTCTCGGTGACCTGTCGTGCCCGGCTCAGCGCTCCCCAGGTCCGGCCTGTGGCGAAGTCGAGGATGCTGTCCGGGCCGGCGTCGACGTGCAGGTTGATGCCGGGGTTGGGGGCTCCTCGTCGCTGGTAGGGCGCGTTGGCGAAGGCGTCGACCACCGTCTTGATCGCAGTGGACTTCAGCTGGTGGTTGTGGACGTTGCCGGGAGTGTCGTCCGCCATCCAGTCGAGGTGGACGAAGATGTCGGGCCGGTTCACGTCGGCGCCCATGCCCGGCAGGTCGAGGTGCTTCATCGGGCTGCCGTCCCCCGGATCGATGTCGACGCCGTGGAGCTTCCAGTCGTCGGGGATGCCGTCGCACATTCGCGAGTTGCAGTCGAAGGCGTAGTTGACGGTGGTGTGGTTGCCTTCCCCGCCATCGCGGGAGAGCACGTAGCCGTTCGGGACCGTCTCGTCATAGCTCTGCCCGCCGACCGCGGCGTTGTCCCAGTGCACGCGCAGGTTGGGGCCCTTGCCGTTGTCGACCTGGTAGAAGGCCGAGCCCTCGGTGCCCGTTCCGGCCCCGCAGGACACCGACTTCCAGAGCACCACCTGGCTCGGCTCGATCCGGGCCGGTGGCTCGATCTCCCAGCACCCGTGTTGGAGGTAGTGGTCGGTCAGGACCAGTGGCAGGTCGCTGTTGTTGGTCAGGACCACCGAGGTACTGCGGAAGGAGGTCCCGTCGAACGCGAAGACGGAGGCGGGCGCGCCGCCGAAGCCCGTGCCCGTCCCGGTCAGTGCCAGGCCGAGGACGGCCAGGGCCCGGCCCGCCCGCGCTCGCCAGGTGCGTGGGCGGCTGCCTCGATCGAATCCCGTGAGTCTCATCTCTGCGCCGTCTCCGCACTTCTGTCGTCGTGTCCGCCCCACCCCACGCGCTCACCTTCCGGCGGACACCGGCACCCGGCACCCGGGCGGAGACCGAACGGGGACGGAAGACAGGCGATCGGCCCGGACCGGCTCGCCCGCCCGAGTGAGCCGGGAGCTCGACGGCGAGCGGGTCGGTCCGGACCGGATCTCCTTCGTGAAGGTGCTCAAGCACGTCCGGCGCAGTGAGTTCAAGCAGGCCAAGGACGCGGTATCGGCCGTGAGGTCGTTTCTGGCGATGCTGGAGGCCAAGGTCCGCCGCAAGCTCGGCAGCGGTCCCCGCCGCCACCGCACTGCCTCGCGGGTCCTCGAGCGCCCGGACTCGAAGTACTCGCCCTCGATCAAGAAACGGCAGCACGGACCCACCCGCAGAGTCTTGGCCGAGGTCATCACCCTGCATCCGGCGATGCTTCACTAGGTCAAACAACGGCATCGGGTGCCCGGTGGGAAGCGCAGACCGTGATCTCCAGGCCGCTCTCCAGGGCGAAGGCGGCCAGGTGCTTCTTCCAGGTCCAGCGGCGGGGATCGTCGGAGCCGCCGGCGTCCGCGGTGACCAGCAGCCGGGTGGCGTTCGGGTGGTGCACCCGTCCGTGGTTCCGCCACCAGCGGCGTACGGACTCGACCGCGAACTCGGCGGTGTCGTGGTCGGTCCCGACGTTGACCCAACCGGTGTTGGTGGCGATGTCGTAGATTCCATACGGGATGCGACGGGCTGGTCGCTGGTGGTGAAGGTGTGGCAGTCGACCTTGATCGGGTCCTTGCCCGGCCTCCAGGTACGGCCGGGCCGGTCGCGGCTGCCGAGCCGTTCCTTGGCCTTGGCGTCAACGCTGATCACCGGCTGCCGGTCGCCGAGGAAGGCCGCGGCCGTGGCGTTGAGGTGGGTGAACTGGGCGTCGCGATCGGGATGTCCGGCGCCCTCGGTGGTCTTGACGGTGCCCTGAAGGCTGTAGCCCAGGCCGTGCAGCAGGCGCCCGGCGGTTGCGGCCGGCCCGGCAGCAACCGCCGAGGCCGTCGACTGCCGTCAACTGACCTTCTGCCGACGGACGGTGAGGATCTGCTCGGCCCGGCCGACCGGTCCGTGGACGTCGTGCAGCACGGTGCTGGTGACGCCGTGGCCGGACGGGCCGAAGCTGACGCCGGTGTCCAGGCCGGTCCAGTCGCCGCCGGGGCGTCGGTGGAAGTGGACGGTCAGGTCGGTGTTGGGGAACATCCACTCGGTGGGCTGCTCCCGGACGGCGATGCCGTTGGCGGTGTCGACCAGGGCGATGAAGGCGGCGTGCGGGCTCGCGGCCTCCCCCGCGACGAGCTCCAGCGGGGTGGTCAGCCAGGCGGCGGCCCGGCCGGGGGCGGTGGAACGGCGGCGCACCTCGACCGAGGCGATGTAGCCGCCGGCCCACTGCTCGCTCATCGGCCAGGCCTCGAACTCCTCGGGCGCGGGCAGCCGTTCGTCGTGGGTGCCGGCCACGGCAGCGGTGTCCTGCTCGGCCAGGAACCAGGCCCGGGCCCGGACCACGGCGCGGCCGGCGACCGAGGCGACCGCCTCCACCAGCTCGATGGTGCGGCCTGGGCGCAGGGTCTCCACCGCGATCTCCAGCTCGTCCAGGGCGATCAGGCCGAGGATGTCGAAGCTGATCCGGGCCAGCGCGAGGGCGTCGGCCGGGCGCCCGGCCCGGTGGCGGTCGATCGCGTGGACGATCAGGCCGCCCACCGGGCTGAAGTGCTGCTCGTCGGGGTGCCAGGCGCCCTGGGCGTGGGCGGTGGGCTTGAACTGCCGCTCCCCGGTGCGCTGGTAGTAGCTGTCGGGCGCGGCGGTGGGGGTGGTCACGGTGCGCTTCTCCTCGGGCCGGATCGCGGGGTGGTGCCGGGCGGGTGCCGGTCCCGGCGTGGCCGACGTCCGCGATCCCGATCGTAGGAGCCCGAACGGGCCGGGGAGCTGTGATGCGCCCCACACCTCCGCCCCCTCCGCCACCGCGTCCGACCTGCGGCGCAGTGACGGTCGGTGTGCCGTGTCAGCGGGCCGCGTGCCGATGGTCCCGGCCGTACCCCCGCCCGTACCCCCGGCCGAAATCCCGGTCGAAGTCCCGGCCGGGCCCCGCAAAAAGCCCGATAAGATAACCGCAGGTGTGCCGGGAAGTCTGGTCGGCTCGGGGGACGACTGCGGCGATCGGGCCACGGCGACCCCGATGTTGCGATGGGTCGTTTCTGCAGATGCACGCCGTGGGGATCGTTCTCGTCCTGGTCGTCCTTGCCACCAGCGTGGCCACCTTCGCCCGCCGATGGCGGGTGCCCGCCCCCTCGCTGCTGGTGCTGGCCGGACTCGGCGTCGCCCTCGTCCCCGGCGTCCCCGCGCTGCACGTCCCCCCGCAGATCATCGGCGCGGTGGTGCTGCCGCCGCTGCTCTACTCCTCCGCCGAGGAACTGTCCCTGCGCGACCTGCGGACGGTGTGGCGGCCGGTCACCATCCTCTCCTTCGGCCTGGTCTTCGCCTCCGCCGCGGCCGTCGGCTTCGTCGCCGTAGCCGTCGCCGGGCTGCCGCCCGCGATGGCCTTCGTACTCGGCGCCGTGCTCTCCAGCACCGACCCGGTGGCCGTCACCGCACTCGGCCGCCGACTCGCCCTGCCCGGGCGGGTCCAGGTGCTCGTCCAGGCGGAGAGCCTGTTCAACGACGCCACCTCGCTGGTGCTGTTCAAGGTCGCCGTCGGCGTCGCCGTGGCGGTCGGCGGGACGGTCGACCTGCCCGCCGCGGGCGGCGAACTGGTGCTGCTCGGCGGGGGCGGCAGCCTGGTCGGCGCCGCCGTCGCCGGGGTGGTCTGGCTGCTGCGCCGGCGTACCACCGACCCGGTGCTGGAAACGGTGATAGCCCTGGTCACCCCGTACGCGGCGTACGTGCTGGCGGAGTCCGCGCACACCTCCGGCGTCACCTCGGTGGTGGTCGCCGGGGTGCTGCTCGGCCGCTCCGGCCACCGGCTGACCGACGCCCGGATCCGGCTGCAACTGCACGCCGTGTACGCGGTGGTGGTGTTCCTGCTGGAGAGCGTGGTCTTCTCGATCGTCGGACTGGAACTGCCCACCCTGGTCCGGGAGCTGCCGGCCGGCACCGGCTGGTGGCCGCTGCAGTCGGCGGCCATCGCGGCCGTGCTGATCGCCGTCCGGGTGCTGTGGACGCTGCCGCTCACCCGCGCCGTCAAACCCAGCCGGGGGCGGCTGTCCTGGCGGGTCGCCGGGGTGGTCACCTGGGCCGGCACCCGGGGCGTCATGCCGCTGGCCGCCGCGCTCTCCATCCCGCTGCTGACCGAGGGCGGCAAACAGTTGGACGGACGGCCGCTGGTCCTGGTCCTCACCGTCTCCAACGTCGTGCTCACCCTGGTCGTCCAGGGCCTGACCCTCGCCGCCGTGGTCAACCGCTCCGGGCTCGCCCTGGAACCCGAGCACACCGCGCGCGAGGAGGCCGCCGCCCGCGACGAGCTCAACCGCACCGCCCTGGACCACGTGGACGGCCTGGCCGAACTGGAGGCCGTCCCGGAGACCGCCGTCGACCGGGTCCGCCGCGCCCTGACCGCCCGGCTCGACCGCACCCCCGGGGCCCCCGACGGCACCACCGCCGACGACGCCTACCGCCAGCTGCGGCACGAGGTGATAGCGGTGCAGAACGACCGGCTGCACCGCCTCTACGAGGAGCACCGGATCAGCGACACCACGCTGCGCCTGCTCCAACACGACCTCGACCTGGAACAGGCGGCGCTGGGGCGGACCTGACCCACCGCCCGGGTGCTACCGGGGGAGTCAGAACATCAGCACGATCAGGCCGGCCGCGCCCAGCGCGCAGAGCAGCGACAGCAGGGCGAGGCCGGCCGGCCCCGGCGGCGGCGGGAGCCGGCGCTCGGGGTGGACCGCCAGGCCGCGCCCGGGGCGGGCGGGGTGGTAGAGCACCGTCGCCTCGTCGCCCTCCCGGAACCGGCCGCCCTCCGGACGCTCGTCGGTGCGCACCAGCTCGACGGTCCGCCCGTCCGGCAGTCCGTACTCGATCGTCACCCGCCGCCGGCCGTGCCCCTCGGAGGTGGTGTACCACCGCACCCGACGCACCCGCCCGACCGTGCAGACCCCGTCCCGGCGCAGCGCCCGGTCCGTGCCGCTCGCCGAGGCCAGCGCCACGGCCAACCCGGCCAGGACTGCCGCCCCGACCAGGAGGAACAGATCAAGCACCACCCACACGCAACTCAATGTACCTACCACGCAAGGGAGTTGGAAAGACGGCCGGCGGCTGCGCGAGTCCGGCCGACCCCCGGTCTTCCGACTCTCGGGAGCTACCGTCACACTGTCGCGAGCACCGACAGCACCATCGAACGGGGGCCGCATGGCCAAGCGTCCGAACAAGAAGCAGAAACGACCGCTCGCCGCCGGGGTCAGCCGGCCGGCCAAGCCCGCGCGCCGACGCCCCGGCAAGGACATCCAGCTGGCGCCGCGCACCGTGCGGCGTACCGCGGTCCTGGTCGGGGTGCTCGCCCCGCTGCTGATCATCGGCCTGCTCGCGATCGCCACCAACCCCGACTACCAGGGGCTCTGCACGATCCTGGCCGTGGTGGTGCTGATGGTGGCCGTCGTGGCGCTGATGCTGATCCGCAGCAGCGGTTGGGTGGTCTGGCCCGCCGTCTTTCTCGGCGTACTGCTCCTGGTGCTCCCCACCGGCGCCCTGCGCGCCCAGCTGATCTCCCACCGCGGGGTCGACACCCGGGTCGTCGTCACCTCGGCGCACAGCGCCAAGGACAAGACGGGCAAGGTCAGCTGGACCTGCGCCATCCGCCACGAGGACGGCCGCCCGCTGCCGCACGGCAGCATCGGCGGCCTCGGCTGCTCCCGGTCCTCCGTCGGCACCACCATGACGGTGCTGGCCGACCCGGAGGACTGGGCGCCGCCGGCCACCCACGACGAGGACCTCTCCTTCCGCGGCGGCGTCGTCTGGGTCGCGGCCGCGGTGGCCGTCCTGTGGGCCGCGCTCACCTTCGGCACCGCCCGGCGCGCCCTGCGAGGGCGAGGCGGGCGGTAGCAACCTCCACCTGCCGCGAAGGACCCGTAAAACCGCCTGTTCGCAGACGACGTACGGGAGTAGCGTGAGCCCGTGAACGAACTGGTGTTCCGGGGCAAGGACCTGTTCCGCCCCTCCAAGTCCCATCTCGCCACCGCTGTCGCCTTCCTCGTCCTCATGGTCACCGTCGGGATCGCGCGGTCCGGCCCGGTGTTCACCGCCTGGGCGTTCGGCACCGTCCTGGTGGTGTTCCTGCCGGTCTTCTACAGCTCCTGGCGGGGCTGGAGCCGGGTCGGGCCCGAGGGCGTGACGATCTGCTGGGGATTCGGGGCCGGGCGCACCTACTCCTGGCAGGAGATCCGCTGGGTCGACGTCCGGACGACCAAGGCCGGCGGCCCGTACGCCGGCGCCGGACCGACCCGGGCGGCGCGGATCTTCACCACCGGCGGGCGCCGACGCGCGCTGCCGGGCCTGTCCTGGAGCCCGCTGTACCCGACCGCGGACTTCGACGTGAAGGTCCGACAGCTGCGCGACTGGTGGGAGTCGAGCACCGAGGAGGCGCAGCGGGTGGAGCCCGTGAAGCAGTTCCGGGACCGGCTGACGCCGACCGTGGTCGGGATCGTCGCCTTCGTCCTGATCATGGTGGTCGGCTGGTTCGTGATCGCCTCGCGGTACTGACCGCCTCCCGACGCAGCGCAGTCGAGCGGGTGCCTCCCCGGCCGGGCCGGGGGCGCACCCGCTTCCGTGTGTCCGGCCGTCAGCCGCGCAGCCCGTCCAGCAGAGTGAGGACGTCTTCGACCGAGCCCGCGGGGTCGGTGACGGGGTAGAGCACGCCGCGGACGGTGCGGTCGGCGTCGAGCAGCAGGGTGAGCCGCTTGAGGCGCTCCACGCCGGCGGCGCGGAAGGTGGGCAGCCGCAGCCCGGCGGCGAGTTCCAGGCCGGCGTCGGAGAACAGCGGGAACGGGATCCGGGCGTGTTCGGCGAACGCGGCCAGCTGGTCGGGGCGTTGGGTGCTGACGCCGTGGACGGCGGTGTCGCGGGCGGCGAACTCGCCCATCCGGTCGCGGTAGGTGCAGGACTCCAGGGTGCAGCCGGGTGCGCCGGGGATGTCGCCCCAGCCGGGCGGGTGGTCCACTCCCCCAGGTGCGTAGGCGCCGGGGTAGCAGTAGAGCACCGTCCAGGCGCGGTCGGCGGCGACCGGGTCGGCCCGTCCGCCGGAGGCGGCGGCCAGTTCCAGCGCGGGCAGCCGGTGGCCGGTGAGCGCCGTGACCCGACGGGTCTCGGCGGAGTCGGCGGCGCTGGTGGCGGAGAGGGTGCCGTCGCCCAGGACGTAGCGACCGCCCCAGTCCTGGAGGGCGACCAGGACGGGCAGCAGGCCGCGGCCCCGGTCCGTCAGGTGGTACTCGTAGCGCGGCGGGTGCGGGTGGTAGAGCCGTTTCTCCAGGACGCCGTCGGCGACCAGGGCCTTGAGGCGCTCGGTGAGCACCTTGCGGCTGATGCCGAGTCCGTTCTGCAGGGCGTCGAACTGGTGGGTGCCGCCGGCGACGTCCCTGATCAGGAGCAGGCTCCAGGTGTCCCCGACCACGCTCAGGGCCTGGGAGATCGCACAGTCGGGGTCAGCCGCTTCCGTGTGCCGCATGATTGCCCATTATAGTGAGTTCCCAAAGGGAACTCATTCGGTCGTGGGCCGGTGACGGCGAAGGGGGCGCCGGGATGCGCGAGCAGATCCGCGAGGGCTGGCGGTTCGTCGCCCGGCACCCGGTGATCCGGCCGTGCGTCGCCGACGCCACCGCGGTGAACTTCGTCTGCGGCGGGCTGATGACCCTCACCCCGGTGTTCCTGGTCCGCACCCTCGACGCCCCGGCCGCCGCCGTCGGCGCCCTGATGGCCACCGGCGGCCTGGGCAGTCTGCTCGGCGCGGCCGCCACGCCCCGCCTGGTGAAGTGGGCCGGCGGGGCCCGCGCGCTGCGCTGGGCCGCCGTGGTCGCCACCGCCTTCGCCCTGCTGCTGCCGCTCGCCGGGTCCGGGTGGGCGACGCTGGTCTTCGCCCTCGGCAACGCCGGGTTCTCGGCCGGGGTGGTGGTCTCCAGCATCGTGACCCGCACCCACCGGCAGACCCACACCCCGCCGGAGCTGCTGTCCCGGGTGATGGCCACGGTCCGCTTCGTCTCCTGGGGTGCGATCCCGGTCGGCGCCCTCGCCGCCGGGGCCGCCGCCGCGGCCTGGGGACCGCGGACGGCGCTGCTCCTGGTCGCGGTGGTCAGCGCGATGGGCCCGGCGATCCTGCTGGCGAGCCCGATCCGCCGGATGCGCGACCTGGACTGAGCCGGCGGCGGGGGCCGTTGGCGCAGCCGGGCTCCGTCGGCGATCAGGAAGGCCTGGTCCTGGCTTTCGCAGGTGCTTCCTTGAGGTGATTCGGCACGGGGCAGTGTCCGGCCGGACGGGTCGTGGAGCGCCTGCCTGCAGCGCCTGGTCTGAGCGGATGTCGGAGGTCCCTGCGAAGATCACGGCCATGGAACTCTCCACCGCCCTCGCCGGGCTCGACACTCACCCCTGGGCCACCGTCAACCACGCCTACGGCTCCGCCGAGGACCTGCCCGAGCTGTTGCGCGCCTTCGCCGAGGGCGGTGAGGACGCCGAGGAGGCACTGGACGAGCTGTACGGCTCGATCGTGCACCAGGGCACCGTGTACGCGGCCAGCGTCGACGCCGCCCCGTACCTCGCCCGAATCGCCGCCTCCGGCCGGCAGAGCGTCGACGCGCTCCGGCTGCTCGGCTGCCTCGCCGAGAGCGAGGACGAGCACGACGTCGAGCCGGGCGCCGTCCGGGCCGCCGTCAACGCCCAACTGCCGCTGCTCATACCGCTGCTGGCCGACGAGGACGCCGCCGTCCGGCAGGCGGCCGGCTGGACGGTCGGCCACACGCGGGACACCGGCACCGCCCTGCCCGCCGTCCGGGCCCGCCTGGCCGCCGAGACCGAGCCCGCTGTCCGGGCCGAGCTCCTCACCGCGTACGGCCGGCTGGACCGCGCGGGCGCCGTCGCCGAAGCCCGTGCCCTGCTGGGCCCGGACACGCCTGCGCCGCTGCGCCTGGCCGCCGTGTTCGCCGCGTTGGACGCCGAGGAGCCGTGGCTCGCCGCGCACCACGACGCCGTCCTCGGCCTGCTGCCCGCACGCGAGACGGCCAGGTCCGGTTACGCGGACGAGCACCGGGAACCGCTGCGCACGATCGTCGGGATCCTGCTGGGGCGGGACACGGACGCCGACCGCGAGAGTGCCCTCGCCCTGCTCGACGCCGCCCTGCGCGACGAGCGCCCCGAGGTACGGGCCGAGGCACTGTGGGCGGCCGACCGCGCCTGCACCCTGTCCCGCAGCGCCCCGCAGCGGCTGATCCCCGCGATCGCCCCGCTCGCCGCCGACTGGGCGGCCGCGCAGCTGCTGGGCAAGCTCGGCCCGGCCGCCGCCGAGGCCGCGCCCCTCCTCGCCGAACTCGCCGCGCAGCCGGACGACGAAGCGGCCGACCAGGCCCTCGCCGCGCTCGTCCTGGTGGCACCGCAGGCCGCCGCCCCACTGCTGGCCCGGGCCCTCGGCCGGCGCCCGCGCGCCATGCAGTGCGCCGCCGGGTCCCACGCACCGGCCGATGCGCCCTTCCCATTCGACCCGGAGCTGTTCGCCGCAGTCCGCACCCGCCTGGCCGCCACGGCGCTGGAGCGTCCCGAGGGGTGCAAGGACTGCGGTTGCTCGACCACCGAGGACCACAACGACACCGCCGGCCTGGTCCACCTGCTGCGGCGATGGGGCCCGCAGGCCGTCGAGGCGCTGCCCGAACTGTGCGCCGTCCTGCCCCGGTTCCAGTACGCCGCCACCGCGATCACCGCCGTCACCGCCGACAGCGGGCCGCAGCAGCGCGAGCAAGCCGCCACCGCCCTGCGGGCCGACGCCGGGAAGCTGTTCGTTGCGCAGGCGCTGCACGAGCTGACCGGCGAGACCGGGCCGCTGTTCGCCGCCACCGAGGCGGCGCTCGCGACCGGTGTGCGCGGCGCAGCCGAGGGCGCCCGCGCCGTGGCCGACCTCGGCCCGGCGGCCGCCAGCCTCACCCCGGCCCTGCGGACTGCCCTCGGCCGCACCATCGAGCGCGACACCACGCCGGAGGTGGAGGCCGACCTCGCCCTGGCGCTCGCCCTGTGGCGGATCGCCGGGGAGGCGAACGAGGTCGTCCCGGTGCTGGCCTCGGTGTTCGACCGCAGCGAGGGCCGACACTGGTTCCGCTGGACGGCCGCCCGCGCCGCCCGTGAGATCGCCGCCCTCGGCCCGGCCGGGCGCCCGCTCACCGCCCGGCTCGAAGCCCTCCTCGACGACCCGGCCCAGGCACCCTCGGCCGTCCTCGGGCTGCTCGCCGTCGCCGACCCGGCCGGCCTCGACCGCACCCGGCTCGCTGAGGCCGCGCTGCACTCGGCCGAGACCGGCGCCGACCTCAAGGGCGCCTGCGACGCCCTACGCGAGCTCGGCGCCGCCGCTCTGACGCCGGAGCAGCATGGCCGACTGGCCGCGCTCGCCACCGCAGACCGCCGCCTGGTCGTCTCCGGGTCCGACCACGCAATGATCCGCGAGGACGAACAACTGCGCACCGCGCTGGCGTCCGTCTTCGACCGGGTCGGCTGAGGGCCCAGTCGTCCGGAACGGGGCCTGGTTGCCCAGCGGTACGACCAGATCGTGAAGTACACCACCGCGCTGCGACCACCTGGCGGACGAGGGGCTTCGCCGGGAGATCGACGAGGGGTTGCAGGTGGTGGAGAACTGGAACTCGGCGAACTATGCCACGGCGCCCGTGGTGACCGTGCCCGGCAGCGCGTGGGCGGGGACGAGCCGGTGGGCGCACGGCCTGCTCTGCGAGCCGCAGCTACAGCAGCGGAGGGAAGTCCGCGCCGCGCGAGGTGGTCTCGTGGGCGCGCAGTTCTTCGAGCATGCCTTCCAGCTGGCCGTGGACGGTGTCGTAGCCGGATGCGCCCAGGACCAGCCGGTGGGGAGGGGGGTCCTGCTCCATTGCGTTCACGACGGCCCGCACTCCTCGATGGGGGTCGCCGGGCTGTCGGCCGTCCTGGTCGACCATGGAGGCGCGGACGGACTCGACGAACGGGAGGTAGGCGTCGACCGTCTCGGAGACGGGTTCGTCGGCGAAGGCGGAGTACGCGCGGGTGCGGAAGGCTCCGGGCTCGACGGCCAGGACGTTGATGCCGAAAGGGGCTACTTCGTGCCGCAGCACCTCGGTGAGGCCCTCGACGGCGAACTTCGCGGCGCTGTAGTAGCCGAAGCCGGGCACCCCCCGCAGGCCGGCGACCGAGGACATGTTGATGATCCATCCGGTGCCACGGGCTCGCATGCCCGGCAGGACCGCGCGCAGGAGTTCGGTGACGGAGAAGAAGTTCAGTTCGAAGGACCGCCGGACGTCGGCGTCGGCCGTGCCCTCGACGGAGCCGTACCAGCCCCGGCCGGCGTTGTTGACCAGGACGTCGATGCCTTTGAAGCGCGCCTCGGCCGCTTGGACGGCATCACGGATCTGCGCCGTGTCGGTGACGTCGAGCGGCAGGACGAGTACGCGGTCGCCGTGGCGGCGGGCCCAGTCGTCGAGCAGATGTGGGCGGCGGGCGGTCAGGGCGACAGTGTCGCCGCGCTCCAGCGCGGCGTCGGCGTAGGCCGTTCCAAAGCCGCCCGGGGTCCCGCCGGTGATGAACCAGGTCTTCATGATTCCCGTGATCCTGGGGTGAGCGGCCCGCGGACACCGTCACGGGCCGGGGTGGTCAGGGGGCGATGTCGAGCCGGTTGATGCTTCCGTGCTCGTCGAGGACGAAGCGGTAGCGCAGGTCGACCTGCCCGCCGGGGAAGTCGCCTTCGAGGTGCTGGACTGCGGTGTACCGGTCGGGGCTGTGGCGCTCGGCTCCGACGAGCGTGGCGGTGTAGGTGTACTGGATGCCGGTCTGCTCCAGCCAGGCGCGGATAGCGGCCGTGCCGCGGTAGGTGCGGCCGTCGTCGGTGACGGTGGCCTCGGGGGCGAACGCGGCCACGGCGGTGGTGGCGTCCTTCGCGTCGTGGGCCCGTAGGTAGCCGGTGACGGCCGCCGGCAGGTCGGCAAAATCGACGGGGCCGGTGTGTCGGATCATGTCTGCCTCACAGGGCGGGCTGGTTGACGGCGGGCCGGGGGCCGCGGCACGGCGGGCTGCCGGATGTGCGGTGTCCGGACTGTTCCGCGTGGCCGCACGCAGGGCACACGCCTCTAGTGACTGCTAAAATAGAAGCCAGTAACTTTCACTTTAGCAGCAACCCGGGAGGGTGCCATGCCGAGCCGGATCCGGCTGGAGGACCGCGAGTGCCCGCTGTCGACCACGGTCCAGCACGTCGGCGAGTGGTGGACGCTGCTGATCCTCCACGACGCCTTCGACGGCTACACGCGCTTCGACCAGTTCCAGCAGAGCCTGGGCATCTCCACCAGCATGCTCACCGCGCGGCTGAAGACCCTCGTCGCCGACGGCCTCATGGAGCGGCGGCCCTACCAGACGAACCCCGTCCGCCACGAATACGTCCTCACCGAACGCGGACGCTCCCTGCGCCCCGTGATCGTCGCGCTGGCCGCCTGGGGAAACCGGCACCTGGCCCCGCAGGACCGCTCCATGATCCTCGTCGACGCCGAGACCGGCCAGGAGGCCGAACCCGTCGTGGTCGACGCCCGCACCGGGAAGAGCCTCGACGACCACGACGCGTACATCTTCAGCGCCGGCCCTGCGGCCAGCACGGCGATGCGTGCGCGCTACGCCGAACTCGATCAGCAGCGGCGTTCGCGAAGCGTCGACCCCGAACCGGGCGCGCCGTAAGCGCTTCGGCCGCCGCCACGGCCCCGGCCGGCCTTCAAGAACAGGGTCTCTGCCCCCGTTGGCCCTGGGCTGCGGCTGCAGCGTGGGTGGCGCAGCGGTTGGCGCGGCGGAACCGGGCGCGCGGCAACGCAGTTACGATCAACGGGTAGTCACGTAGCAGGTTCGGAGCATCTCTGGGGAGCCTGGCGAGCCGTGGACCCGGCTTCGGCACCGGATTCCAGGAAGCCCCCTTCAAGAACTGCCAAGTCCGGAGGCACTCCCGAAGGCACGATCCCGGGCGCCCGGAGGCCCGGCCTGCGGATGAGCCGGTCGCCGGAGGCGGGACACCGCCGGCGACCGGCCCCTGCGGGGCCGAGCCCACTCACAACACCTGATCACCACAGGTTGTTCACTCTTGCTGGGAGGTCACGGACTCACGCGCCACCGGGTCCCGCGCTGTCCGGGCAGCCGCTCCCCGACGGTGCGGCCGGGACCTGAAGGATCTCCAGTGATCCTCTAGCGGGGCAGCACCACGTGGACCAGGTAGGGCAGGACGGCGACGGACCGCGGGTCCTGGTCGAGCAGGATGGCGGCCGGGGCGTGGCCCTGGGCGCGCAGGGCGTCGAAGGGGCGCGACCGGGGCGCCTCCGGGGGAGGCCGGACGCCGGCCGGGAGCTCTTGGTCCGGCCGGACGTCGGGCGAGGTCCGGCCGGCGCGTCGGAGCAGGCGGTCGGCGGCCCGGTGGACGGCCTCCGCGCGGGTGGTGCCGGTGGCGATCACGGTGCCCGGGAACGGGTCGAGCCGCAGCGCGCAGGCGTGGACGGCGAGCAGGTGCGACAGGTCGTGCCCGACCGGGACACCGCACGGACGCAGCGGCCCGACCGCGCAGGCCGTGCAGTCGCCCGGATGGCACCCGCCGTCGCAGCGCGGCACCAGGTCCGCCCGGGGGACCCGGACGCCCGGGGCGGCGAGCCGCTCCGCGAGCAGCGCCTCGCACTGCTGGGCCAGGCCCTCCTCCAGGGCCCCGAGCCAGGTGAGGCCGGCCGCCGCCCCGACCGGGGGCCGACCGACCGCAGGGACGTCGCCGAGCTGGATGCGGCGAAGTCCGCCCGTCAGCAGGTCCATGCCCCAGACGGCGGGCGCGCCGCGGGGCCTGGTGGGGCGCAGCCGGTCGGCGGCGAGCGCGGCGAGCGCGGTCAGCACGGCGTCCAGACGCTGCTGCTGGGGGTCACGGGCCGTCCCGGGGAGGTCGCCGCGGACCGCCGCTGCGGCGGCGAGCACCGGATCGGCCGCCGCCCGGGCGAGCACCTCCTCACCGTGGACCGCGGCGCCACCCAGCACGGCGACGAAGGCTGCCCGGACCCCCGCCTCGGTCGGGGGGTGGGTGAGCTCCTCGGTCGTCATCCTCGGCCGTTCCTCTCCTGGGTCGCTGCCGACAGGTTCGTCGGTTCATGGAAGCAGCGGGTGATATGCGGTCGATAAATTCCTGATCTCCGAGCCGGCCGGAACGTCGAACGGGCCGGCGTCCGAGCGTCCCTGACCGTCCGGTGGCCGAGCCGACCGGGGTGCGGCGTACGCGACGGCCGCCGCGTACCCCGGGGGCACCGCGAGGTCGGCCAGGGTCCATCCGGGCAGGCCGGTCGGGCGCTCGCCGGTCCCGACGTAGGCGAGGGCGGGATCGACCCCGAGGCCGGTGCCGATGCCCTTGAGGTACGCCTCCTTGCGGCACCAGCAGCGGCCGAACGCGGTCAGCCGGTCCGCCGGGGCCGCGAGCCGCGCCAGTTCGGCGGTCTCCCCCGGGTGAAGGGAGTCCGCGAGTTCGTCGGCGACCTCCGGCTCCGGGAGCAGTTCCACGTCCACCCCGACCGGGGTCGGCCCGAAGGCGAACAGCACCAGGTCCCCGCTGTGCGAGAGCGAGAAGTGCAGGTCGGCCCCCGGTACGGCCGGGCGGCCGTGCGGGCCCGCGCAGAGCGGGCAGGGTTCGCGGTCCAGCACCACCTCGGCCGGGTCCACGGCGAGGTAGGCGCCGAGCAGTCGGCGCAGGCCCAGGTGGGCGGCGGCGTACCGGTCGCGCTCGGCGGCGATCCGCAGTTCCGCGTGGCGCCGGCGCTCGGCCGCGTCCAGCACCTGATGGGCGTCGCCGATCACCGCCCGGTGCTCGCTGACGGCCAACTGCCAGACGTCGGGCAGCTGGTGCGGACGGTACAGGGCGGCGGACAGCGGGCCGGGCGGGACCGGCCGGGGGCGGCGGACGGGTACGCCGGTCGCGCTGCCGGTGGCAGCGGCCGTGGCGCTGTGGAGCAGGGTTGCGGGCATCTGGGCCTCGTCGTTCGGTCGTCGGTGGCCTGCGGCGGGGCGGCGCGGTGGTCAGGCGCCGGCCGGGCGGGGGCGGATCTCCAGCGTGCAGCACTTGGCGCTGCCGCCGCCCTTGAGCAGTTCGGACAGGTCCAGCCCGATCGGCCGGAAGCCTCGGGCGCGCAGCTGCTCGGCGACCCCGGTGGCGGCCTCGGGCAGGATCACGTGGTAGCCGTCGCTGACCACATTGAGGGCGAACACCGCGGCGTCGCCCTCGGTCACCCGGACCGCGTCGGGGAACAGTCGCTCCAGCACCGCCCGGCTGCCCGCGGAGAACGCCTCCGGGTAGTACATGATCTCGTCGCCGTCGAGCACCGCCAGCGCGGTGTCCAGGTGGTAGAAGCGCGGGTCGACCAGCTCCAGGCTGATCACCGGCCGCCCGAAGAACTCCTGGGCCTCGGCGTGGCTCTCGGGGGTGCTGCGGAACCCGGTGCCGGCCAGCAGGCAGCTGCGGGTGGCGAGGAAGTCGCCCTCGCCCTCGTTGACGTGGACCGGGTCGTGCACCTCCTGGTAGCCGTTGGCGCGGAACCACTCCAGGTAGGCCGGCCCCTCGGCCGCGCGCTCGGCGTTGCGGAACCTCACCCCGAGGACCTTGCCGTCGACGATCGTCGCCCCGTTCGCCGCGTACACCATGTCCGGGCAGTCCGGCAGCGGCTCGATCAACTCGACGGTGTGGCCGAGCTCCTGGTGGAGCGCCCGGAGCTGTTCCCACTGGGCGACGGCGAGTCCGGCGTCCACCGGCTTGCTGGGGTCCATCCACGGGTTGATGGCGTAGGTGACGTCGAAGTGGGTGGGCCGGCACATCAGGTAGTGGCGGGCCCGGGGCGTACGGGTTCTGCCGGTCCGGGTCTGAGGCTGGGTCTGGGGCTGGGTCTGGGTCTGGGTCTGGGTCATGGCGCAACTCTCGATTCGGTGACGGGTCGACCCGCGGTCGGCGGAGGGGAGTACGGGAGGGGGCCGGTCAGTCGCGGCGCGGGCCGGGCAGGTCGCGGGCGGTGCGCACGGGGCTCGCGAGCAGGAGCAGGCCGGCGGCCAGGAGCACCCCCGACATGATCCAGATGGTGGGCCGCGCCCCGAGGGCGTCGCCCAGGAAGCCGCCGAGCAGCGCGCCGACCGGGATCGCCCCGTAGCCGATGGTCGAGGTGCTGGCCCGCACCCGGCCGAGCAGCGCGGGCGGGCAGTAGGTCTGCGAGAAGGTGCCCGAGATGACGTTGCCCGCGACCACCCCGCACACGGCGGCGCCCCAGGCCAGCGCGCCCACCGCGACCGGCAGTTGCCGCCCGGAGAAGGGCAGCAGGAAGATCAGCGGGGCGACCGTCAGCATGCACGCCAGCAGGCCGTGCGCGGTGCCCAGGCGGCGGGCGATCCGGGCCGCGACGGCCGCACCGGCCAGCCCGCCGACGCTGACCACCGCGAACACGGCGCCGACGGCCCCGGGCGACAGGCCGACCTCGCGGACCAGGAAGACCGTCTGCACGGCCTGGATACCGTTCAGGGCGAGGTTGGCCAGCATGCTGAAACAGGCGAGGGTGCGCAGGTAGCGGTCGCCCACGACGAACCGCACCCCCTCGGCGATCTCCCGGCCGAGCGCGCGCCGCGCCGCCGGTGCGGGCGGTTCCTCCCGTACCTCCAGGCGGCTCAGGCAGAACAGCGAGACCAGGTAGGAGACCGAGTCCAGGAGCAGGCCGGTGGCGGCACCGAAGGCCTGGGCGACCAGGCCGGCCACGCCGGGCCCGGCGACGTCGACCGCCGACTCGCCGCCGCGCAGCTTGCCGTTGGCCTCCATCAGGTCGGGGGCCTCCACCACGGAGGGCAGCAGCGCGCCGTACGCGGTGGTGAAGAAGACCTTGGCCGCACCGGACAGCAGGGCGACCAGAACCACCTGAGTGACCGTCAGCACGCCGAACCAGGCCGCCACCGGCACGCTGCCGAACAGCAGCGCGAGCACCACGTCGCACACCAGCATCACCCGGCGGCGGCGCCAGCGGTCCACCCAGGCACCGGCCGGCAGGCCGATCAGCAGCCAGGGCAGCCAGGCCGCCGCGGTGATCACACCCATCATCAGCGGGGAGGCGTCCAGGAGGACCACCGCGACCAGGGAGAGCGAGACGTGGCCGACGGCGGTGCCGAGGCCGCTGGTGGTCTCCCCCAACCACAGCCTGCGGAAGCGGGGTTCGGCCCACAGGCCCCAGCGGCCGCGGCCACGCTCGGGTGCGGGGGCGGGTGCGGTCTGCTCCGGCGCGGCCGCCGGTGCGCTGGTGGCGGTCATCGCCGCTCTCCCTCGATCGGGGTGGACATCGGGGTGGACGCCGGGGCGTCCGGGACGACGGCTGGGGCGTGCGGGGCGTCCGGGGCGGACAACCGCTTGGCCACGGCCTCGGCGTACTCGGCGAGCGGACCCGGCCGGGTCAGCGCGCCGTGGGTGCAGGGCAGGCGCAGGTGGTCGAGCTGCCCGGAGACGTGGGCGCGCCAGGCGCTCTCGTAGGGCCAGCCGGTCGGCTTGTCGAGGGTGGCGCCGACGAACAGCGCGTCGCCGTCGAAGACCCCGGGGGTGTGGGCCCGCTGCAGCGCCTGGTGGTCGGCGAAGACCTCGGGCAGCGCCGACGCGGCCGGTCCGAGCATCGCCGCCAGCGCCTCCTGCCCGGTGGCGTCCAGGCCGAGCGAGGCGAGCAGGTCCGCCCAGTCGTCCCGGCGCTCGGCCGGGTCGGGCTCGGCCAGGAACCCGGCGATCTCCGCCGTCGGGTAGCCGTCGACCAGGGTCAGCGAGCCGACCTCCGCTCCCTCCGCGCGGAGCCGGACCGCCATCGCGTGGGCGACGACCGCGCCGAAGGACCAGCCGAGCAGGTGGTACGGCCCGGACGGCTGGACGGCGCGGACCTCGCGCAGGTAGTGCGCGGCCATCGCGTCGACGCTGTCGGGCGTCTCGGCCCGCAGGCCGGGGGCCTGGAGGCCGTACACCGGGTGGGCGGCCTCCAGGTGGCGCAGCAGACCGGAGTAGACCCAGCTGATGCCCGCGGCCGGGTGCACGCAGAACAGCGGGGCGGCGCCGCCGCCGGTGCGCAGCGGCAGCAGCACGTCGAGCGCGTCCTGCGGGCGTTCCGCGTCGGCTTCCAGTCGGGCGGCCAGTCCGGCCGGCGTGGGGCACTCGAAGAGCGTGCGGATGCCGAGGTCGGCGCCGAGCACCGCCCGTACCCGGCTGAGCAGCCTGGTCGCCAGCAGCGAGTGGCCACCGAGGTCGAAGAAGCCGTCGTCGACCGAGACCGTGTCCAGTCCGAGGGCCTCGGCGAAGAGTCCGCAGAGCAGTTCCTCGCGCGGGGTGCGCGGCAGGCGACCGGCGGTGCTGCCGAACCGGGGCTGCGGCAGGGCCCCGCGGTCGAGCTTGCCGTTGGCGTTCAGCGGCAGCGCGTCGATCATCATCACGGTCGCCGGGACCATGTAGGCGGGCAGCAGTCCGGCGGCGAAGGCGCGGACCTCGGCGCCGTCGGCGCCGCCGGTCGCGTAGCCGACCAGCCGGTCCTGGTGGGCCACCACCACGGCCTGGGCCACCCCGGGGTGGCGGAGCAGTGCGGCCTCGACCTCGCCGAGTTCGATCCGGAAGCCGCGGATCTTGACCTGGTCGTCGGTGCGGCCCAGGTACTCCAGCACCCCGTCCTCCCGGCGGCGCACCAGGTCACCGGTGCGGTACATCCGCTCGCCGGCCGCGAACGGGCAGGCGACGAAGCGCTCGGCGGTCAGGGCCGGGCGGTTGAGGTAGCCGCGGGCCTGGCCGGTGCCCGCCACGTACAGCTCGCCCGGCACCCCCACCGGGACGGGCTCCAGCCGCCCGTCCAGCACGTACACCCGGGTGTCGTCCAGCGGGGCACCGATCGGCACCCGGCCGGCGCCGAGGTCGGGGAGGGTGACGGCGTGCGCGGTGGCGGCCGTGGTGATCTCGGTCGGGCCGTACAGGTTGCGAACCGACAGCTGAGGGTTGCGTTCCAGCACGCGCCGCATCGTGGCGGCCGACGCGGTGTCACCGCCGGTGGCGAGGACCCGCAGATCGACGAAGGTCTCCGGGGCCTCCTCGGCGACCAGGTCGAACAGGCCCTTGGTGAGGAAGAGCGAGGTCACCCGGTGCCGTTGCACGGCGGCGCGCAGGCGGGCCGGGTCGAGGTCGCCGGGCGGGGCGACGACGACCGCGCCGCCGGACAGCAGCGGCACCCACAACTCGTAGGTGGCGGCGTCGAAGGCGTGCGGGGAGTGCAGCAGCATCCGGTCGGGCCGTTCCCCGGTCCAGCGGTGGTCGGTGGCGAAGGCGGCCACGTCGTGGTGGGTGATCGCGACGCCCTTGGGCAGGCCGGTCGAGCCGGAGGTGTACATCACGTAGGCGAGCTGCTCCGGGTGCACCGCCGGAAGCCCGGACCCGTCGTCGGCGAGGTCGTCCGA
>NZ_JBEOSP010000075.1:0-25053 GCF_040303105.1 Kitasatospora sp. NPDC096128 | reverse complement strand
GGTTACATTCCGAACCCGGAAGCTAAGCCTCACAGCGCCGATGGTACTGCAGGGGGGACCCTGTGGGAGAGTAGGACGCCGCCGAACAATCATTCCAAAAAGACCCCCTCCCATTCGGGAGGGGGTCTTTTTGCGTTACCCTCTGCCAATGCAGAACCTGACCCTGACCTGGCAGACCGCCGGGGGCACCGCAGCCGTCCTCTACGGAGGCGCGTACGCAGCTGCCAGGGTCCGGAAGCCGGGGGTGTCGGCCCTGCTACGGGAGGCCGGCACGCTGCTGGCGCTGTTCGCGCTGTGGCAGCTGGTGGGGCACCTGTCGGTGATGAGCGCCGATCACGCGCTGGACCGGGCGGGCTGGATCCACCGGACCGAGCGGGCGGTCGGGTTGCCGGACGAGGCATCCTGGCAGGCGGCGGTCACGCCGTACCCGGTGCTGGTGCGGCTGGCGAACTACTACTACGCGGTGATGCACTTCGCCGTCATGCTCGGGGTGCTGTTCTGGGTCTTCCTGCGGCACCGGGAGCGCTACGCGTGGGTGCGCAACACGGTGGTGATCACCACCGCGGTCTGTCTGCTGGTGCAGTTCATCCCGGTCGCGCCGCCGCGGATGCTGCCGGAGAGCGGCTTCGTGGACGTGGCCGCGCAGTACGGGCAGTCGGTGTACGGCGGCGCGGTCGGCGGGGTGGTGGTGGCGGACCAGTTGTCGGCGATGCCGTCGGTGCACGTCGCCTGGTCCGTGCTGGCGGCGGTCGCTGTGGTGCGGGTATCGCCGAGTCCGTTCCGCTGGCTGGTGGTGCTGCACCCGGTGCTGACCGTCGCGGTGGTCGTGGTGACGGCCAACCACTTCTGGGCGGACGGCATCGTTGCCGTCGCGATCCTGCTGTTCGCCTACGCCGTCCTGGCGGCTGCGGCCGCTGCGGCCGCTGCGGCCGCTGCGGGGGCACGGCGACGGGGCCGGGCCGCCGTCGAGACGGAGACCCGACCCCGTACGGGTGCCGAGGAGCGGCCGAAGCAGGTCACTTGACCGGTAGGGCGACCTTCCCCCAGGAGCCGTTGCTCAGGGCGGAGGTGGCCCAGTACCAGGCGATGAGCCCGGAGACGGCCGCGACCCAGCCGGCGGCCTTGCCGAGACCGCTGTAGCCACCGAGGACCGCGATGGCACTGAGCACGAGGGAGACCGTGAACAGCCCGTAGACGGCGCGGCTGAACAGGCCCGCGCCCCAACTGGCGGCCGTGAGGCTGAGGGCGAGCAGAGCCCACAGCAGCAGGAACAGGCCGACGGCGTTCTTGCTCGCGCCGCCCGCCACCGACCAGGTCGCCCAGAAGGCGCCGAGGCTGGTGAAGGCGGTTCCGGTGAAGCCCTCGCCGCCGCGGAGCTGCCAGAGGCCCGCGATGAAGAGGGTGAGGCCGCCGAGCAGGTGGGCGAGGTGGGCCGCGTCCCCGACGCCGGTGCCGTGCAGGATCCCGGTGGAGAGCAGACCGTAGGCGAGCAGTGTCAGGCCGAGGGCGAGGTAGCCGAGGTTACCCGCGTCGGCTCCGGTGGAGCGGGCGTTCGTTGCCCCGGTAGCGTCGTTGCTCACCGGAGGCTCCTTTCACTCTGGGCGCGCGCAGGGCGCAGTAACGCTTGGTGTCGTTCCGATGAGTGGATGCGCGCGACCGCGCCGGGGCCGCACGACTGGGAGCGTGCGCGGGCTGCGGTCAGAAGTGATGGGCCAGCGGAGAGCCCGCTGGTCACGTCCCCGCCGGGGGATTCCCCGGCGAGATCGGTTTACCCGGCCCTGCTCGCTTGTACCCTTGTGAACATAACAATTTGTGACGGCGTCAGCTGTGGAACGCTCACGCTTGGCGCTGGGTCGGCACCCGGAGCGTCAGGATCGCCATGTCGTCGGACGGCGGCTCGGGGGCGAAGCGCTCGACCGCGCGCTGCACCCGCATGGCGACCGCACCGGCGGTCAGGCCGGTGCAGCCGGTGAGCACCTCGGCGAGGCCGTCGTCGCCCAGCATCCGCCGGCCCTCGCGGCGTTCGGTGACGCCGTCGGTGACGCAGAGCAGGACCTCGCCGGGGGCCAGCACCAGGTGCTCGGCGGTGAGTTCGAGGTCGTCCATGACGCCGAGCAGCGGCTGCGGGGTGGCGGCCCGGTCGACCTGGCCGTCGGTGCGCAGGCGCAGCGGCAGCGGGTGGCCGGCGCAGACCAGGGAGAGCTCGGTGCTGCCGTCCGGGCGGGGCGTCAGTTCGCCGTACAGCAGGGTGAGGAAGCGGCTGCGCGAACCCTCGTCCAGGATGGCCGCGTTGAGTCGGCGCAGCACCTGCGGGGCGTCCAGGCCCTCGCGGGCGAGCAGCCGCAGCGAGTGCCGGGCCAGGCCGGTGACGGAGGCGGCCTCGGGGCCGGTGCCGCAGACGTCGCCGATGGCGAAGCCGTAGGTGCCCTCGCGGATGGTGAACAGGTCGTAGAAGTCGCCGCCGACCTCGTTTCCCTCGCCCGCGGCCTGGTAGTAGACGTCCACCTCGACGCCGGGGATCTCGGGCAGGTCCGGTGGGAGCAGGCTGCGCTGCAGGGCCTGGCTGGTGGCGGTGCGCTCGGAGTAGAGGCGGGAGTTGTCGAGGGCCAGGGCGGCCCGGCGGGAGAGGTCCTCGGCGAGTTCGAGGATCTCCTGGCGGAACCGCACACCGGCCGGGACGCCGAGGGCGAGCAGGCCGATGACGCGGTTGCGGGCGGCCAGCGGCAGGACGACGGTCTCGCCGAGCAGGCCGACGAGTTCGGGGCTGTCGGTGAGGCCGCGGGCCGACGCGGTGTCGCCGGGCGCGGTCCAGAAGCGGACGCCGTGGGTGGGGCCGGCCTCGGGGAAGGGGGTCTTGTCGAGGAGGTCGCGCAGCGGGTCGATCCGGTCCTCGTCCTCGTGCAGGACGAAGGCGAGGGCGGCCGAGGAGCTGTGGTCGCCGTTGGTGTAGACGGCGCACCAGGAGGCGAGGGTGGGGACGGCCATCTGGGCCATCAGCGCCAGCGTCTGCTCGTGTTCGAGGGTGCCGGCCAGCAGGTCGGAGGCCTCGACGAGGAAGGAGAGCGAGCCGCGACGCAGCCGTTCCAGCTCGGTCAGCCGGGTGCTCTCGACCGCCAGGGCGACCCGGTCGGCGGCGAACTGCAGGCGCAGCGCGTCCTCGTTGTCGTAGCGGCCGGGTGCTGCGGTGGCGATGCCGAGCGAGCCGATCAGTCGGCCCTCGACCTTGAGCGGGACGGTGACCAGGGAGCGCATGCCGCTGCCGGCGAGCAGCGGCAGGCCCGAGGGGCGGGCGGCGAGGTCCTCGTGGACGGAGGGCAGCCGGGCGGAGTCGTAGCGGGTGCCGGTCTCGACCGGGAAGCGGGTGTGCCGGCGGTGCCCGGTGGTCAGGCCGGTGGCTGCGCGGACCTCGAACTCGGCCTCGTCGTCGGTGGTGAGCAGCAGGTAGGCGGCGTCGGCGTCGAGCAGGTCGCGGGCGCGTTCGACGGCGCGCTGGAGCAGGGTTTCGAGGTCGTCGGTGGCGATCGGGCCGGCCAGCAGGTCGAGCCGGGGTCCGGTCGGGTCGGGGCGCTCGCCGGGCAGGGTGCGGGCGGGGGAGCGCAGGACGGCGCGGTCGGGTTCGAGGACGAGCAGACAGAGGGTGGAGGCGACGCCCTCGGTGTCGCGCACGCGCACCTGGACGCCGTAGACCTCGACCTCCTCGCCGTCGGCCCGCCGTACGCCGTAGCCGCCCTCCCAGCGGGCCAGCCGGAGGGTGTCGGTGAGGCCGAGGCCGCGGCCGGGGGACTGCGGCCAGAGCGCGAGGTCGGCCCAGGGGCGGCCGAGGACGGTGGCGGCGGGGTACCGGAAGAGGGCTTCGGCGTCCGGGTTCCAGGCCAGGACCCGGCCGTCCTCGTCGAGTTGGACGACGGCGACGTGCACCGGTCCGGGGCTGCTGGGCAGGTCGCTGCCGGGGGTGGCGGGGACGGCGTAGCGGGTGCCGGCCACGTGCGCGGGCAGGGCGAGCCGGAACCAGACGGTCTTCTGCCCGGCTCCGTACTCGACGCCCCAGCGTTCGGCGAGGGCGGAGCACATCAGCAGGCCGCGGCCGCCCTCCCCGTCGGGGTCGGCGTAGCGGGGGCCGTCGCCGAGCGAGGGCAGGCCGCGCTCGGGGTGGTGGTCGGTGACCTCGATCCGGACGGTCTCCTCCTCGCGCAGGCAGCAGACCTCGGCGGCGGTGCCGGCGTGCACGACGGCGTTGGTGACCAGCTCGCTGACCAGGACGACGGCGTCGTCGACGACCTCGGGCAGGCCCCAGCCGAGCAGCGCGTCCCGGACGAAGCCCCGGGCGGCCGCCGCGGACCGGCCGTCGGGGTCGAAGGTGGCGGCTGCGCGCGCGGTGACCACGTTGCCACTTCTCCTCTGCTGCTCTTGCCTGACTGTCCGGGGTTCGGCGCCGACCTCCCCGTGCGCGCCGCCGGGTGGGCGGCGGCGGTGGGTCGGGCGTGGCCCGGTGCAGCGCTCCACCCTACTTTCCGCTTGGGTCCCCGTGGGGGCGGGGCGGCGAAACAGGCACCGGAGGGTGATTCTGCCCACCTGTTTCGGACGGTGCGGGGACAACCGGGCGCAACCGGCCGTATACCCGGCGCCAGTGCTGCCAGACTGGGGGGTCCGCGACGGCCGGTGGGAGCAGTACGGTCGTGGGGGAGCCGGTGGGCCGTGGGGTCCGGCCGGTACGAAGCCCGGCCGGGCCGGTGCCCGGGTCGTGCCGTTCCGGCGCGGCGGTCACCGGACAGTTCACACGATGTGGGAGGGGCCCGTTGAGTTCGGCCACCAAGGACGCCACCAAGGACGCCACCGGTACGACGCCGCCCGCTCCGCGCGGTGGGCGGTCCGGGACCGCGCCGCGGAGCGCGGCCGGCCGGCGAGCGGGCCACAGCCGCGGCGCGGAGCCCGCCGAGCTGCGCAAGCTGCTGGCAGCGCTGACCGCGATGCGGGACGGCAACTTCCGCCGCCGGTTGACGGTGCCGGGCGACGGGCCGCTGGCGGAGATCGCCGCGGTGTTCAACGAGGTCGCCGAGCGCAACCAGCACCTGACCGGTGAACTGGCCCGGGTGCGGCGGGCGGTGGGCCGTGAGGGCCGGCTGAACGAGCGGCTGGAGACCGGTGCGGGCGAGGGCGCCTGGATGGCGGCCGTCGACAACTGCAACGCGCTGATCGACGACCTGGCCCGTCCGATGGCCGAGGTGGGCCGGGTGCTCACCTCGATCGCCGAGGGCGACCTGGACCAGAAGATGGAGCTGCGTTCGCTGCACAGCAACGGGGTGAGTCACCCGTTGCGCGGCGAGTACCTCAAGATCGGCCGGACCGTCAACGGACTGGTGGACCAACTCTCCGAGTTCACCGACGAGGTGACCCGGGTGGCCCGCGAGGTCGGCACCGAGGGCAAGCTCGGTGGGCAGGCCAAGGTCCGTAGCGTGTCGGGCAGTTGGAAGGACCTGGCGGACTCGGTCAACACGATGGCGGGGCGGCTGACCGCGCAGGTGCGCAACATCGCCCAGGTGACCACGGCGGTGGCCAAGGGCGACCTGTCCCGCAAGGTGACCGTCGATGTGGCCGGCGAGATGCTGGAGCTGAAGAACACCGTCAACACGATGGTGGACCAGCTGAACGGCTTCGCCGCCCAGGTCACCACGGTCGCCCGGGACGTCGGCACCGAGGGCCGGCTGGGCGGTCAGGCGCAGGTGCCGGGCGTGGCCGGGGTCTGGCGCGAACTGACCGACTCGGTGAACTTCATGGCCGACAACCTGACCGGCCAGGTGCGCAACATCGCCCAGGTGACCACGGCGGTGGCGCGCGGGGACCTGTCGCAGAAGATCGAGGTGGACGCGCGCGGCGAGATGCTGGAGCTGAAGAACACCATCAACACGATGGTGGACCAGCTCTCCGGGTTCGCCGAGCAGGTGACCCGGGTGGCCCGCCAGGTGGGCACCGAGGGGCGGCTCGGCGGGCAGGCGCAGGTGCCCTGGGCGGCCGGGGTGTGGCGGGACCTGACCGACAACGTCAACTTCATGGCGAACAACCTCACCGATCAGGTGCGCAACATCGCCCAGGTGACGACCGCGGTCGCCAAGGGCGACCTGTCGCAGAAGATCCAGGTGGACGCGCGCGGGGAGATCCTGGAGCTGAAGAACACCATCAACACGATGGTCGACCAGCTGTCGGCCTTCGCCGACGAGGTCACCCGGGTCGCCCGGGACGTCGGCACCGAGGGCATCCTCGGCGGCCAGGCGAGCGTGCCCGGGGTGTCCGGGACGTGGAAGGACCTGACCAACAGCGTCAACCTGATGGCCAACAACCTGACCAGCCAGGTCCGCAACATCGCCGAGGTGACCACGGCGGTGGCGCGCGGCGACGTGTCGAAGAAGATCACCGTCGACGCCCGGGGCGAGATCCTGGAGCTGGTGACCACCGTCAACACCATGGTCGACCAGCTGTCGGCGTTCGCCGACGAGGTCACCCGGGTCGCCCGCGAGGTGGGCACCGAGGGCATCCTCGGCGGCCAGGCGCGGGTGCGCGGGGTGTCGGGCATCTGGAAGGACCTGACCGACAACGTCAACTTCATGGCGTCGAACCTGACCGGGCAGGTCCGCAACATCGCCGAGGTCGCCTCCGCGGTGGCCCGCGGCGACCTCTCCAAGAAGATCACCATCGACGCCCAGGGCGAGATCGCGACGCTCGCCGGGACCCTGAACACGATGGTCGACCAGCTGTCCGCGTTCGCGGTCGAGGTCACCCGGGTCGCCCGCGAGGTGGGCACCGACGGCACCCTGGGCGGCCAGGCGAGCGTGCCGGGCGTGGCCGGGATCTGGAAGGACCTGACCGACAACGTCAACCAGATGGCCAACAACCTCACCGGCCAGGTCCGCAACATCGCGCTGGTGATCACAGCGGTCGCCCGCGGCGACCTCTCGCAGAAGATCGACGTCGACGCGCGCGGCGAGATCCTCCAGCTCAAGACCAACATCAACACGATGGTCGACCAGCTGTCGGCGTTCGCCGACGAGGTCACCCGGGTCGCCCGCGAGGTGGGCACCGACGGGCGGCTCGGCGGCCAGGCCCGGGTGCCCGGAGTGGACGGCACCTGGCAGGACCTCACCGAGTCGGTGAACGAGCTGGCCAACAACCTGACCCGGCAGGTGCGCGCGATCGCCCAGGTCGCCACCGCGGTGACCAGGGGCGACCTGAGTCTGCGGATCGACGTGGACGCCGCCGGGGAGCTCGACGAGCTCAAGGACAACATCAACCAGATGATCGCCAACCTGCGCGAGACCACCCGGACCAACCAGGAGCAGGACTGGCTCAAGACCAACCTGGCCCGGATCTCCGGGCTGCTCCAGGGCCGCCGGGACCTGGAGGCCGTCGCCTCGCTGATCATGACCGAGCTGACCCCGGTGGTCTCCGCCCAGCACGGCGCCTTCTTCCTGGCCCAGCCGGCCGGCCGGACCGCCGAGCTGATCACCGAGGACGACGACGAGAACGACACCGTGCTGCGCCTGATCGGCAGCTACGGCTACCAGCGCCGGGCGATGCCGACCACCTTCCGGCCGGGCGAGTCGCTGATCGGCCAGGCCGCGGTGGAGAAGCGGGCGATCATCGTCAAGGAGGCGCCGCCCGGGTACCTCAAGATCGCCTCCGGCCTCGGCGAGGCCTCGCCGGCCCATATCGTGGTGCTACCGGTGCAGTTCGAGGGCCGGCTGCTGGGCGTGATCGAGCTGGCCACGTTCAGCTCCTTCACCACCGTCGCGCTGGACTTCCTCAACCAGATCGCCGACCTGATCGGCGTCACCGTCAACACCATCAGCGTCAACACCAAGACCGAGGGACTGCTGCTGGAGTCCCAGCGGCTCACCGCCGAACTCTCGATGCGCTCGGCCGAGTTGGAGGCGCGCCAGGAGGAACTGGAGCGCACCAACGAGGAGTTGCAGGAGAAGGCCGAGCAACTCGCCCAGCAGAACCGGGACATCGAGATCAAGAACAGCGAGATCGAGGAGGCCCGGCAGGTCCTGGAGGAGCGCGCCGAGCAGCTCGCCCTGGCCTCCCGGTACAAGAGCGAGTTCCTCGCCAACATGTCGCACGAGCTGCGTACCCCGCTCAACTCGCTGCTGATCCTGGCCAAGCTGCTCTCCGACAACAACGAGGGCAACCTCTCGCCCAAGCAGGTCGAGTTCGCCGACACCATCCACGGCGCCGGCTCCGACCTGCTCCAGCTGATCAACGACATCCTCGACCTGTCGAAGGTCGAGGCCGGGAAGATGGACGTCCGCCCGGCCCGGATCGCCCTGGTCCAGCTGGTCGACTACGTCGAGGCCACCTTCCAGCCGGTCGCCCTGGACAAGAACCTGGACTTCGCGGTCCGGGTCTCGCCCGCCCTGCCGGTCACCCTGCACACCGACGAGCAGCGGCTCCAGCAGGTGCTGCGCAACCTGATCTCCAACGCCGTCAAGTTCACCGACGCCGGCGGCGTCGACTTCTCGATCAGCGCGGCCGGCCGGGACGTCCCCCAGCACGTGCGCGAGCGGCTGCTGGAGTTCGGCTCGATCCAGGGCCCGGACGACGAGCTGATCGCCTTCTCGGTCTCCGACACCGGCATCGGCATCCCCGGCAACAAGCTGCGGGAGATCTTCGAGGCGTTCAAGCAGGCCGACGGCACCACCAGCCGCAAGTACGGCGGCACCGGCCTCGGGCTGTCGATCAGCCGGGAGATCGCCCGGCTGCTCGGCGGCGAGATCCACGCCGAGAGCGAGCTCGGCAAGGGCTCGACCTTCACGCTCTACCTGCCGCTGCGCACCGACGCCCCGGATGCCACCGCTGAGCGCCCCCTGGACCGCCCGGGCACGGCGAACCCGCCCGCACTGCGCGCCTCGGTCGGGGTGACCCCGGTGGGCCTGCCGGTGCCGGTCGGCGAGAGCCCGGCCGACCACTGGGCCCAGGAGGTCCGGGAGATGGCGGAGGAGCGCCGCCGCGGCGCGGTGGAGCGCCGGCGCAGCGCCGCCCTGGAGAGCGCCGCCGCGCCCCGGGCGGTGGAGCCGGCGCAGCAGCTCCGGCCGGCCCGCGTCGCCACCCGCTTCGACGGCCAGCAGGTGCTGATCGTGGACGACGACGTGCGCAACGTGTTCGCCCTGACCAGCGTGCTGGAGCAGCACGGGCTGACCGTCCTGTACGCGGAGAACGGTCGCGAGGGCATCGAGATGCTGGAGCAGCACGAGAACGTGGCGCTGGTCCTGATGGACATCATGATGCCGGAGATGGACGGCTACGCGACCACCGAGGCGATCCGCCGGATGCCCCAGTTCGCCGGTCTGCCGATCATCGCGCTGACCGCCAAGGCGATGAAGGGCGACCGCGAGAAGTCCCTGGAGGCGGGCGCCACCGACCACATCACCAAGCCGGTGGAGACCGACCACCTGCTGTCGGTGATGTCCGAGTGGCTGAACGGCGGCCGCGCGTGAGTCCGTCGCCTGGCGTGAACCCCGGGGCGGGCTCCGGGGTTCACGCCCACCGGCGGGCCGGTTTGCTGGCGGACCGGCCCGGGAACCCGGTAGGGTCACCGATCGTTGCGAACAGTGACCGGACGGCGACACGCTGCTGAGCGTGCGCCGGAGCACTGGCTGCGCGCCGCTCCGGATCGGGTCACGACGGAGCGATGTGCCGGGCGAGGGGGTGCGGCTAGCATGACCGGGGTAGCGGTGGGCAGTACGCGAGTGCCTACACCGGGCGGCAGGCAGGCGACAGGAGGGCGAGCCCCGATGCAGAAGGCGAAGATCCTCCTGGTCGACGACCGGCCGGAGAACCTGCTGGCGCTGGAGGCGATCCTCTCCGCCCTGGACCAGACGCTGGTGCGGGCCGCCTCCGGCGAGGAGGCGCTCAAGGCCCTGCTGACGGACGACTTCGCGGTGATCCTGCTGGATGTCCAGATGCCCGGGATGGACGGCTTCGAGACGGCCGCCCACATCAAGCGCCGCGAGCGCACCCGGGACATCCCGATCATCTTCCTGACCGCGATCAACCACGGGCCCCACCACACCTTCCGCGGCTACGCGGCCGGCGCGGTGGACTACATCTCCAAGCCCTTCGACCCGTGGGTGCTGCGCGCCAAGGTCTCGGTCTTCGTCGACCTGTACGTCAAGAACTGCCAGTTGAAGGAGCAGGCCGCGCTGCTGCGGCTGCAACTGGAGGCGGGCGGCGGCGAGCCGTCCCTCGGCGGGGCGCTGCTCGGCGAGCTGTCCGCGCGGCTGGCGGCGGTCGAGGAGCAGGCGGAGGCGCTGGGCAAGCAGCTGGACGGGGCGGAGGACGCCGGGGTGGCCGCCACCGCGGCGCACCTGGAGCGCAAGCTCGCCGGACTGCGCCGGGCCCTGGACGCGATGCGCCCCGGCACCGCGGAGAACCGCCCGGACACGGTCGGACGTTCACACGTCCGGGTGGTTTGCTGCTGCGGTCGGGTGAAACCCGGTCAGCGTGACGGTGTGTCTGCGACACGTCCCGGCCCCGGGCTCGGCCGCGTGGGCACCGCTCGCCCGCCCCGGTAGGCTGCTGACCCATGGCCACTCGTACGCCCGGAAACGCCGCACGCAAACCGAGTCCGGGACCGTCCAAGAAGGCCGCGGCCAAGGCCCCGGGCAAGCCGCCCGCCAAGAAGGCGGCCGCCCGCCGGGCCCCCGCGAAGAAGTCGGCCGCCAAGTCGGCCCCGCCGCCCCCGCCGCGCCGGGGGGTGCTGATGGGCGCCCTCAACGCCCTCGCCAGCCCGATCGCCGCGATCTTCCGCGGCTTCGGCGACGGCGCCAAGAACCTCCACCCGGACCACCGCAAGGACGGCGTCGGCCTGCTGCTGTTCGGGCTCGCGCTCGTGGTCGCGGGCGGCACCTGGTTCAGCTCGGAGGGCTGGTTGAACGGGGCGGCCACCGCCGTGGTGTCCGGACTGTTCGGGCGGCTCGACGTGCTGGTGCCGTTCCTGCTGGCCGGGATCGCCATCCGGCTCTGGCGCCACCCGGAGCTGCCGGAGGCCAACGGCCGGATCGTGATCGGGCTGAGTACCCTGCTGGTCGGCATCCTCGGCCTGGTCCACATCGGCTGCGGCGCGCCCACGATGGGCAGCGGCGCCTCCCGGATAAGGGCGGCCGGCGGGATCATCGGCTGGGCCGCCTCCACCCCGATGATGGCCGCCGCCGGCGCGGTGCTGGCCGTGCCGCTGCTCCTGCTGCTGGCCTTCTTCGGCCTGCTGGTGGTCACCGCCACCCCGGTCAACCGGATCGGCGAGCGGGTGCGCGGGCTGGGGATAAGGCTCGGCGTGGTCGAGCCCGGGCCCGAGGACGAGCCGCGCTGGGGGCGCACGCCGGAGCACGAGCTGTCCACCGATCCGCCGGAGGACGCCGACCCCGACGCACTGCCGTACACCGTCGACACCGACGGCGAGGGCCCCCTCGACGAGGTGGCCGCCCGTCGGCGCCGTCGTCGGCGCAAGCAGACCGCCGAGGACGACGGGGAGCAGCCGGAGGCGGCCCGCCGCATCTCCCTGGACAAGGAGCCGCTGGACCCGTACGCCACCCGCGACCTCGCCGCCGGTGCGGCCGCCGACCTGGACGGCGCCCTGGTCTACGGTGTGCCCGCCTCCTCGGCGGTGGCGGACATGATGCACCAGGTCAAGGACCTCACCGCGGCGCCGGAGGAGCCGGCCGTCCCGGCCGCCCGCAGCGGCGGCCCGGGCGCGCCCGCCGAGCACGGCCCGGCGCCGGTGCGGATGGAGCAGCTGCAGCTCGGCGAGGGGATCACCTACGCGCTGCCCTCGCTCGACCTGCTGGAGCGCGGCGGCCCGGCCAAGGCCCGCAGCGCCCTCAACGACGAGGTGGTGGCCCAGCTCACCAGCACCTTCGCCGAGTTCAAGGTGGACGCGAAGGTCACCGGCTTCACCCGCGGCCCGACGGTCACCCGCTACGAGGTCGAGCTCGGCCCGGCCGTCAAGGTGGAGCGGATCACCGCGCTCGGCAAGAACATCGCCTACGCGGTGGCCAGCCCGGACGTGCGGATCATCAGCCCGATCCCGGGCAAGTCCGCGGTCGGCATCGAGATCCCCAACCGGGACCGCGAGATGGTCAACCTCGGCGACCTGCTGCGCTCGCGCACGGCCGCCGAGGACACCCACCCGATGGTCGTCGGCATGGGCAAGGACGTCGAGGGCCACACCGTGATGGCCAACCTCGCCAAGATGCCGCACATCCTGGTGGCCGGTGCGACCGGCGCCGGCAAGTCCTCCTGCATCAACTGCCTGATCACCTCGATCCTCGCCCGGGCCACCCCGGACGAGGTGCGGATGGTCCTGGTCGACCCCAAGCGGGTCGAGCTGACCGCGTACGAGGGCATCCCGCACCTGATCACGCCGATCATCACCAACCCGAAGAAGGCCGCCGAGGCCCTCCAATGGGTGGTCCGCGAGATGGACCTGCGCTACGACGACCTCGCGGCCTTCGGCTTCCGGCACGTGGACGACTTCAACGCGGCGGTGAAGGCCGGCAAGGTCACCCCGCCGCTGGGCAGCGAGCGGGAGCTGCGGCCGTACCCGTACCTGCTGGTGATCGTCGACGAGCTGGCCGACCTGATGATGGTCGCGCCGCGCGACGTCGAGGACTCGGTGGTCCGGATCACCCAGCTGGCCCGTGCGGCCGGCATCCACCTGGTGCTCGCCACCCAGCGGCCCTCGGTGGACGTGGTCACCGGCCTGATCAAGGCCAACGTGCCGTCCCGACTGGCCTTCGCGACCTCCGCGATGGCCGACTCCCGGGTCATCCTCGACCAGCCCGGCGCGGAGAAGCTGATCGGCAAGGGCGACGCGCTGTTCCTGCCGATGGGCGCGAGCAAGCCGATCCGCATGCAGGGCGCGTTCGTCACCGAGGCGGAGATCGCCAGGGTGGTGCAGCACTGCAAGGACCAGCTGTCCGCCGTCTACCGGGACGACGTGACGGTCGGGGGCGGGCCCAAGAAGGAGATCGACGAGGAGATCGGCGACGACCTGGACCTGCTGATCCAGGCGGCCGAGCTGGTGGTCTCCACCCAGTTCGGCTCCACCTCGATGCTCCAGCGAAAGCTCCGGGTCGGCTTCGCCAAGGCGGGCCGGCTGATGGACCTGATGGAGTCGCGCGGGATCGTCGGCCCGAGCGAGGGCTCCAAGGCCCGCGACGTGCTGGTGAAGCCGGACGAGCTGGACGGCGTACTGATCACCCTGCGGGGCTGAGGGGGCCCTGCGGGGCCGAGGGGGCCTGCCCCGTAGGGCTGACGGGCTGTGCGCTCCGAGGGGGTTCACTCGTTCGGAGGAGGGTAGGCGCGGTACGGGGAACCGGGTGTCCGTATGCCGCGTCACTTGGCCGGAAAGCGCTTTCCGGGTCCGTCCGGGTGCCTCCGCTGACGACCGTTCAGCTGAGGTCCGGCTCCCGGCCGGGACGGGCACGCGCATTCGGCCCGCTCCGCTTGAGAAACGATCCGCCCGCGCCCCTAGACTGTTCTCCAGCAGGTGGCCATCCGCTCGAAAGGCGTGCCCCGTGACCATCGGCAAGTCCTCCGACCGCGAGAACACCCCGTCGTCCGTCGAGCCGACCGACGACGCGGTGCAGGCGGCCGATGCCCCGAGCATCGGCCGGGTGCTGTCCGCCGCCCGGATCGACGCGGGACTCACGGTGGACCAGGTGAGTACCGCCACCCGGGTGCGGGTGCCGATCGTCCATGCCATCGAGGAGGACGACTTCGACCGCTGCGGCGGCGACTTCTACGCCCGCGGGCACATCCGCGCGGTCGCCCAGGCGGTCGGCGCGGACGGCGAGGCGCTGGTCGCACGCTACGACGCCGCGCACGGCGGCTCACCGGCCTCCAAGCGCCCCGCCACCCAGCTGATCGACAACGGCCCGATCAAGGTGCCCGGCCGCTCCCGGCCGAACTGGGCGGCCGCCATGGTCGCCGCGATCGTCGCGGTGGTCGCGCTGATCGGCTTCAACCTGGTCAGCGGCAAGAGCGGCCACGGCACCACCGGCTCCGCCAGCGCGCCGCTGCCCAGCGGCTCCGGCACCGGCTCGGTCGCCCCGGTCACGCCGACCGTGCAGCCGCCGGCGCCCGCGCCGAGCGCCGCGGCGATCGCCGCCGTCCCGGCCGACAAGGTCACCGTGAAGCTGGTCGCCGAGGGCACCAGCTGGGTCTCGGCGATGGACGGCAGCGGCAAGTCGCTGTTCCAGAACAACATCAGCGACGGCCAGGACCAGACCTTCACCGACCCCAAGCAGATCCGCCTGGTGCTCGGCAACGGCGGAGCCGTGCACGCGTACGTCAACGGCAAGGACCTCGGCGTCCTCGGCAAGGACGGCCAGGTGGTGCACGTCACGTACACCCCCGGAGACCCGCAGGCGGGCTGACCACACGGCCCGTCGAGGGCCGTCGATGATCAGCTGATCCGTGGCACGCGGCCTCCGGGGCGAACGGCACCGGAGGCCGCGCGTTAATCTTGGGCCTATGCCTGAACGCCGCACTGTCGCCCTTGTCACGCTCGGATGCGCCCGCAACGAGGTGGACTCCGAGGAACTCGCCGGGCGACTGGAAGCCGACGGCTGGTTGCTCGTCGACGATGCCGCCGAGGCCGATGTCGCCGTCGTCAACACCTGTGGCTTCGTCGAGGCCGCCAAGAAGGACTCCGTCGACGCCCTGCTGGAGGCCAACGACCTCAAGGGGCACGGCCGCACCCAGGCCGTCGTCGCGGTCGGCTGCATGGCCGAGCGGTACGGCAAGGAGCTCGCCGACGCGCTGCCCGAGGCCGACGGGGTGCTCGGCTTCGACGACTACTCCGACATCTCCGACCGCCTGCAGACCATCCTCTCCGGCGGCCACCACGCCCCGCACATCCCGCGCGACCGCCGCAAGCTGCTGCCGATCAGCCCGGCCGAGCGGCAGTCCGCCGCCGAGTCCGTCGCGCTGCCCGGCCACGGCGCCGAGGCCGCCGCCGAGCCGATCGCCGACCTGCCCGACGGCCTCGCCCCGGCCTCCGGCCCGCGCACCCTGCGCAAGCGGCTGGACGACAGCCCGGTCGCCTCGGTCAAGCTCGCCTCCGGCTGCGACCGGCGCTGCTCCTTCTGCGCCATCCCCGCCTTCCGCGGCTCCTTCATCTCCCGCCGCCCCTCCGACGTGCTGCACGAGGCCCAGTGGCTGGCCGGGCAGGGCGTCCGCGAGATCGTCCTGGTCAGCGAGAACAACACCTCGTACGGCAAGGACCTGGGCGACATCCGACTGCTGGAGACGCTGCTCGGCGAGATCTCCGCGATCGAGGGCGTCGAGCGGGTGCGGGTCTCCTACCTGCAGCCGGCCGAGATGCGTCCGGGCCTGATCGACGCGATGACCGGCACCGCCGACGTGCTGCCCTACTTCGACCTGTCCTTCCAGCACTCGGCGCCCGCCGTGCTGCGCCGGATGCGCCGCTTCGGCTCCACCGACCAGTTCCTGGAGCTGCTCGGGACGATCCGGGGCAAGGCCCCGCAGGCCGGCGCCCGGTCCAACTTCATCGTCGGCTTCCCCGGTGAGACCGAGGAGGACTTCGCCGAGTTGGAGCGCTTCGTCACCCACGCCGGGCTGGACGCGATCGGCGTCTTCGGTTACTCCGACGAGGACGGCACCGAGGCGGCGACCTACGACGGCAAGCTGCCCGAGGACGTCGTCGCCGACCGGCTGGCCCGGCTGAGCCGGCTCGCCGAGGAGATGACCGCGCAGCGGGCCGAGCAGCGGATCGGCACCGAGGTCGAGGTGCTGATCGAGTCGATCGAGGACGGCGTGGTCGAGGGCCGCGCCGCCCACCAGGCCCCGGAGACCGACGGCCTGACCACCCTGCACGGCGTCGAGGACCCGCGGGTCGGACAGTTCTGGCGGGCCACCGTGGTGGCCAGCGAGGGCGTCGACCTGATCGCCGAGGCGCTGGAACAGGTGCGACAGCCCGCGACTTCGGGGGCCGAGGCTCCGGGAGCCGGGGAATGACCAAGGGGCCCGGGGCCCCGGCCGCGGCCCACCCGGGGAGACCGGCGGCCGCCGTGCCGCCGGCGCCCGGCGTCTGGAACATCGCCAATGTGCTCACCATGGTCCGGGTGCTCCTGGTCCCGGTCTTCGTGGCCCTGCTGTTCGCCGACGACGGGCACAACCCCAAGTGGCGCGCGGTCGCCTGGGCGTCGTTCGCGATCGCGATGATCACCGACCTGTTCGACGGCGAGATCGCCCGCCGCAAGGGCCTGGTCACCGACTTCGGCAAGATCGCCGACCCGATCGCCGACAAGGCGATCATGGGCTCGGCGCTGATCGGGCTCTCGGTGCTCGGCGACCTGCCCTGGTGGGTCACCGTGGTGATCCTGGCCCGCGAGCTCGGCATCACCCTGATGCGCTTCTGGGTGATCCGCTACGGCGTCATCCCGGCCAGCCGTGGCGGCAAGCTCAAGACGCTCACCCAGGGCACCGCGGTCGGCATGTACGTGCTGCCGCTGACCGGCTGGCTGGCCACCGGCCGGGCGGTCCTGATGGCGCTGGCGGTGCTGCTGACCGTCGGCACCGCGCTGGACTACATCGGCCAGGCGCTGCGCCTGCGCCGCGAGGGCACGGCCGCGGAGCGCGCGGACCGGTAACGGACGGGGGGACCTCGGTGACGGACGACGAGCTGTACGGGCTGGCCGAACGCGCGCACGCCGCGCTGCGGGCCGAGGGCGGCACGCTGGCCGTCGCCGAATCGCTGACCGGCGGGCTGCTGGCCGCCGCGCTGGTGGACGTCCCCGGGGCGTCCGCGACCTTCCGCGGGTCGGTCACCGCGTACGCGACGGAGCTCAAGGCCTCGGTGCTCGGTGTGGACGAGGGCCTGTTGGACGTGTACGGTCCGGTGCACCCGGTGGTGGCCCGACAGATGGCCGAGGGCGTGCGCCGGTTGCTGGGGGCCACGTACGGGCTCGCGACGACCGGTGTGGCCGGTCCGGAGCCGCAGGACGGGCAGCCGGTGGGCACGGTACACCTGGCGGTCGCCGGCCCGGGGGGAACTCTGGTCAGTTCGCCCCTGCTGTCGGGCGCTCGTGCCACAATCCGTCACGAAGCGGTGACCGCCGCGCTGGAGCTGCTCGTCGGCCGGCTCGTTCGATGACCTCGATGACCTCGATGACGGAGCCCGCGGACGGATCTCCACCGAACCGAGATCTGCCGAACTGGCGCGCGGGTATGACACAGCTGGAGGATCGTGTTACATCCAACGGCCTGGTTGGGCAGAAACCAGGTGGCGAACGAGTTGCGTGACGGTGGCCGGGCGGGCCGAGTCGGGTACCACGAGGGGCCCGCGAACCCGGGTAGGACACCGGAACGAGGAGGGGGACGGCCTTGCAGCCCAGAGTGAACACGACCAGGGTCCCCGCACGCGAAGCGGGCAAGGCGGTACGGTGGGGTCGTGACATCTCGATCCGCAGTCCGAGGAGGGAGGCACCGATGATCCTGCTCCGTCGCCTACTGGGCGATGTACTGCGTCGGCAGCGCCAGCGCCAGGGCCGCACACTCCGCGAGGTGTCGGCGGCAGCCAGGGTTTCGCTCGGATACCTCTCCGAGGTCGAGCGGGGACAGAAGGAGGCCTCCTCGGAGCTGCTCTCCGCCATCTGCGACGCACTCGACGTCCGGATGTCCGAGGTCATGCGCGAGGTCAGCGACGAACTGTCGCTCGCCGAACTTGCGGCGATGGCCACCCTCTCCGAAGGTGATCTGCTGAGGCCGGTACTCGAACCGGTACCGCTGCCCGCCCCCGGCGCCGATCGGGCGAACATGTCGCCCAAGGCCGCCGCGATGGACGTGGTCGCCGCCTGAACCCGGCCTCGCACCTCCCGGGTGCCCGTCCCACGACGGGCCCGAGGAATCCCGGGGCGAGCGGAGGAGGGCGGTCGTGCGGAGAGTCGCGACGGTGTGCGCGGTGGCCCGAATACGGCTGCGGCGCCTGGTGCCCTGGTCGGCCCGATGGGTCCTGGTGGCGCTCGCGGGCGGGCTCGCCTGGTGGCTGGTGGCCGTCCGGGGACAGCTCGCCGACGGGGCGGTGCTCGGTCTGCTGGCGGCCGGCGGCTGGGGGCTCGGTCTCATCCCGGTCCATGCCGACCGGAACGCGACCGGACCGGCCCGGCGCCCGCACGAGCACGGGGAGGCCGTGGGCCGGGCGGAGGCGCAGCCCCCGCCGACCGGATGAATCGACGTGGCCGGAGGCCGCGGGGTCGACGACCCTGCGGCCTCCGGGCGTTTCCAGGGCCAAGGGCTCTCCCGTCCTCAGGGGCGCAGGCGGAGGCCGCGCGGGGTGGCGTGGAAGCCGGCCTCCTCCAGGGCGCGGCCCAGCTCGGAGCCGAGGGCGGGCTCGCCGTTGGCGCGTTCGACCGTGACACTGCCGAGCGCGCCCGCCCGGACCGCGCCCGCGAGCGCCCCGGCGGCCGACGCCAGGGTCGCGCCGTCCTCCGGCCAGGCCAGCAGGGACTTGCCGCCCCGCTCCACGTACAGCGCGAGCTCACCGTCCACCAGCACCACCAGGGCGCCCGCCTTGCGGCCCGGGCGGTGCGCCTTCGCCTCCGTGGCCCCCGCGACGGCGGGCGGCTCGGGCCAGGGCAGCGCGGCGCCGTAGGCGTTCGCCGGATCGGCGGCGGCCAGCACCAGCAGCTGCGGGGGCTCGGCGGCCGGAGCGGCCGGCCACTCGGCGGCCCCGGCCCGCTCCAGCCGGCCGTTGACCGAGCGCAGCCGGTCGGCCGCGCCCTCCATGGCGAACTGGGCGCCGCCCAGACCCTCGACGAAATAGCCCCGGCGGGCCCGGCCGCGCTCCTCCATCGCGGCGAGCACCCGGTACACCCCGGCGAAGCCGCCGGGCACCCGTTCGGCCGCCACCGTGCCGCGGGTCAGCAGACCGTGCCGGTCCAGCAGGCTCTGTGCCCGGGCGGTGGCCAGCACCGTCGGATCGGCGGCGAAGGCGGGCAGCAGCGACCAGCGCCCGGCCACCGTCGGCGGGCCGCTGCGCAGCGCCCCGCCGGCCGCCGCCCGGCCGAAGGCGCGGCCCGCGCCGCCGTAGCGGCCGCGCGGGGTCGCCCGGGGGGCGCGGTGGGCGGTGGCGCCCGCCGTCCGGCCGGAGCCGAGCAGGGCGCGCAGCGGGGCCAGAGTGTCGTTGCTGACGTAGCCGGCCCAGACCAGGTCCCAGAGGGCCGTCACCACCTCGGGCTCCGGGGCCTCCTCCGGGAGCTGCTGGACGAGCTGGCGGAAGAACAGGCCGTAGCCGCCCGACAGGGCCTGCAGCAGGGAGCTGTGCAGCGGGGTGAGCGCGGGCGGGACGGGCTCGGGGCGCAGCAGGTGGGCGTTCTCGGCCAGGTGCAGGCTGAGCCAGCCGTCCTTGCCGGGCAGCGCGCCGGCGCCGCACCAGCCGATCTCGCCGGCCGCCATCAGCTCGTCCAGCAGGCCGGGGGAGTAGTCGGCGAGCCGGGCCGGGAGGATCAGCTTCTCCAGGGCGGAGGCGGGCAGGGCGGTGCCCTGGAGCTGTTCGACCACCCGGAGCAGGCCGTCCGGGCCGCGCAGCCGGTGGCCGGCCAGGTGCTGCCACTGCGGGAGGAAGGCGGCCAGGGCGCGCGGCGGGACGGGCTCCACCTCCTGGCGCAGCGCGGCCAGCGAACGGCGGCGCAGCCGGCGCAGCACCTCGGCGTCGCACCACTCGGCGGTGGCGGTATGGCTCTCGGCGGGCCGGAAGGCGCCCTGGACCAGGCGGCCGGCGGCGGTGAGCCGGTGCAGGGTGCCGGTGACGACGGCGGTGCCGAGGCCGTAGCGGGCGCCGGCCTCGGCGGCGGTGAACGGGCCGTGGGTGCGGGCGTGCCGGGCCAGCAGGTCGCCCAGCGGGTCCTTGACCGGCTCGGTGAAGGCCTCGGGGACGCCGACCGGCAGCGGGGTGCCCAGGGCGTCGCGCAGCCGTCCGGCGTCCTCGATCGCGGCCCAGCGCTGCTCGCCCGCGATCCGGACCTGGATCACCCGGCGGGCGGCCTCCAGCTCCAGGGCCAGCAGCGGCTCGGCGCCGCGCGCGGTCAACTCGGCCTCGGTGAGCGGGCCGAGCAGGCGCAGCGCGTCGGCGACGCCCTCGGCGTCCCTGATCCGGCGCTCGGGGGTGAGGCGTTGGAGCTCGGCCTCCAGCTCGGCCAGCACCTGCGGGTCGAGCAGCTCGCTCAGCTCGGCCTGGCCGAGGAGCTCCGACAGCAGCCGGGAGTCCAGGGAGAGGGCGGCGGCCCGGCGTTCGGCGAGCGGGGAGTCGCCCTCGTAGAGGAACTGGGCGACGTAGCCGAACAGCAGTGAGCGGGCGAAGGGCGAGGGCTCGGAGGTGGTGACCTCGACCAGGCGGACGGCGCGGGATTCGAGGTCCCCCATCAGCTCGACCAGGCCGGGGACGTCGAAGACGTCCTGGAGGCACTCCCGGACGGCCTCCAGGACGATCGGGAACGAGCCGTACTCGGAGGCGACCTCGAGCAGTTGGGCGGCGCGCTGGCGCTGCTGCCAGAGCGGGGTGCGGCGCCCGGGGTTGCGGCGGGGGAGCAGCAGGGCGCGGCCGGCGCACTCCCGGAAGCGGGAGGCGAACAGCGCGGAGCCGCCGACCTGGTCGGTGACCAGCTGTTCGATCTCGTCGGCCTCGAACAGGGCGGCGTCGGCGCCGACCGGGGCCTCGTCGGAACCCGCGCTCTCCAGCGGGCTGCTGAAGTCGAAGTCGGGGGAGAGGAGGTCGGCGTCGGGCAGGCGGAGCACGATGCCGTCGTCGGCGTGCATGACCTGCGGGTCCAGGCCGTGCTTCTCGCGCAGCCGGGCGCCGAGGGCGAGCGCCCAGGGGGCGTGCACCTGGGCGCCGAAGGGGGAGTGGATGACGATCCGCCAGTCGCCGAGCTCGTCCCGGAAGCGCTCGACCACGATGGTGCGGTCGTCGGGGAGGTGGCCGCAGGCCTTCCGCTGCTCGGCCAGGTAGTCCAGCAGGTTGGCGGCCGCCCAGTCGTCCAGGCCGGCCCGCTTGAGGCGCTCGGTGGCGGCCTCGGGCGGGAGGGCGCCCAGCTCGCGGGTGAACGCGCCCAGGGCGCGGCCGAGTTCGAGCGGGCGGCCGAGGGTGTCGCCCTTCCAGAACGGGAGCCGGCCGGGGACGCCGGGGGCGGGGGTGACCAGCACCTTGTCGTGGGTGATCTCCTCGATCCGCCAGGAGGTGGTGCCGAGGGTGAAGACGTCGCCGACGCGGGACTCGTAGACCATCTCCTCGTCGAGTTCTCCGACTCGGCCGCCGCCCCTCTTCTTGGCCGTCGTCGAATCGGACGCGGTCGAACCGGCGATGAAGACGCCGAACAGGCCGCGGTCGGGGATGGTGCCGCCGGAGGTGACGGCCAGGCGCTGGGCGCCCGGGCGGCCGGTGACCGTGCCGGCCACCCGGTCCCAGACCAGGCGGGGGCGCAACTCGGCGAAGGCGTCCGAGGGGTAGCGGCCGGCCAGCATGTCGAGCACGGCGTCGAAGGCGGACTGCGGGAGGGTGGCGAAGGGTGCGGCCCGGCGGACCACGGTGAGCAGTTCGTCGACCGGCCAGGTGTCCAGGGCCGTCATCGCGACGAGTTGCTGGGCGAGCACGTCCAGCGGGTTGCGGGGGATCCGCAGGGCCTCGATCCGGCCCTCCCGCATGCGTTCGGTGACCACGGCGGACTGGACGAGGTCCCCGCGGTACTTGGGGAAGAAGACGCCGGTGGAGACGGCCCCGACCTGGTGACCGGCCCGGCCGACCCGCTGCAGGCCGGAGGCGACCGAGGGCGGCGACTCGACCTGGACGACGAGTTCCACGGAGCCCATGTCGATGCCCAGCTCCAGGCTGGAGGTGGCGACCACGGCGGGCAGCCGGCCGGCCTTCAACTCCTCCTCGACGAGGGAGCGCTGCTCCTTGGAGACCGAGCCGTGGTGGGCCCGGGCGATGACCGGGGGCACACCCCTGGCGGCGCCCGAGCCGCCCATCAGCTCGGCCGGGGCGTGCGCCTCGGGGGCGGCGGTGCCGGTGGCGCGCTCGTAGGCGATCTCGTTCAGCCGGTTGCACAGGCGCTCGGCCAGCCGGCGGGAGTTGGCGAACACGATGGTCGAGCGGTGCGCCTCGACCAGGTCGACGATCCGCTCCTCCACGTGCGGCCAGATCGAGGCCTGGCGCTGCGGGTCGGAGCCGGCGGCGCCGCCGGTGGCGGGGGCGGCGGGCAGGTCGTCCAGGTCGGGGACGGGGACGACCACCGAGAGGTCGAACTGCTTGGCGGCGGGCGGCTGGACGACGACGGCGCCGCGGTGGGGGCTCAGGAAGCGGGCCACCTCCTCGACCGGGCGGACCGTGGCGGACAGGCCGATCCGGCGGGCCGGGCGGTCCAGCAGCTCGTCCAGGCGCTCCAGGGTGAGTGCCAGGTGGGCGCCGCGTTTGGTGCCGGCGACGGCGTGCACCTCGTCCAGGATCACCGTGTCGACCCCGCGCAGGGCCTCCCGGGCGGCGGAGGTGAGCAGCAGGAACAGCGACTCGGGGGTGGTGATCAGGATGTCCGGCGGGTGGGTGGCGAAGCGGCGGCGGTCGGCGGCCGGGGTGTCGCCGGAGCGGATCGCGACCTGGACCTCGGGCTCGGGCAGGCCCAGCCGGACGGCGGCCTGGCGCAGGCCGGTCAGCGGGGCGCGGAGGTTCCGCTCGACGTCCACCGCGAGGGCCTTGAGCGGGGAGACGTAGAGCACCCGGCAGCGGCGCTTGGGCTCGGCGGGGGGCGGGGTGCTGCTCAGCCGGTCGAGGGCGGCGAGGAAGGCGGCGAGCGTCTTGCCGGAGCCGGTGGGGGCGACCACCAGGACGTCGGTCTCCTGCTGGATGGCGCGCCAGGCCTCGGACTGGGCGGCGGTGGGGGTGGAGAAGGCGCTGGTGAACCAGGCCCGGGTGGCGGGGGCGAAGCCGGCCAGGGGGGCGACGCCGGGGGTGCCGGGCTCGGCGGGCTCGGCGGGGGTGCCGGGCTCGGCGGGCTCGGCGGGTGGGGTCGGGTGCGGGGGCGCCATGTCCCCATGGTGCCGGGTGGGGGTGACAAGCGGGGTGGAGGTGGGGTTCGGCGAGTGGGGTGGCCGGCTGGTGGGTGGGGTGGGGGTGGCTGCGGGGGCAGGAATGATGATCGGCTCATATGGTGAGAAATCGGGCAGGTGATCAATTCGTGGCCTGAGTGGACTTGATGAGCGGAGGGCGTGGGATGGCGCAGGCGCACCGGTCCGGGTCCGTTCGCGGGGGTCGACGCCCGGGGGCCCGGCGGCGCAGGGTCTGCGGGCCCGCCCGGGTGCTGCTCGCGATGCTGCTCACGGCCCTGGTGCTCGGCGGTGCCGTGCCGTACGTGTCCGGGCCTGGGCGGGCCTATCTCAGCTATCTGGTGCTGGGCCGACAGGACGACGCCGCGGGTGCCGCGCTGGCCGGGGCGGAGAGTCGGGCGGCGGGCGGGCAGGTGGTGCAGGAGTACCCGCAGATCGGGGCGGTACTGGCGTACGCGACCGGTGGCTTCGCGGACCGGGTGCGGGCCCGGCCCGGGATCGCGGCGGTCGGGGCGACCCGGACGGCGCCGGTCGTTGGGCCGCCGCGGGCGGTGGACGGGGCGGGGGACTTCGCGGCCGGGGGCTCTGGGAGTGGGGGCTCTGGGAGTGGGGATGCGGTGGGTGGGGGTGTGGTGGGTGGGGGTGTTGGCGGGGGTGTGGTGGGTCGGGGCGTGGGCGGGGATGCGCTGGGTGGAGGGTGGGGTGTTCGGGCCTCGGAGGGGCGGGATGGTGGGACCTTGACGGTTCCGGACCCGGGGGAGGGCGGGGCGTGGAACCTGAGCATGGTGCAGGCGGGGCCCGGGGGGACCGGGGACGTCGCCAGGAGTGCGCCGAGTACCGAGGTGATGCGCAAGGTGCTGGTCGCCGTGCTGGACTCGGGCGTCGACGACACCCACCCGGACCTGCGGGCGGCCGTCGACCCCAAAGCCTCGGCCTCCTGCGCCGACGGACGCCCCGATTCCCGCACCGGCGCCTGGCGGCCCGACCCCGGGGTCCCGGAGAGCGGACACGGCACCCACGTCGCCGGGATCATCGGCGCGGCCCGCGACGGGCAGGGCGTCACCGGGGTCGCCCCCGGGGCGCGGATCGCCGCCGTCCGGCTGCTCGGGCCGCTGGGGCAGTACTACGCGGAGAACATCGTCTGCGGGATGCTCTGGGCGGCCGACCACGGGGCCAAGGCCGTCAACGACAGCTACTTCGCCGACCCGTGGAAGTACAACTGCCCCGAGGACCGGGACCAGGCGGCGCTGATCGCCGCCGTCGGCCGGGCCGTCGCGTACGCCCAGCGCAAGGGGGCGGTGGTGGTCGCCTCGGCCGGCAACGACGGGCAGGACCTGGGCGCCGCCCGGACCGACGAACGCAGCCCCAACGACCGGGTCTCCGGGCCGCCCCTCAGCCGTCACCTGGGCACCGAGTGCATTCGCCTTCCCGGCGAGCTGCCCGGCGTCCTCACCGTCACGGCCGTCAACCGGGACGGGCGGCCGTCCTCGTACACCAACTACGGGCGCGGCAGGGTCTCGCTGGCCGCCCCCGGAGGGGATCCGGACGGCGGGCCGCAGGGGGCGATCGTCTCGGACTGGCCGGGCGGGCAGTACGCGGCGCTGGCGGGGACCTCGATGGCGGCGGCGCACGTGACGGGGGCGGTGGCGGTCGCGGCGGCGCTGCATCCGGGGTTCGGGTCGGGGCAGCTGGCGGACGCGGTGGCGGTGGCGGCAGCTGGGGGGTGTCCGGTGGGGGTGCGGGGGTGTGGGGATCGGCGGTATTTCGGGGTGGGGGTGGTGGTGGTGCCGCGGTGAACGGGCGCTGCGCGGGGGGCTTGGGTGGGGGGTGGGCTTTCGGGAGGGTGGGTGAGGCCGGGGGCGGTTCCGGGGGTGGGCGCTCCGGGGGCTGGATGATTTTCCGACCGCCGACTCTGTGGGCACATGGTGGGGCGCCGTTGGCGGTCTG
>NZ_JBEOSP010000074.1:0-28318 GCF_040303105.1 Kitasatospora sp. NPDC096128 | reverse complement strand
CGGTCTGAAAATCACCCGTCACGCCCCTCTCCGCACCCACCCCCTCCACCGCCCCCTCCCGCAGCGCGTCCCTCTCGCCTGGGGTGGGGAGGGGGCGGTGGGGGTGGGTGGGGTGGTGCGGGTTGGGGTGGTGCGGGGTGGGGTGCGGTCAGGGGAGGAGGTGGAGGTCGGTGAGGGGTTGGGTGGCGGTCTGGTGGAGGAGGAGGTGGTGGGGGCCGAGCCAGAGGGTGAGGTCGATCTGTTCGCCGGGGCGGGTGAGGGTGGCGGTGAGGTGGTCGGCGAAGGTGTCGAGTTCCTCGGGGGTGACCCGGTGGCCGGTGTAGCGGGCGGTGTGGTGGACGGGGAGGGCGGCGGCGCGGGCGGCGAGGGCGCGGGTGATGTCGTCGGGGCCCGGGGCGGGGGAGGTGGTGGGGGCGGCGGGGGTCGGGTGGAGGTTGGGGGTGAGGGTGGCCGGGAGGGTGGTGATGGTGGGGGTTTCGGCGGCCCAGCGGACGTGCAGGTCGACGGTCTCGGGCAGGTCGTCGGGGGCGGCCGTCCAGTAGCCGTCCGCGCCGTCGGCGTCGATGCCGAAGGCGGCCTCGGCCAGGCCGTGGCGGCGCAGCAGGGCGACGGTCTCGCGGGCGTGGGCGCGGAGCACCGCGTAGGTGTCCAGGGGGTACGGCTCGCGCCTGGCGGGGGAGAGCACCAGCCGGTGGTCGTAGGGGTGCTCGGCGGCCCGGCCGGGGCGGGGGCCGAGGCGGTCGGTGGGGTCGGTGGAGATGCGGACCCACATGGTGCTGCCGCCGTCGGGGGCGGTGGCCTCTCCCCAGAGTCCGCCGTCCGCCGGGTACCGGAGGCCGAGCAGGGTGGCCAGTTCGCCGGTGGTGGGGGCGAGGTCATCGGGCCAGCGCAGGTGGAGGACGGCGTCGACGGACACGGGGTGTTCCTGGGGGTGAGGAGGTGGGGAGATCGGATGCTACGGGTGCGGAAGATCGGCCTGCCAGCGGATTTCGCCGTCCACGGTGTGCGGGGTGGGGTGGAGGCCGAGAGCCTGGGCGGTGTGGGCGGAGGCGTGGTGGTCGGGGTGGATGTGGGCGACGGCGGTGGTGAGGCCGGCGGCGGTGAGGTGGGTGAGCAGGGTGCGGGCGGCCTCGGTGGCCAGGCCGCGGCGCTGCCACGGGGTGCCGACCACCCAGGCGAGTTCGGCCGCGGCGGCGGCGGGGTGGACGGTGGCCTGGACGTAGCCGGTCAGAGCGCCGTCGGCGCGCAGCCGCAGTACCCAGTTGCCCCAGGCCTCGGCGGGGTCGGGGGAGCCGGCGGCCAACCGGGCGCAGCGGGCGCGCCATTCGGCGGGGGTGGCCGGGTGGCCGCCGGTGAAGGTGTGCAGGGCGGGGTCGGCGAGGGCGGCGGCGAGTTCGTCGGCGTGCTCGGGGGTGAGGGGGAGGAGGTCGAGGCGTTCGCTGTGCAGGGGGGTGCGGGTGGCGGTGTGGAGGGTGGTGTCGGGGGCGCGGTCCATGGCGGTATTGAACAGGTGCGGCGCGGCGGTGCCGTGCGGCGGGCGGGAGGTCGGGTCGAATGGGGGCCACGTCAACACCGAGGAGGCCCACGTGCGGTACCTGGTCAGGGAGAAGCTGTTCGCGGTCGGCGACGACTACTGGATCGAGGACGACCGGGGGCACAAGGCCTACCTGGTGGACGGCAAGGTGCTGCGGGTGCGGCACACCTTCGAACTGAAGGACGCGCACGGGCGGGTGGTCGCGGTGGTGAAGGAGAAGATGCTCACCGTCCGCGACGCGATGAAGATCGAGGACGCCGACGGCGAGGTGGTCGCGACCGTACGGGAGAAGCTGTTCACCCCGTTCCGTGACAAGTACCTGGTGGAGCTGGCCTCCGGCGGCGAGCTCAGGATCCACGGCAACCTGATCGACAAGGACTACCGGGTCGAGAACCACCACGGCGACCAGCTCGCCCGGATCTCCCGCAAGTGGTTCCGGGTCCGTGACACCTACGGGGTGGAGGTCGCCGACGGCGCGGACACCGGGTTGCTGCTCGCGATCGCGGCCTGCGTCGACCACCTGGTGGCGGAGGAGCACTGAGTCACGGGGTGCCGCCCAGGACGTGCTCCGGCCCCGGGCACCCAGCGGGGCCGGCGCCGCGTTCAGGCGCCGTCCCGACCCGGCGCCGAGGACCTCACCGGGGTGGTCGACCTGCTGCGCCGGTGACGGCCGGCCGGTAACGTACCGGCATGACTGACCTTGAAGAACGCGCCAATGTCGTCGCGTCCGGCCCACGGCAGACCGGGGCGGGGGTGGGCGTCCGCCGACGCCGCGCCGCCGACCTCGCCGACTGCGTACGGGCCCTGGGCGACGTCCACGCCACCGACGGATACCCCGCCGAGTGGCCCGAACGGCCCGCCGCCTGGCTCACCCCGGACGGCCTGCTGGCCGCCTGGGTCGCCGAGGCGGACGGCCGGATCGCCGGCCACGTCGGTCTGATCCGCAGCGGACCCGGGGACCTGGCCCCCGGCCTGTGGAGCCTGCGCACCGGCGGCAGACCGGAACTCACCGCCCTGATCGGCCGCCTGTACGTCGCCCCGGCGGCCCGCGGCCTGGGCGCCGGCACCCGGCTGCTCGCCCACGCCGTGGTGCACGCCCGGACCCTCGGCCTGCACCCGGTGCTCGATGTGCTCGCCACCGACACCGCCGCCCTGGCGCTCTACCGGCGCCTCGGCTGGACCCTGCTCGGCAGCGGCGACCAGCGCTGGGACTCCGGGCGCACGGTCGTCGTCCACTGCTTCGCGGCCCCGCGGGGGTAGGGCCACCGGTCGGGCCCCGGTGCTCGGCGCCTGCGGCTCGGGTGGCCGGGCTGCAGGACGCTGGAGCGCAATGACCTCGACGCCTTGCTCCGGGCCGATGAAGTCGTCCGCGTGCCGGGTGTGGAGCGGCGGGCCGTGGGCGGCCGCCGTTGCCGCGATCACCAGATCCATGCGGCGAGGCCGGGGGTCGCGCTCGGCCCGGATGGTGAGCGCGGTCAGGGCGCCGAATCTCCTAGCTGTCTCGCGGTCGAACGGGAGCGCGGTGAACTCCGCCTCCACGTCCGCCAGCCGCTGTGCCCTGGCCAGCACCTGCACCGGGCCCTTGGCCATCGCGACGCCCTGGGCCGGGTGCGTTCCGCCACTTCCGCTGGATCCTCCCGTGGTGCTCGGTGCGGGTCAGGAGGCCGGGCGGTCGGGGAGGGGGCGGCGGCGGAGGGCGGGGGTGGTGAGGGACGGGGGCTGCCAGGCGCCGTCGGCGCGGTAGAGGTCGGTGCCGGGCGGGACGATGGCGTCGATGCGGTCCAGGGTGGCGTCGTCGAGGACCAGGTCTGCGGCGCCCAGGGCGGATTCGAGCTGCTCCATGGTGCGCGGGCCGAGGATCACCGAGGTGACGGCCGGGTGGGCCGGCGGGAAGGCGGTGGCCAGTTCGGGCAGGGTGCGGCCGAGGTCGGCGGCGAGGGCGGTGAAGGCCTCGACCGCGTCCAGCTTGGCGGCCGTGCCGGGCAGCGCCGGATCGAAGCGGCCCGGGTTGAGGGCGGCGCGGCCGGTGGTGAGGTCGATCGGGCGGTCCTTGCGGTAGCGGCCGGTGAGGAAGCCGCCGGCCAGCGGGCCCCAGGTCAGCGCGCCCATGCCGAGCCGCTGCACCACCGGCAGGACGTCCCGCTCGATGCCGCGGGCGAGCAGGGAGTAGGGCGGCTGCTCGGTGCGGAAGCGCGGCAGGGCGCGGCGCCCGGCGACGTGGTGGGCGTCGACGATCTGCTCGGCGGGGAAGGTCGAGCAGCCGAAGGCGAGGATCTTGCCGGCCCGGACCAGGTCGCCCAGGACGGCGAGGGTCTCCTCGATGTCCGTGGTGTGGTCCGGCCGGTGGACCTGGTAGAGGTCGATCCGGTCGGTGCGCAGCCGGCGCAGGCTCTCCTCGACCGCGCGGACGATCCAGCGCCGGGAGTTGCCGCCGCGGCCCGGGCCCTCGCCCATCGGGAAGTGCACCTTGGTGGCGAGCACGATGTCGTCCCGGTCGCCGCGGGCGGCCAGGGTCTTCCCGACGATCTCCTCGGACTCGCCGGCCGAGTAGATGTCGGCGGTGTCGACGAAGTTGATGCCCCGGTCGAGGGCGGTGTTGATGATCCGGGCGCAGTCGTCGTGGTCGGGGTTGCCGATGGCGCCGAACATCATCGTGCCGAGGCAGTAGGCGCTGACCTCGATGCCGGTGCCGCCGAGGGCGCGGTAACGCATGGGTGTACTCCCGTGGTTGGTGGGGTGGTGCGGGGTGGTGGCGGGACAGAGGCTAGGAGTTGGAGTGCGCTCCAAGGCAAGGGGATCCCCCGGGCGGGGGAGGGGGATGGTCATGCCGGGGGAGGCCGGGGCCGGGGCGGGCGGGTGAGCCTGGGGCCATGGTGATGAGGGAGTGGGTGGGGGACGGTCGGGCGGTGGTCGGCTGGGGGCTCGGGTACGCCGGGTTCGGGCTGGGCTGCGGGCTGAGCGGGACGGCTCTGTGGGGGACCGGCTGGGTCGGGTGGGTGGTCGCCGGGGTGGGGGTGGCGGCGGTCGGGGCCGGGTGGGCGGCGGGGCGGAGGCGGCCGGGGCGGGGGTTGACCGGGGTGTTGTGGCTGTTGTGCGGGCTGGCCGCGGTGGCGTCCTGGAGCCTGCTGATGGACGTGGTGACGCTGCTGTTCGGGCAGGCCGTGGACAGCGCTCCGGGCACGGTGCACAAGGCGTTGGCGGCGGGCGGGGCGTTGCTGTTGGCGGCTGCCGCCCGGGCCCGGGGGGCGGCGGTGGCTCGGACGGCATTCCGGGCGGCGCCCTCGGTGGCCCCGGCCGCCGTCCAACTCGCCGCCTGGGCAGGCACCTTGGCCTTTGCGCCGTACGTGGTGATGAAGCTGGTCTGGGCCCTGGGCGGCAGTTTCGCGGGGATCAGCGGCGACCAGATGTACGCCGACTACGTGCGCAACGGCTCCTCCGGGCTCTGGCTCGCCCTGGAGCGCTGGGGGCTGGACGGCACCGTGTTGCTGGCGGCGCTCGGGGTGTTCCTGCTGTGGGGGTTGGTGCGGCCGTGGGGGCAGGTGTTCCCGCGCTGGACCCTGTCGCTGCGCGGCCGGGCCGTGCCGCGTTGGCTGCCGCTCGCCCCGGCGCTGATCGGCGCGGTCACGCTGGCGCCGTACGGGCTGCTCGGGATCGGCTACCTGGTGCTGTGCACGGCCGGGGTGACCGGGATGCGGGTGGGTGCGCTGGGGACGCCGGAGCAGGCGATCCAGATCGGCTGGGTCGGGATGTGCGCGTTCGCCGGGTACGGGGTGGCGCTGGCGGTGGCCGCCCGGTCGTACTGGCGGCGGACCGGGGCGTGAAGGAGCGGGAGGGGGATGGGGTGGGGATGGGGGTGTTTGCTGAGATGGCAACAAAGCTTGCCGATACGGGATGGTCGGTCGCAGCCTGGCGGTGGAGGTGAGCGACGATGACCGAGAAGAACGGCGAGAACGGTACGGCGGGGCGCTACGACGCGGTGGTGGTCGGCGCCGGTGCGGCGGGACTGAACGCCGCCCTGGTGCTGGGCCGGGCCAGGCGACGGGTCGCGGTGGTGGACACGGGTGAGCCGCGCAACGCCCCCGCCGCCCACATGCAGGGCTTCCTGAGCCGGGACGGCATGCCCCCGGCCGCACTGCTCGCGGTCGGCCGGGAGGAGGTCGCCCGGTACGGGGTGGACCTGATCGACGGGCGGGTCGAACACGTCGAGCCCGCCGGACCGGCCGAACTCGGCTTCGTGGTCCACCTGGCAGGCGGACCGGTGCTGCACGCGCGCCGGGTCGTCGTCGCCACCGGGCTGCGGGACGGCCTGCCGGACCTGCCCGGGCTCGCCGAACGCTGGGGCCGGGATGTGCTGCACTGCCCGTACTGCCACGGCTGGGAGGTCCGCGACCGCCCGCTCGGGGTGCTCGGCACCGGCCCGGGCGCCGTCGGCCAGGCGCTGTTGCTGCGGCAGTGGTCGGCGGACGTGGTGCTGCTCGCGCACACCCTGGAACCGACCGCCGCCGAGCGTGAACGGCTCGCGGCGCGCGGCGTACGGGTGGTCGAGGGCCGGATCGTCCGGGTGGTCGCCGACGACGGGCGGCTGCGCGGCGTCGAACTCGACACCGGGCAGGTGGTCACCCGTGAGGCCGTCTTCGTCCTCCCGCAGCCGGTGCCCCGGGACGCGCTGCTCTTCGGCCTGGGCTGCGCCCGGGACGACAACGGCTGGGTCACCACCGACCGGACCGGGCGCACCGGCGTCCCCGGCGTCTGGGCCGTCGGCAACGTCGTCGACCCGCGCGCCCAGGTGATCGTCGCGGCCGGGATGGGCGCGGCCGCCGCCTTCGCCCTCGACCACGACCTGGTGGACGAGGAGATCGGACGGGCGGTCGCCCTGCGCCGCGCGTCCGGGCCGGTCCTGGCCGTCTGAGCGGGGAAGCTACCACCGACCTACCACTGGAGAGGGAACACAGCATGTCTGCACATGGGTACGGGCAGCAGCATCAGCACGGCCAGCAGCAGGACGGGCAGCACCGGCACGTTCAAGGGCACGTTCAAGGGCACGGGCACGTGCCCGCTGCCGATCTGGATTGGGACGCTCTCGCGGCGCACCTGGAACGGGAGGCCGATCTGCGGGCCGGGGCCGTCACCGCGGCCGGGCAGTGGCTGTCCGGGCTCGCCGGGGAGGGCGCGGTGCGCCGGGTGCTCGACGTCGGCGCCGGGCCCGGGGTGATCGCGGGGCTGCTCGCGGAGGTCTTCCCGGCGGCCGAGGTGGTCGCCGTGGACCAGTCGGCCGCCCTGCTGGAGCGTGCCCGGGCCCGCTCCGGCGGCCGGGTGGGCACCCAACAGGCCGATCTGCCCGAGGAGTTCGACAAGCTCGGCGAGGCCGACCTGATCTGGTCCGGCAACGCCATCCACCACCTCGGCGACCAGCAGGCCGCCCTCACCGCGCTGGCCGGACGGCTGCGGCCCGGCGGCCTGCTCGCCGTCGCGGAGAGCGGCCTGCCGCCGCGCTTCCTGCCCCGCGACTTCGGCCTCGGCCGACCCGGCTTCCAGGCCCGGCTGGACGCGGCCCACGAGGACGGCTTCGCCGCCATGCGGGCCGAACTGCCCGGCACCACCGAGGAGATCGAGGACTGGCCGGCCATGCTGCGGCGGGCCGGACTGGTGCCCAGCGGCACCCGGACCTTCCTGGTGGACCACCCGGCGCCGCTGGCCCCCTCCGTCCGGGAGTACCTGCACACCCAGCTCGTCCGGCGGCACGACCAGCTTGCCGAGGTGCTCGGCCCGGAGGACCGGGCGACGTTGGAGGCGCTGATCGACCGGGACGGGGGGACCGGGATCTTGCGGCGGGGGGATGCGTTCTACCTTTCGGCGATGACGGTGCACAGTGGGCGGCGGGGGTGAGGGGTTCCGCTGCGCGGGGCTGGGGTGTGGGGGTGGGCTCTCGGGAGGGCGGGTGGTGTCCGGCAGCCCCGGCTGCCTGCGCTGGGTGGCCGGGGAGACCGCGCCGTAGCGGGTTCAGCTCTCGGTGCCGCCGAACCGGGCCGTCCAGGCCGCCAGGTCCTCGTCGGTGATCTTCGCGAACAGCACCGGCGGCACGGTGAACGGCGTCCCGGCCGGGACGAGGTCCAGCGCCCGCGCCTGGTCCGCGGTGATCCAGCCACGGGTGTCCCCGTTCAGCGCGAAGGCGCCGCGCATCGCCGCCGCCGCGGTGGGGATGAACGGCTCGGACACCACCGCGTAAAGCTGGATCAGGTTCATCGCCGTCCGCAGGGTCAGCGCCGCCGCCTCCGGGTCGGTCTTCACCTGCAGCCAGGGCGCCTTCTCGTCCAGGTACGCGTTCCCGGCGCTCCACAGCGCGCGCAGTGCCTGCGCCGCCTTGCGGAAGTTGAGCGACTCCAGCTGGGTCTCGTACTCGGCCAGCAGGCCGGCGACCTGCTCGCCGAGCCGCTCCTCGGCCGCCCCGGCCCCGGCACCGGCCGGGACGTCGTCGCCGAAGCGCTTGCGGCTGAACGAGAGCACCCGGTTCACGAAGTTGCCGAGGGTGTCGGCGAGGTCCTTGTTGACCACCGAGGCGAAGAGGTCCCAGGTGAAGCTGGAGTCGTCCGACTCGGGGGCGTGCGCCATCAGGAAGTAGCGCCAGTAGTCGGCCGGCAGCAGCTCCAGCGCGACGTCGGTGAAGATGCCGCGCTTCTGGCTGGTGGAGAACTTCCCGCCGTAGTACGTCAGCCAGTTGAAGGCCTTGACGTAGTCGACCTTCTTCCACGGGCGGCGTGAGCCGAGGAGCGTCGCCGGGAACATCACGGTGTGGAAGGGGACGTTGTCCTTGGCCATGAACTCGGTGTAGCGGACGGTGTCGTCGGCCTCGTACCACCAGGACTTCCAGTCCCGCGGCTGCCCGGCGGGGGCGGCGTCCGCCCACTCCTTGGTGGCGCCGATGTACTCGATCGGGGCGTCGAACCAGACGTAGAACACCTTGCCCTCGGCGGCCAGTTCGGGCCACACGTCGGCCGGCACCGGGACGCCCCACTCCAGGTCACGGGTGATCGAGCGGTCCTGGAGGCCCTCGGTCAGCCACTTGCGGGCGATCGAGGAGGCCAGCACCGGCCAGTCGTCGCCGTGGGCGGCGATCCACCGCTCGACCTCCTCGGTCAGCTTCGACTGGAGCAGGAACAGGTGCCGGGTCTCCCGGACTTCGAGGTCGGAGCTGCCGCTGATCGCCGAGCGCGGCTCCAGCAGGTCGGTCGGGTCCAGCACCCGGGTGCAGTTCTCGCACTGGTCGCCGCGCGCCTTGTCGTAGCCGCAGTGCGGACAGGTGCCGACGATGTAGCGGTCCGGCAGGAAGCGCCCGTCGGCGTTGGAGTACACCTGGCGGATCGAGCGCTCCTCGATGAAGCCGTTGCGCTGCAGCTCGCGGGCGATCTCCTGGGTGATCTCGCGGTTCTGCGGCGAGGAGCTGCGGCCGAAGTGGTCGAAGGACAGCCCGAAGCCGTCGTACACCGCCTTCTGGGCGTGGTGCGCCCGGGCGCAGAAATCGGCGACCGGCAGTCCGGCCTCCTGGGCGGCCAGTTCGGCGGGCGTGCCGTGCTCGTCGGTGCCGCAGATGAACAGCACCTCGTGGCCGCGCCGGCGCAGGTAGCGGGAGTAGACGTCCGCCGGGAGCATCGACCCGACCATGTTGCCCAGGTGCTTGATCCCGTTGATGTACGGAAGGGCGCTGGTGATCAGGTGCCGAGCCATCCTCGGATGCTCCGAATTCTCCCGCACGCGCACCCCACCCGGAGTGCGGTGCCAGGCGCAGGGGTCCACTGTGGGCTGTCAAGCCTACCGCCGGGCGTCAGGCTGCCGGGGCTGCGGCGGGGGCGCGGCCGCTTCACGGACGGGTGAAGTCGGCGTACCGGTCGAACTCCCCGGCCTTCACCCCGCGGACGAACGCGGCCCACTTGCGCGGTGTCGTCCGCACGACCACCTCGGGCAGGTCCGACTCGCGGATCTCCACCTGCCCGCCCATCGCTCTGACCTCGACGCAGTCGGTGCTCTCACCGCTGGCCGACGCCTTGCGCCAAACGTTCATGCAAAATCTTTCAGTAAGGCCCGGATGAAGTCCCGGGACTCGTCCGTCCCGAGCGCGATCGCCGCGGTCCTCTCCTTGATCCGCCGGTAGGAAGCCAGTTCCGCTTCGGAGTGCACGAACTTCGGCCCGTGTTCGAGGTCGATCTGGACGGTGTCGAGCTCGGGAACGGGCCCGCGGGCGAGATACAGGCTCTCCCCGCCCGCGGTGTAGGTGGGGACGCTGAACGGGATCACCCGGATCTCCAGGCCCGGCCGCTCGGAGTTCTCCAGCAGGTTCACCAACTGCGCGCGCAGGACCTCCGGTCCGCCGAACTGCATCCGCAGCGCGGATTCGTGCAGGATCGCGCTGTACGGCTTCGGGCGGTCGACGAAGAGCTGCTGGCGGCGAATCCGGAATGCCTTCCGCACCTCCGCCTCCTGCCGGTGCTGCGGGGGCAGGCGCTCGAACACCGCGGCCGCGTAGTCCGGGGTCTGCAGCAGTCCGGGGATGAAGGTGCTGTTCAGGATGGAGAGCGAGTCGGCGTGGTGCTCCATCTCCGCGATGTCGACGATCCCGCTGGGCATCCGCCCCCGGTAGCCGTCCCACCAGTACTTCCGGCGGTCCTGGGTCATCGCCAGCAGGGCGTCCAGGTAAGGGCCTTCGAGACAGCCGCAGGTGCGCGCCCAGGTCCGGAGCCGCTCGGCGCTGATGCCCGACTTCCCGTTCTCCATCTGGGAGATCTTGGGCAGGTCGGTGCCGATGGTGGCGGCCAGGCTCTTGGGCGTCACGCCCACGCGTTCGCGCATCTTGCGCAGCTCGATCCCCAGGCGCTGCTGGCGCACGGTCGGCGACAAGCGGGGTGGCATGACTCTCTTCTCCGGATCGCGGCTACGGTCGATGCTTCCGGTGAAGTGTGCCGTGCACACCGGGCCCTAGCCAGCGAATTGGGGGATACCCCACGATGGAGTGAACGTCCAGTGCCTCAGTAGCAACTCTGGCACCCTGACTCTAGGGTCATCCGTGTCACTCGCTGACTTGTTGTCCCCTAAACAGTCGCCAAGTCGCCTATCGGCCCTGCCAATCAGCAGTCAATGCGCACCAGAGGGCACGGTCAGGGCGTTCGGCATCACCGACCGGAGACAGCCGTGCCCCTTCCTCCCCCTCCCCACCCCCCGCAACCGAACCCCCACCTTCCCCAGCGCATTTCCGCATCCCGGTGAATGCCCTTCTGGTCGCCGGATTGTCCGCCCTCCTCCTCGCCGTCCTATTCGTCGGCTGGCTGGTCTGGCTGGTCAATATGCAACCCCGGGAACTCCGGCCGAGAAAACGCGAGTTCGTCCCCCGCCATTCCGCCCCCGCCGACCCCGAATAACCGCCCGCCGGGATCGGCGCCGGCCGTCAGCCCCGCGAAAGGCGGTCCGTCAGGCGGGACTTGGCGGGCGGCCACTCGTCGGCGAGCATCGAGAAGTAGGCGCTGTCGCGCCAGGTGCCGGTGGGGCGGAGGCGGTGGCGGCGCAGGACGCCCTCGAACTGGGCGCCGAGGCGCTGGATGGCGTTGCGGGAGCGCTCGTTGAGGGCGTCGGTCTTCCAGAAGACGCGGCCCATGCCGAGGTCCTCGAAGGCGTGGGTGAGCAGCAGCAGCTTGGCCTCGGTGTTCACGGCGGTCCGCCAGACCGAGCGGGCGTACAGGGTGCCGCCGATCTCGACGGACTCGTCCTCGGCGCTGAAGTCGTGGTAGCCGGTGATGCCGACGGCGGTGCCGCCGGCGAGCTCGACGGCGGCGAAGTACACGCACTCGCCCGCGGCCGCCTCGGCGATGCGGCTGTCGAGGATCCGGCCGAGCTCGTCCTCCGAGGCGGGCGGGAGGGACATGGTCCAGCGCCAGACCTCGGGGTCGGGGCCGACGGCGGCCCAGAGGTCGGCGAGGTGGCGGCGCTCCAGCGGCTCCAGGCGGATGTGGCGGCCGGTGAGGGTGACGGGGACGGGCAGCTTCGCGGTCATGCCCCCGAACGTAGCGCGGCTCTGCACTAGATGCAATGGATTTATGAATTAGTGCAAAAGTGGAAGGGCAGACGAAAGGCCCTGCGGGACGCGAACGTCCCGCAGGGCCCTCGAAGGCGGTCGGCCGGTGGCCGGGCAGCGCTCAGGCTCAGATGAACGAGTTGATCTGAATCGTCTCGTCCCGGCCCGGGCCGACGCCGATGGCGGAGATCGGCGCGCCGGACATCTCCTCCAGCGCCTTCACGTAGGCCTGGGCGTTCTTCGGCAGTTCGGCGAAGGTCTTCGCCTTGCTGATGTCCTCGGTCCAGCCCGGCAGCGTCTCGTAGATCGGCTTGGCGTGGTGGAAGTCCGACTGGTTGTAGGGGAGTTCCTCGACCCGGCGGCCGTCGATCTCGTACGCGACGCAGACCGGGATCTGCTCCCAGCCGGTCAGCACGTCGAGCTTGGTGAGGAAGAAGTCGGTGAGGCCGTTGACCCGGGTCGCGTAGCGCGCGATGACGGCGTCGAACCAGCCGCAGCGGCGGTCGCGGCCGGTGGTGACACCGCGCTCGCCGCCGATCCGGCGCAGCGCCTCGCCGTCCTCGTCGAGCAGCTCGGTCGGGAACGGGCCGGAGCCGACGCGGGTGGTGTAGGCCTTCAGGATGCCGATGACCCGGTCGATCTTGGTGGGGCCGATGCCGGCGCCGGTGCAGGCGCCGCCCGCGGTCGGGTTCGACGAGGTCACGAAGGGGTACGTGCCGTGGTCGACGTCGAGCAGGGTGCCCTGGCCGCCCTCCAGCAGGACGACCTTGTTCGCCTTGAGGGCCTCGTCCAGGACGAGGGTGGTGTCGGCGAGGAAGGGCCTGATCTTCTCCGCGTAGCCCAGGTACTCCTCGACCACCAGGTCGGCCGGGATGGCGCGGCGGTTGTAGAGCTTGACCAGGATCTGGTTCTTGTCGTGCAGCGCCGCCTCGATCTTCTGGCGCAGGATCGACTCGTCGAACAGGTCCTGGACGCGGATGCCGACGCGGTTGATCTTGTCCGCGTAGGTCGGGCCGATGCCGCGGCCGGTGGTGCCGATCCGGCGCTTGCCGAGGAAGCGCTCGGCGACCTTGTCGATGGTGCGGTGGTACGGCGTGATCAGGTGGGCGTTGCCCGAGATCAGCAGCTTGGAGGTGTCGATGCCGCGGTCGTTCAGGCCGCTGAGCTCGGAGAGCAGCACGCCCGGGTCGATCACGACGCCGTTGCCGATGACCGGCGTCACGTTCGGGCTGAGGATGCCGGAGGGGAGCAGGTGCAGGGCGTACTTCTGGTCGCCGATGACCACCGTGTGACCGGCGTTGTTGCCGCCCTGGTAGCGGACGACGTAGTCGACGGAGCCGCCGAGGAGGTCGGTGGCCTTCCCCTTGCCCTCGTCCCCCCACTGAGCGCCAACGAGCACGAGTGCCGGCACAGGCGTACACCCCTTCCGGTTGGGGCATCCTGCGTAGGCCGCAGTCTGCCCCGAGATAGACGAAGCCCCTGGCGCAATGGCGCAAGGGGCTCTTGCACCGAGAGATTACCTGAGGAAGGACCGGTCGTGTCGTCCCTGTCCACGCCTGGAACCGGCGGTCCTGAGCCCCTTCTGCTGCTGCTCGACCCGGTGGCCCGGCAGACCGACGGGGAGTCGGTGCGGATCGCGAAGGACGTGCTGTGCGGAGGTGCGGACGTCAAGGTGGCCTATCCGGACAACCCGACCGAGCTCGATCGGATGCTTTCGCACCGGGGTCGGCGGCGACCGGTGGTGATCGGTTCCGACCTCGCGCTGCAGCGGGTGCTGCAAGCCCTGCACCGCCAGCGTGAGCTGGGCGCGGATCCGGTGGGCATGGTTCCGGTCGGCCGGGCGGAGGAGCTGGCGACGGCCCGTGCGCTGGGCGTGCCGGGGGAGCCGGTGCGGGCGGCGCGGGCGGTGCTGTCGGGGGCGCCGCGCACCTTCGACCTGCTGGTGGACGACGGTGGCGGGGTGGCGCTCGGCGGGGTGCGGATCACCGGCGGCGGTGCGCGCCGCCCGGGGGGCCGTCCGGGTGGATGGCGTTCGCTATGGGCGAAACTGGCTGCGGCCGAGCAGGCGAACGCACTCACCTCCGACGCGGTCGACCACAGCCCCCGGGTCCGGGTGGAGGCGGACGGCCGGCTGCTGGCCGACGTGCACCGTCCGGTCCGGCTGGTGGAGCTGACCCTCACCGGCGCCGGGTGCTCCGGCGCGGACGGCGCGGGCGTGCTGGAGGTGGTGGTCCGCGCGTCCGGCGCGCTGGTGCGGGCGCGGGCGGCCAGCGTCTCGGTGGTCGGGCGCGGCTTCGGCTACGAGGCGGACGGCCATCCGGTCGGCCCGGTCCGCGCCCGGACCTGGACGGTGCACCCGGGCGCCTGGGGCCTGCTGCTGCCCGCCGCGTGACCTCCGGATGGCTGGGCGGACGGCCTCGTAGGGCGGGTGAGCAGGCTCACGTTCCGGGCCGCCCGGCGACCACCGTTCCGTACGCGGAAAGCCCCAACGGGCGCGAACCGCAAGGCCAACCGCCGTCCGCCGGAATTCCCCCACCCGAATTCCCCGCCCCGTAAGGGGTTTTGTCTACGCGCGTTACTCCGCGATCGCCGGTCGAAGCGGACCTCCCGGGTTCCGGAAGCCCTGGTCAACTGCCCTAGACTCGAAGGCGTGCCACGTGGTGACGGAAGACTCAACCACGATCTTCTTCCCGGTGAGAAAGGCCCCCAGGACGCTTGTGGCGTCTTCGGTGTCTGGGCTCCCGGCGAGGAGGTCGCCAAGCTCACGTTCTTCGGCCTTTACGCCCTGCAGCACCGCGGTCAGGAATCCGCGGGCATCGCAGTGAGCAACGGCTCCCAGATTCTCGTCTTCAAGGACATGGGACTCGTCTCCCAGGTCTTCGACGAGGCCTCCCTGGGGTCGTTGCACGGGCATATCGCCGTCGGACACGCCCGCTACTCGACCACCGGTTCCTCGGTCTGGGAGAACGCCCAGCCGACCTTCCGGGCGACCGTCCACGGTTCGCTGGCCCTCGGGCACAACGGAAACCTGGTGAACACCGCCGAACTGGCGGCCATGGTCGCCGAACTGCCCGGCGAGGAGCACGTCTCGCGCTCCGGCCGGACCGCGGCGACCAACGACACCGACCTGGTGACCGCCCTGTTGGCCGGCCACCCGGACCTCTCCATCGAGGAGACGGCCAAGGTCGTGCTGCCCGCGGTCAAGGGCGCCTTCTCGCTCGTCTTCATGGACGAGCACACCCTCTACGCCGCCCGCGACCCGCAGGGCATCCGCCCGCTGGTGCTCGGCCGGCTGGAACGCGGCTGGGTGGTCGCCTCCGAGACGGCGGCGCTGGACATCTGCGGCGCCTCCTTCATCCGCGAGGTCGAGCCCGGCGAGCTGATCGCCATCGACGAGAACGGCATGCGCACCTCGCGCTTCGCCGAGGCCAAGCCCAAGGGCTGCGTCTTCGAGTACGTCTACCTGGCCCGCCCCGACACCTCCATCGCCGGCCGCAACGTGCACCTCTCCCGCGTGGAGATGGGCCGCCGGCTGGCCAAGGAGGCCCCGGTCGAGGCCGACCTGGTGATAGCGACGCCCGAGTCCGGCACCCCCGCCGCGATCGGCTACGCCGAGGCCAGCGGCATCCCGTACGGCTCCGGCCTGGTGAAGAACGCCTACGTGGGCCGCACCTTCATCCAGCCCAGCCAGACGATCCGCCAGCTCGGCATCCGGCTCAAGCTGAACCCGCTGCGCGAGGTCATCGCCGGCAAGCGCCTGGTGGTGGTGGACGACTCGATCGTCCGCGGCAACACCCAGCGCGCGCTGGTGAAGATGCTGCGCGAGGCGGGCGCCGCCGAGGTGCACATCCGGATCTCCTCGCCGCCGGTGAAGTGGCCCTGCTTCTTCGGCATCGACTTCGCCACCCGCGCGGAGCTGATCGCCAACGGCATGACCATCGAGGAGATCGGCCGTACGCTCGGCGCCGACTCGCTCTCGTACATCTCGATCGACGGCATGATCGAGGCCACCAAGCAGCCCAAGGACAAGCTCTGCCGGGCCTGTTTCGACGGCGAGTACCCGATGGAGCTGCCGGACCCGGCGCTGCTCGGCAAGCTCCTGCTGGAGGCCGAGATCAAGGGCGGCCAGCAGCAGCCGGCCGTCCGCGGCAAGCCGACCAGCGGCAGCGACCTGGACGGCGTCCAGTCGCTGCTCGGCGGGGCGGGCGCGGCCGACGCGCTGCGCCGCCCGTAGCGAATCCACGGTGGGGTCCCGCGAACCGGGGCCCCACCGCTGTTTCCGAACCCCCCACCTGACCCGAAAGGGCCGCACGCAGTGACCAGCAACCAGAACGGCGCCACCTACGCCGCCGCCGGTGTCGACATCGAGGCGGGCGACCGCGCCGTCGAGCTCATGAAGCAGTGGGTGAAGAAGGCCAACCGCCCCGAGGTGGTCGGCGGTCTCGGCGGCTTCGCCGGCCTCTTCGACGTGTCCGCCTTCAAGAACTACGAGCGGCCGCTGCTGGCCTCGGCCACCGACGGCGTGGGGACCAAGGTGGCCATCGCGGCCGCCATGGACAAGCACGACACCATCGGCCACGACCTGGTCGGCATGGTCGTGGACGACATCGTGGTGTGCGGCGCCGAGCCGCTGTTCATGACCGACTACATCTGCGTCGGCAAGGTCGTCCCGGAGCGGGTCGCCTCGATCGTCAAGGGCATCGCCGAGGGCTGCGCGCTGGCCGGCTGCGCCCTGGTGGGCGGCGAGACCGCCGAGCACCCGGGCCTGCTCGGCCCGGACGAGTACGACGTCGCGGGCGCCGGCACCGGCGTGGTCGAGGCCGACGCGCTGCTGGGCCCGGAGCGGGTCCGGGCCGGTGACGTGGTGATCGCGATGGCCGCCTCCGGCCTGCACTCCAACGGCTACTCGCTGGTCCGCCACGTGCTGCTGAACGAGGCCGGCTGGAAGCTGGACCGCAAGGTCGAGGAGTTCGGCCGCACCCTCGGCGAGGAGCTGCTCGAGCCGACCCGGATCTACTCGCTGGACTGCCTGGCGCTCACCCGCGCCACCGAGGTGCACGCCTTCTCGCACGTCACCGGCGGCGGCCTGGCGGCCAACCTGGCCCGGGTGATCCCGGACGGCCTGCACGCCCGCCTGGACCGCGGCACCTGGACCCCGCTGCCGGTCTTCCGGACCGTCGCCGAGGTCGGCAAGGTGGCCACCCTGGAGATCGAGAAGACGCTCAACATGGGCGTCGGCATGGTCGCCGTCGTCCCGCCGCACTCGGTGGACGCGGTGCTGTCGATCCTGGAGGACCGCGGCGTCGAGGCCTGGCTGCTCGGTGACATCGTCGACCGCACCGACGAGCACGAGGCCGGCGCGACCCTGTACAACGCCTACGAGGGCTTCACCGCGGGCTGACGGCCCGTCGTCACGCGCGAGGGCCCCTCCGGTGCACCGGAGGGGCCCTCGCGCACGTCAGGGGCGTTCAGCGCTCCTCAGCGGGCCGGCCGATCCGCCCCGAGCCGAAGGGGCGGGCCGGTGCCGAGGGGGAGCGCCGACCGTCGGCACCGGGGCAGAGCGCCCGGGAGGCGAGCAGGCGGTCAGGAGGAACGCCGAAGACCGGTCCGGCGCCCAGGGGGGCGTCAGGACCGGTCAGGCGAAGCTGCGGTTACGAGCGGCGGGAGGCCTGCGACGGCCCGGTGCCCGGTTCGGTGTCGCCGTCGTCGTCGAGGTCGGCGTAGCGGGCGGCGTACTCCGCGTACGGGTCGTCGTCCTCCTCCTCCTCGATCGGCTCCGGCTCGATCGAAGCGGTGGACGGCGATACGCCCAGCTCGTTGGACAGACGGTTAGCGTCGAACCCGCCGCTGTTGTACTTCAGCTCGCGGGCGACCTTCGTCTGCTTGGCCTTGGCCCGGCCGCGCCCCATGGGTCGACCCCCTCAACGATGGGGCTCACGGCCCCGAGTCTGACACGTGTTCATGATCAGGACCGGCCTGCCCGAATGGGAGGACCGTCCCTTGGAGCATTAACGGTACCTGTTTCCGCCGCTGGACGGTACGTCGTGGTTGTGACGTGGCGCGCACCGACCGCGCCCGAGACCAGGTCTTCCCAGGTCAGGGGAGGTTTTGCGGCGTTTTGCTCGCTGTCCGGAGGTGTTCGGGGTCCGTCGTTCCAGGACTGATTATCCCCCCTAGGGGGGCCTCGGATCACCCGTTCGGGCGGAGAAGTGAGAATCCGGTTCCACATTGTGATGCGCGGGGGGCCGAAGGTGACGGCCCCCCGCGCGTCCGACGCCCGGGAGGGGTCCGGCCGAGCCGGATCCGACAGCCGGATCAGCCGCGGCGGGAGCCCGGCAGCAGGACCGTGCGCAGCGCGCTGATCTCGCGCATCCGCTTCTCGGCGAGGCGGTCGGCGGCGACGGCCGGCGGGATGCCGTCGGAGGCGGCCCGGGTGAAGATCTCCAGGGTGGTGTCGAAGATCTTGGTGGCCTTGTTCTTGGCCCGTTCGAAGTTGAAGCCGTCGATCTCGTCGGCGACCTGGATGACGCCGCCGGAGTTCACCAGGTAGTCGGGGGCGTAGAGGATGCCGCGGTCGGCCAGGTCCTTCTCGACGCCCGGGTGGGACAGCTGGTTGTTGGCCGCGCCGCAGACGATCGAGGTGCCGGACTCGCCGAGCGCCCCGACCACGTCGTCGGTCAGCGCGCCGCCGAGGGCGCAGGGGGCGTAGACGTCCAGCTTGGCCTGGAGCAGGGCGGTGGTGTCGGCGACCACCTCCACCTCGGGGTGGGCGGCGCGCACCCGGTTGACGGCGGCCTCGAAGGGGTCGGTGACGACGACGGTGGCGCCGTCCGCGACCAGGTGGCCGACCAGGTAGTGGCCGACCTTGCCGACGCCCGCGACGCCGACCCGCTTGCCGCGCAGGGTCGGCTGGCCCCAGCGGGCCTGGGCGCTGGCGCGCATGCCCTGGAAGACGCCGAAGGCGGTCAGGATGGACGAGTCGCCGGCTCCGCCGTGCTCGGGCGAGCGGCCGGTCACGAACTCGGTCTCGCGCGCGATGACGTCCATGTCCTGGACGTAGGTGCCCACGTCGCAGGCGGTGATGTAGCGGCCGCGCAGCGACTCGACGAAGCGGCCGTAGGCCCGGAGCATCGCCTCGTTCTTGTCCTTGTTCGGGTCGCCGATGATGACGGCCTTGCCGCCGCCGAGGTCGAGCCCGGCCAGCGCGTTCTTGTAGGACATGCCGCGGGACAGGTTCAGCGCGTCCTCCAGGGCCGCCTCCTCGGAGGCGTACGGGAAGAAGCGGGTGCCGCCGAGGGCCGGGCCGAGCGCGGTGGAGTGGATGGCGATGATCGCCTTGAGCCCGGAGCTGCGGTCGTGGCAGAGGACGACCTGCTCGTGGCCGTCGCCGGGGGCGCCGTCCTGCTCGGTGCGGAAGATCCTGCTGAGCACACCGGGTGCGGGGTGCGTGGCGGGGGTCTGTACGTCGGTCACTGTGGTGACTCCAGTATCGAGGGCCCGCTGCTGTGGTGCGGGCGTCTGGGGCGAAGAATAGTCGCGCGCGCGGGCCCGATCAGCCCTCTTGTCCGAGCTTGCGCCCATTGTCCGAGGGGTGAGACGAGAGGGGTGTTCCGGTGCGGGCGCGAACGGTTCGGGGTCGCGCCCTCCCCGGGCCGCGCGGCGCGTGCGACCATGCAGGACGTGACCGTCGTGCGCACCTCCGTACTGCCGCCCTACGCCGCCCACCTGCGCGTCTACGAGCCCTTGGCGGCCTACCCGGAGCCCGAGCGGGCGCGCTGGCAGGCCTACGCGGCGGAGCACGGGCCGGACGCCGCGGCGGCGGAGCAGTCGGTCGCGGCGGCGGTGCTGGAGGAGCAGCGGGAGGCGCTCGCGGAGCTGGCCGCCCGCACGCCCCGGGCGCTGCCGGAACAGGAGAGCGGGCGGGCGTACCTGCGGATCCTGGACGGCGTACTGTACGTGTGCCCGTGGGCGACCAGGCTGCGCAGTTGGCAGGCGCTGGAGGAGCTGCGGGCGGGGGCTCCGGTGGCGCTGCTGGACACCGCGGTGCCGCCGGTGACCCGGGCGGCCGCCGAGGCGGACCGGGAGCGCTGGCGGGCCGGGCACCCGGACGCCAGGCCGTGGATCCTCACCAGCCGGTGGGAGGTCCCGGTGCGCTGGTTCCTGCCGTTCGGGGACGAGGACCGGTGCTTCGTTCCGGGGGGAGCGGGCACGGAGGAGGGGGAAGGGGAGCGGGGGAGGCCGGCGGCGCTGTTCTACCTGGTGCCGATGGCCCAGGCACGGCGCCGGGTGGCGCGGGCCTACCGGGCGCTGCGCGAGGCGGTACCGGAGGGGGAGCTGGTGCGGGGGGCGGAGCAGGTCGGGCGGTGGCTGGAGGAGTTCCACCCGCGCTCGCTGGTGGAGCTGGACTACGGGGGGCTGGTGCATCTGCTGGGGGCGGAGCGGTTGTTGGCGGACCGTTCGGCGGGGGAGCTGGAGGACGGGCTGCGCGCGCTGCGGGCGGGGGACACCGCCGAGGCGCTGCGGGCGTACGGGGAGCTGACGGGGCGGTGGCGGCGGGTGCTGGCGTTGCGGCACGCGAACTGACGTCCGACCGCCCGTGTATGACTGTAAGAGGTCTTTGGTCCACAAGGGGGCCGACCAAGGTCCCGGTTCGGGTCAATAGCTGCCGAACGTGACACTACTCACCGTTGACGCGAACTTACCCCTATGTGCAAAAATGGGACAACCAGCCCAACTTCACGTGAGCGTGCCCACTTTTGGGTGGTTCTGGAGTCGATGCGTGCTTTGCGGGGAAACGGAGGGTCTGGTCCCCTCGTAACCGGACGTCACGGCCGTGTGACTGTCCGCTATGGGGTGGTCCATCGCCATCCGTCGGCCTTGAACCCGTGAGGGGTCAATTTTGGCGGTTTGGTCGATAGGGCTGGACGGATGGTGTAGTTGTAGACACCAGGACAAGCCGTTCGTCCTATAACCGACTCGGCCCGTCTATGCCATTTCGGGCATCGCGGGCCAAGGTGCAGAATTTGAAGGATAGAACCGCCCTGGTTCGGTTCTCCGAGGAGGCCGCTCATGACCGCTCGTACCCCTGATGCTGAGCCGCTGCTGACGCCGGCAGAGGTTGCCACCATGTTCCGCGTGGACCCGAAGACGGTCACCCGCTGGGCCAAGGCGGGCAAGCTCACGTCGATCCGCACGCTCGGTGGTCACCGCCGCTACCGTGAGGCGGAGGTGCGCGCTCTGCTGGCGGGGATTCCCGCTCAGCGCACTGAGGCCTGATAGGCCAAAGGCTCTTTAAAGGGGCCGCTTACCGGACTCCGCCGGGTCCGGTAAGCGGCCCCTTTGTCGTACCCGGGGGCGGGCTTCCGATCGGTCGGAATGCTGAACTCCGGATAACGATTTGGTGCACGTGATGCGGGGGGGATTTACAGTGAATAACAGTGCAATTTTACATATTAAATTAGTGGAGTGTGGAACGGGTCGTTTCGGGGAGGGTTCCCGGGGGGTTCAGGTGACGACCGTCACGCGGTCCACCACTTGTGGTCTAGACCTAGTCCGGGGTAAGGACCGGACGACGAAAAAGCGAGAGGCCCGGAACCTTGACGATTCCGGGCCTCTCGCACTGCGGCGATCCCGACGGGACTTGAACCCGCGACCTCCACCTTGACAGGGTGGCGAGCTAACCAACTGCTCCACGGGACCAGAGTTTTCTGATCTCGTTCACTCGCTTGCCGCGCTGCGAACAAGACAGACTGTAGCCCATGCGGGGCCCCCAGGTCGAACCGGCTCCCGAGGGCCCCTCCGCGCACCCGCAGCTCAGGGGCGGCGCCGGGGTCACAGCGTGGCCCGGGCCGCCTCCATCGCCTTGGTGATCCGCTTCTCCGAGACCGGGCTCGGCGTGCCCAGCCCCTGGGCGAAGAAGCTGACCCGCAGCTCCTCGATCATCCAGCGGATCGCCCGCACCTCCTCCGAGGGCTGCTGCCCGGCCGGCACCGCCGCCAGCAGCTCCCCGTAGGCCTGCTGCACCTGCTGGACCTTCAGCAGCTGCTGGGCGTCCCGCTGCGGGTGGTTGGGCAGCGCCTCCAGCCGGCGGTCCACCGCCAGCAGGTAGCGCTTGAGGTCGGGCAGCCGCTGCCAGCCGGTGGCCGTCACGAAACCCGGGTGCACCAGCGAGGCCAGGTGCAGCCGGACGTCGTTCACCGCGTTCAGCAGCACCGGGCTGCTCACCGACTTCAACCGGGTCGAGGCCTTGTGGAAGGCGATCAGCGCGGTGGCCGTCTTGAGCGTGGTGTCCGCGGACAGGTCGTACAGGTCCGTCCGCACCTTGTCGTGCAGCTTGGCGAAGGCCGCCTCGTCCCAGGCCGGGCCGCCGGCCAGGGTCATCAGCCGGTCGGTCGCGGCGGCGACCACGTCCTCGAACAGGGCGGCGATCGAGCCGTGCGGGCTGTGCGAGAGCGCCAGCTTGGCCTGGTTGCCCAGCCGGCCCTGGATCGACTTGGCCGGGGAGGTGGTGGTCAGCATCAGCAGCCGGCGGGTCCCCGCCCACATCGCCCGGGTCTGCGCCTGCGGGGTGTCGAACAGCTTCACGCCGACCGCGTCGCCCTCGTCCACCAGCGCCGGGTAGGCGCGCAGCGAGTGGCCGCGGGAGCGCTGCTCGAAGGTGCGCTGGAGCACCGGCAGCCCGGCCGGCCAGGCGGTCAGCCCGCTCTGCTCGATGCCCTGCCCGGAGGCCGCCGAGGAGAGCGTCTCCTTGAGCTTGGGCTTGAGCTTCAGCCGCAGCTCCTCCAGGTCCTTGGACTCGGCGAGCCGGCGCTTCCCGTCCACCACCCGGAAGGTGACCTTGAGGTGCTCCGGGACCCGTTCGTCGTCCCAGGCCTCCGGCGGCACGGTGACGGCCGTCAGGCGCTTGAGGGCGTGCTCCAGGGACGGCAGCAGCGGCTCCCGGCGGTCCTTCACCGCGCGCAGCGCCGCCCGGGCGAAGTCCGGGGCCGGTACGAAATTGCGCCGGACCGCCTTCGGCAGCGACTTGATGTACGCGGTGACCAGCTCCTCCCGCAGACCGGGGATCTGCCAGTCGAAGCCCTCCGCGGTGACCTGGTTGAGCACCGGCAGCGGGATGTGGACGGTCACGCCGTCCGCGTCGCTGCCCGGCTCGAACTGGTAGGTCAGCTTGAAGCGCAGCTTGCCCTGCTGCCAGTGGTCCGGGTAGTCGGCCTCGGTGACGCCGTCCGCAGCGTCGTTGATCAGCATCGACTTCTCGAAGTTCAGCAGGTCCGGCTGCTCGTGCCGGGCCTTCTTCCACCAGGAGTCGAAGTGCCGGGTGGAGACGACCTCCTCGGGCAGCCGGGCGTCGTAGAAGTCGAACAGGGTCTGGTCGTCCACCAGGATGTCCCGGCGGCGGGCCCGGTTCTCCAGCTCCTCGACCTCGCCGAGCAGCTTGCGGTTCTCGGCGAAGAACTTGTGGTGGGTCTCCCAGTCGCCCTCGACCAGCGCGTTGCGGATGAACAGCTCGCGGCAGAGCTCCGGGTCGATCCGGCCGTAGTTGATCTTGCGCTGGGCGACGATCGGCACCCCGTAGAGGGTCACCTTCTCGTACGCCAGCACCGCGCCGGACTTCTTCTCCCAGTGCGGCTCGCTGTAGCTGCGCTTGATCAGGTGCCCGGCCAGCGGCTCGACCCACTCGGGCTCGATCTTCGCGTTGATCCGGGCCCACAGCCGGGAGGTCTCCACCAGCTCGGCCGACATCAGCCAGCGCGGCGGCTTCTTGAACAGGCCGGAGCCCGGGAAGACCGCGAAGCGGGCGCCGCGCGCGCCGCCGTACTCGCGCTTCTCCACGTCGAACAGGCCGATGTGGGAGAGCAGTCCGGCCAGCAGCGACTGGTGGATCCGGTCCGCGTCCGGCTCGGCGTCGGGGTGCGGCTCCTCGATCGTCACGCCCAACTGCTTCGCCACGGTGCGCAGCTGGGTGTAGACGTCCTGCCACTCCCGTATCCGCAGGTAGTTGAGGAACTCGGACTTGCACATCCGGCGGAACGCCGAGGAGGACAGCTCCTTCTGCTGCTCCCGGACGTAGCGCCACATCGCCAGGTAGGAGAGGAAGTCGGAGGTCTCCGAGTTGAACCGGCGGTGCCGCTCGTCGGCGGCCTGGCGCTTCTCGGCCGGGCGCTCGCGCGGGTCCTGGATGGACAGCGCGGCGGCGATCACCATGACGTCGCGCACGCAGCCGTTCTTGTCCGCCTCCAGCACCATGCGGGCCATCCGCGGGTCCACCGGGAGCTGGGCGAGCTTGCGGCCGAGCGGGGTCAGCCGCTTGCGCGGGTCCTTCTCCTCCGGGTCCAGCGCGCCCAGCTCGTGCAGCAGGTGGACGCCGTCCTTGATGTTGCGCGAGTCCGGCGGGTCCAGGAACGGGAAGGCGGAGATGTCGCCCAGGCCGGCCGCCGTCATCTGGAGGATGACCGAGGCCAGGTTGGTGCGCAGGATCTCGGCGTCGGTGAACTCCGGTCGGGAGAGGAAGTCCTCCTCCGAGTACAGCCGGATGCAGATGCCGTCCGAGGTGCGGCCGCAGCGGCCCTTGCGCTGGTTGGCGCTGGCCTGGCTGATCGCCTCGATCGGCAGCCGCTGCACCTTGGTGCGGTGGCTGTAGCGGGAGATCCGGGCGTTGCCCGGGTCGATCACGTACTTGATGCCGGGGACGGTCAGCGAGGTCTCGGCCACGTTGGTGGCCAACACGATCCGGCGGCTGTTGGAGCGCTGGAACACCCGGTGCTGCTCGGCCGAGCTGAGCCGGGCGTACAGCGGGAGGACCTCGGTGTTCCGCAGCTTCAGCTTGGTGAGGGCGTCGGCGGTGTCGCGGATCTCGCGCTCGCCGGAGAGGAAGACCAGGATGTCGCCCGGGCCCTCGTCCTGCAGCTCCTGGGCGGCCTCGCAGATCGCCTGCACCTGGTCGCGGTCGCGGTCCGCCTCGTCGGCCTCGTCCTCGCCGTCGTCCAGGACGGGGCGGTAGCGGACCTCGACCGGGTAGGTGCGGCCGGAGACCTCGATGACCGGGGCGTCGCCGAAGTGCCGGGCGAAGCGCTCCGGGTCGATGGTCGCGGAGGTGATCACGACCTTGAGGTCGGGGCGGCGGGGGAGCAGCTGCTTGAGGTAGCCCAGCAGGAAGTCGATGTTGAGGCTGCGCTCGTGCGCCTCGTCGATGATCAGGGTGTCGTACTGGCGCAGATCGCGGTCGGTCTGGATCTCCGCCAGCAGGATGCCGTCCGTCATCAGCTTGACCAGGGTGTCCCGGCCGACCTGGTCGGTGAACCGGACCTTCCAGCCGACCGCCTCGCCGAGCGGGGTGTCCATCTCCTCGGCGACGCGCTCCGCCACCGTCCGGGCGGCGATCCGGCGCGGCTGGGTGTGGCCGACCAGACCGCGCACCCCGCGGCCCAGCTCCAGGCAGATCTTCGGAATCTGGGTGGTCTTGCCGGAACCGGTCTCACCGGCGACGATCACCACCTGGTGGTCCCGGATCGCCGCCAGGATGTCGTCCTTCTTCTGGCTGACCGGGAGCTCGGCGGGATACGTGATCTTCGGCACCGCGGCCCGGCGCTGCTCGACCAGCAGCGCGGCGCGGTCGATCTCGGCGGCGATCTCGGCGGCGATCTGCCGGCGGGCCTCCGGCTTGCGGACCCGGCGGGCCCCCTCCAGCCGGCGCCCGATCCGCACCTCGTCGCGCAGGGTCAGCTCGGGCAGGCGGGCGGCCAGCTCACCGATTCCGGGACCCTCGGCGGGGACGGGGGCGGACTGGACTGCGGGAGAACTCACTGCGGGCATCCCTCTAGGTTCGCAAGGAGGCACGGCGGAGCGCACCTCGGTTTTCGAGCCCCTCCAGTGTCACAGCCGCCGGTGCGGAATCGCGAACGCCGGGCGCCCCGGTGGTGGGCGGGTGCGGCGGGGGGTGCGGCGGGCGGGTGCGGCGGGGGGTGTGGCGGGCGGGTGCGGCGGGTTGGTGTGGCAGGCGTCCATGGAGTGGGCCGGGCAACGGTCGGTGGTGGTTTCGGACTCTGGAGGGCGAGGAGGTGCTCATGGGAGCCCACGAGACCGCTCGGGACGACGAGTTCCGGGCGTTCACCGGCAGTGCGTGGTCGCGGCTGCTGCGGACGGCCTACCTGCTGGCGGGGGACCGGCACGGCGCGGAGGACCTGGTCCAGCAGGCCCTGGAACGGGCCTACGTCCACTGGAACAAGGTCCGGGCGGCGGACGACCCGAACGCCTACGTGCGCCGCATCCTGGTCAACGAGCACGCCCGGCGGTTCCGGCGCAGACCGGCCGAGTACCTGGTCGAGGCCTTCCCCGACCGGCCCGCCCCGGCCGGCCCCGACCCGGACGACCGGGCCGTGCTGCTCACGGCGCTCGCCAAACTGCCGCCGCGCCAGCGCGAGGCCGTCGTCCTGCGGTACTGGGAGGACCTCAGCGAGTCCCAGACCGCGGCCGCGATGAACTGCTCCGTCGGCACGGTGAAGAGCCAGGCCGCCAGGGGACTGGCCAAACTGCGGGAGTCCTCCTCTCTCTACGGACTGACCAGCATCGGAGGTAGCAGCAGATGAGTACGGAGTCCATGCCCGCCCACGACGGGGGCCGCCGCGAGGACGTGGAGGCGGCCGAGGCCACCGTCGCCTGGGAGCTGGGCGAACTGGCCGAGAGCGTCGAGGCCGGACCGGTGCCGTACGACCGGCTGCTGGCCGGGGGGCGGCGCCGGCTGCGGCGGCGCCGGCTGCTGACCGGCGCGGCGGTCGCGGGGCTGGTCGTGGCGGTCGGCGGGGCCGGGACGCTGCTCGGCGGGGCGGGGACGGTGTTCGGCGGGTACGGCCGGCTCCCCGGGGGTGCCTCGGCGGGGGCCGCCTCCCCGGTGGCCGCGGCGGCCGAGGTCGCGCCGGGTGGGCCGGGGGTGCCTGGTGGGCCGGGGGTGTCGGGCGGGCCGGGGGCCCTTCCGACGGCTTCGGTCTCACCGGTGGCTTCGGCCGCTCCGTCCCGGGCTGCCCGGGACCCCTTCACGCCGGTCCGGGTCAAGGTCGGCGAGGGCACGACGAAGGGGCACGCCCTGGAGGCCTGGATCGCCCTGTGGCCGGCGGCCGCCACCCGGGAGGACGGCCTCAAGCAGGGGCGGCTGATCGGGGAGGAGCGGCTCGCCGCCGACCCGCGCCTGGCGCCGGACCCCCAGCAGGGCGGCCCGCTCTGGGGCCCGTCCAGCGACCGGGTCGACATCTACCTGATCGTCGACGGCAAGCGGCAGCCCGGCGACTACGTGGTGTCGGTCCCCGCCCCGGGCGGCGTGGAGGAGCCCGACACGGACGCCGTCATCGGTGGCGTGATGCTCAACCGCATCGTCGGCACGGCGGGCAGTCCGGACATGGTGGTCGTCCGGGTCCAGCCCGAGGTCGCGAAGGTGGCGGTCAGATGGAAGACCGGGGGCTCCGTCGAGGCGGTGCCGGTCGGGGCCGGGGACTCCCCGGTCCACTGGTACGCCGTCGTCCGCAGGCAGGGTTCCACCGACAACACCGCGATCTCCTACGCCGCGGACGGATCGGTGCTGCGGACCCAGACCACCTGGTGGTGATCCGGCTCATGGCTGGAGCGCGGCCTCGTCGGCGTCCGGGAGCCAGTCGCGGGCCGGGTCGTACTCCAGCCACCGGCTGCGGGCCGCCTCGGCGGTGAACGCCCTCAGCAGGGAGTCCAGTTGGCCGTCCTGGTCGGTGCGCCAGAGCAGTGACCAGGCGTACAGCGGGGTCGGGTCCGTGAGCGGGACGGTCCGTACGTCCGGGCGGGCGGGCAGCGGGCCGTCGGCGGGGACGAGCGAGAAGCAGCCCGGATCCGCGCCGACCTGGTCCAGGAAGTGCTCCAGGCCCAGATTGGTCGAACCGACCCGGTCGACGATGCCGAACCGGGTGGCGAAGCGGGTCAGGAAGTCCAGGCGGTCCACCGCCGCCGGATAGCGCAGCACATTGCCGCGCAGCTCGGCCGGGCTCAGGACGTCACGGCCGGCCAGCGGATGGTCCACGCTCAGCAGTGCGTCCACCGGCTCCAGGCGGACCAGCCGGTGCGTCAACCCGGCGTCGGTGCCGTCCGGCAGGGCGTGCACCCGGCCGAAGCCGGCATCCGACTCCCCGCGCAGCAGCGCCGCCGCCACCGACGGCAGGTCCCGCCCCGGCACCGGCTCCACCTCCAGGCCCGGCGCCGCGTCCACCGCCTGCGCGAGGGTGCGCATCGGTGCGTACAGGTGGCCCCACACGTCGATCCGCAGTGGCCGTCCGGCCCCCCGCACGGCTGCCACCGCCTGCTCGGCCTGCGCCAGCAGGCGTCGGGCGGGCTCCAGGAAGCGGGAGCCTGCGGCGGTCAGGGTCACGCCGCGGGCGTCGCGGTCCAGGAGGCGCACTTCGAGGGCGGTCTCCAGGCGGGCGACGCGCTTCGACAGGCCCTGCTGGGTGATGCCGAGTCGGGCGGCGGCGTGGCCGAAGTGCAGGGCTTCGGCGGTGGTGACGAAGGCTCGTACGTGTGCCAGATCCAGATCCACCTGGGCACCCTAGCTCCGGGGGTGAGGGGTTCCGCTGCGCGGGGCTGGGGTGTGGGGGTGGGCTCTCGGGAGGGTGGGTGAGGCCGGGGGCGGTTCCGGGGGTGGGCGCTCCGGGGGCTGGGTGATTTTCGGACCGCCGACCCTCATTGAGGGGGGCTGGGACCGTTGGCGGTCTGAA
>NZ_JBEOSP010000073.1:11712-28669 GCF_040303105.1 Kitasatospora sp. NPDC096128 | reverse complement strand
CGACGCGCGCCGTCCCGTAAGCGGCGGGTAAGTTGGAATCGTGGACAAGAGGAACGCTTTGCGAGCCGGCGCCGCGCGGTCCGGCCCGGCCACTGCTCAACTGCCCATGATCCGGGAGAAGGTGGCCGGATCGGCGTCGAAGCCGCGGACGCCGGGCCGGAACCTCCAGGCGCCCGAGTCGTCCCGGACGAACTCCGCGACCCGCGCCGCCGTCGCCCCGGCGACACCGGCGAGGTCCAGCGCCGCGAGCTCGTCGTGCCGCTCCCGGATCCGGACGGCGGGGTGGGCTATGTCCGTGAAGGTCACCCGGCCGCCGCCCTGCTGGATCGCGACGCCCACGACCACCTTGCGGTAGCGGTTCGCGAGACGGTCGAGTTCCAGGGTCATGCGCTCGTCGATGCCGAGGCCCCGGCCGTCCCGGCTGTCCCGGTTCAGCGTGATCGTGCCGTCGGGGGATCGGCTGTCGAAATGCACCAGATAGGCCGGGGCGCCGTCCGGGCCGTCGGTGACATAGGTCGCGGCGATCAGGTCCAGGTCGTGGGGCGCGGTACCGGCGGGACTCGGATCCCACAGCAGGTCCACTTCGATCCGCTCCAGGCCCTTGTTGAGACTGCTCACAGGAGACTCCGTCCGTCGGCGTACCGACCTGCCATCATGCCATGGCCGCCCCGTCCGGGACCGGGCAACCGACCTCCGGTGAAGGGCAGTTGCCAGGAGGAGCCGGCCCGCCGGACCGGGCGCGCCGGCTGACAGAGGTGGCGTGCTACGGGCGGTACCGGTCGGCGAGGGCGCCGAGCCCCGCCCGGCCGGGGCCCGACTGCTGCCGGCGGCAGGCCAGATCACCGGTAGACCGGCGTCGCGCCCCACCCACGGCCGGCTCAGACGAGACGGGACAGGGCACGCAGGGCGGTGCGGCAGTCCGCGGCGCGGCGCTGCGGGTCGGGGTCGGTGCCGGCCCAGGCGATCCGGGCGTCCGGACGGATCAGGACGGCGGTGACGTCCCGCCAGGCCGGGTGCGATGACTCGGCGTTGACGGCTGCCGCCTGCCGGTCCAGGCCGGGCGCGGTGCACGGTGTCCGTGTCCCGTCGAGGTCAAGAAGCAGGGGTCGGCCGTGGTGCATCAGCGGGTGGGCGGTGGGCGCGTCGGCCGCGTTCAGGGCGAGGCCGGCCAGTCGGGTGCCGGTCAGCGGGTGTGCGTCGGGTGCGGTGCCGGGCGGGAGCGGGTCGTCGAAGCCGGCGATCCTGCGGGCCCACTGCCGGTTGGTCCGCGGTTCGGCCAGTGCGGCGGAGCAGACCTCGCGCAGCGCGATCTGCTCCGGGGTCGCCGCCGCGAACAGCGCGAGCTGCGCGCGGGTGTTGTCGATGACGGCGCGGGCGGCCGGCCGGCGCTCCGTGTCGTAGCTGTCGAGCAGTCCGTCGGGTGCCCGGCCCTGGAGCGTGGCGGCCAGCTTCCAGCCCAGGTTGGCGGCGTCCTGGATGCCGAGGTTCATGCCCTGCCCACCCGCCGGGAAGAACATGTGCGCAGCGTCCCCGGCCACCAGGACCCGTCCGGCCCGGTACCGCGAGGCCTGTCGGGTGGCGTTTCCGTAGCGCGACAGCCACCGGGGGCTGCGCATGCCCAGGTCCCGTCCCAGCAGCGCGCGGGTCTGCTCGCGCACCTCCTCCAGCGTCAGCGGTTCGCCGGTGCCGCGGTGCATGGTGGCCGTGGACAGACCCGCCAGCCGGTGGACGCCGTCGCCGATCCGGGCCGCCAGGAACGAGCCGGCCGGCCCGGTGGCGGCGAGCGGCGCGGTGGGCGGGTCGTCGAGTTCGACGTCGGCGAGCCACCCGGTCAGCGTGCTGTCCTGGCCGGGGAAGTCGATGCCGGCCGCCTGCCGCACCGCGCTGCGGGTGCCGTCGCAGCCCACCACCCAGCGGGCCCGGACGCTCCGGTGGGAACCGGCGGCCCGGATCACCGCCTCGACGGCGTCCGGCCCCTGGGTGAGCGAGACGACCTCCTGCCCGCGCAGTACCCGGGCACCCACGGCGAGCGCGTGCTCCTCCAGGAGCTGTTCGGTGACGGACTGACCGAGCGCCAGCATGAAGGGGTGCACCGCCCCGACCGTGGAGAAGTCCAGGCGGGTGGTCGCCGCGCCGAAGTGGCCGGTCGGCACCGGGGTGCCGCGGTCGATGAACCGCTGGGCGAGTCCCCGGGTGGCGAAGGTGTCCAGCGTGCCGGCCTGCATGCCGACCGCGCGCGAGCGCCCGTCCGGTGCCGCCCGGCGTTCCACGACGGTCACCTCCACCCCGTGCAGGCGCAGCTCCGCGGCGAGCCACAGCCCGACCGGGCCGGCCCCGGCGATGAGCACGTCGAGCATGTCGACCACTTCCTCTCGGTGTTGGGGCGGTGCGCCGTGACGGCGGCGCGCCGTTGTGCCGGGCCGGGGCGGCCTCGGGCGTCAGGTGGCGTCAGGTAGGTGGCGTCAGGTGGGTGTGCGGGTCAGCGGGCGCTGCCGAGGTTCCGGTCGGCGTCGGAGCCTTCGAGCATGAGGGTGGTCTCCTCGATGCGGCGGAAGCGGCCGTCGGGGGCGAACTCGGCGAAGAGGTAGACCTCGATGCGGACGGTGGAGCCGTCGGTCTTGGTGATGGTCATGGTGTGGCGGTCGGCGTAGAGGTCGCCGGAGGAGAGTTCGTCGTGCACCTCGACCGAGCCGCCGGCGACGACCGTGCGCAGGTGGGCGATGTGGGCGAGGAACTCGGTGCGGTCCGCCCAGCTCCCGTCGGTGCGCTGGCGGTAGTCGGGGGTGAAGTGCCGGTCGGCGGCTTCGTCGAGGTCGAGGCCGGGGGTGAGGAGCAGGTCGGTGAGGGCGGCGCGGGCGTCGGTGTGGGTGCTGACGGTGGTCATGACGGTCCCCTTGGGGTTCGCGTTTCGACGGAATGTGCGTGCTTCGAGCACGCATATGCACCGTACTACAGATTGCGTGCTTCGCGCACGCTATCTTCGGGCCGACGCTGCTCCTCCACCGAGCAACGCGAGGATGCCCCGACCTGAAAGCCGGGGCATCCTCGCGTTGCTCGGTGGAACGACTGGCAGGTCAGGCAGCTTCAGATGCGGCCGACCGGCGGGCCAGGGCGTCGGACGCCTTCGCCGTCGCATACAGGGAGACGGCCAGCGCGATGGCGAGAGCGGCGCCGCCGGCGAAGACGGTGCCGGAGGAGACGGCCTTCGGACTGCCGGCCTCGGTGCGGGCCGAGCCGGAGACGAACGGCATCACGGCGAGCACGGCGACGCCGAGGACGACCTCGCCCCAGACGACCTTCGGGAAGTGCCGGAGCGTCAGGTGCAGCAGCGAGGCACTGTCGTCCGCAGCACGCGCCCGGGCGATCCGGGGCATCAACCAGAACTGGTTGAAGGCACCCGCGGCGACCAGCCCGGCAACCAAAGCGATCTTGACGAGCAGGGCGATGCCGTACCCGGTGGTCCACAGCTGGGAGATCCCGCCGACGTGCCGCCAGCTCAGCCACAGTCCGGAGACGGTGACCGCGCCGACGCAGACCATGGCGACGAAGCCGAAGCGCCGCCACAGGTCGGCCCACAGCAGCCCGGCGCCCCCACCGAGGCGCTTGCGGGTGCCGGCCAGGACGACGAGCAGGGCCAGGCCGCCGAGCCAGACGACACCGGACACGATGTGGGCCTGGTCGAAGACCAGGTTCAGCCACCCGTCAAGCCCGACGGGGGCGGTGGTCGGCACGGCGCCGATCAGGGTGACGGCGAGGGAGAGCGGCAGCGCGGCGAGGGCGATCCGGTCGACGTGACGGCGGGCGGCCGGCGCGAAGAGGGCGATCAGTGCGGCGGCGGTCACGACCAGGACGGCGTTCTGGACCAGATAGACGGTACCCTGGGCGATCCAGGCGCCCTTGGCCGCAGGCGCCTGAAGGAAGTCCCGGATCCGACCAGGGGCGAGCGCGTCACCGAAGGGCATGCCCTTGCCGGCTCGGGCGACGCGGGCGGCGAGCTGCAAGTAGCCCGTGACCAGCAGGAGCGCTCCGGCCCAGGTGAGGAAACCGGCAGACCGCCTCCGCAGGACCTCGGCGTCCCCGGCGCCCGATTCCGGAGCACGCAGGGCGGGGCGCACGGCGGTCACATAGGTGACGGTGGCTCCGATGGCCCCGCTGAGGCCGAGGAAGTAGCCGGTCTTGGTGAGGATCCGCCAGAGCTGGGGCATGGCGTATCCGGCCGTGGTCGCGGCCAATGAAGCAGAGTGCATAAGGTAAGGCTAACCTAAATATCTATCGAGGCCATAGTGCGGGCCTCCGGCGCCGCGGACGGCACGGACCAGGCGCAGGTCGAAACCGCGCACACTGATCGTGGTGTCCGCTGCCTCGCGGAGAACGACAACTCGGCGGCCTCCACCACCGGGGCACCGCTCGGTGCCGCGCACGGCGTCGACGCGCTGCCGGCCGAGCTGCCGAGCCGGCCCGAACTCGCCTGGATGCTCGACGCCCTGGCCCGAGACCCGCTCCAGCAGGACCTCGACTCCCCCGGCGGCGGCAACCACGTACCGCCCCGCGACCCGCACTGGCGGGACCGTTACCCCGGCTGGTGACAGCCTTGCGCGGAGCGGATCCAAGAGCCCATCACCTGGGGTTCGCCGCGCTCTCCCCGGCTGTCGCCACCGCTGCGCCTCGGCGGCGGTCGGCGGAGAAGCTGTCCGACCAGCGGACAGGCCTCGGACTGTGACGGCCCGCTGCTCGTCGACCGCGTGGGCCAGCCGGCGAATCAGCCGCAACTGCTTCTGCAAGTGGCAGGCCCGGATGATCTCGGGATGGCGATGCCGGGCCGCCCGCCGACCCGGCCGCGGGCGCGGGCTCGGGCTCGGGCGGCTCCGATCGACCTCATGCGCCGACGACTCACCCAGGAAACCACGCCCAACTGGCGCGGAACCTGACCCGGGATCAGACACCATCTACCGGGCGAAACGCTCTTCAAACACTGCCCGGCGTCGCACGTCGCACGCCCGGAAGAGGCGGGAGGGAGGCCCGCCCGACTCGGCCACGGTCAGAGCAGCGCGTCCGTCGACCCGCAGGTCAGCTTGCCGCTGGCCGTGATGCCATCCGTCTCTCCGGCCATTGTGGCGGCCGTGACCGGAAGGGCGTTGAGCGTGACGGTGTCGAGGGTCCGACTCGCCGTCGCGCCGGTCGACGCCTCACCGGCCCAGAGCACCGGGGTAGCCTCGTCGCCGTTCGTCAGGAGCAGGTTGAACTTCCCGTCGCCGCCGAAGCTGAGGATGGCACTGACCTTTTCGTCATCCTTGCTTCCCGCGGTCGCGACCAGCTTGCCAGAGACGTCCCTGGAGCCGGCGCAGCTCACGCTGTCGAACTTGAATACACCGTGATTCCCACTCAGTGTCAGGGTGCCGCTGCCGTCGCCCTTGGCCTCGATCGGCGCGGCTTGACCGCTCGGGGCTGCGGGCTGTCTCGTTACGGCGACCGACTGGGTCGCCTGGTCGGACGCGGGCGAGCTCCCACTCGAGCAACCGGTGACAAGAGCGGCCGAGAGACCGGCGACCATGACGGCCGACAAGCGCGTTATACGATTCATTGAGCGGTTTCCAGCCCTTCGGAGCAACCTGTCGTGGGGTCGAACAGCAGACCGACTGTCTGCGATCTTGAACCTATCGCTTGCACCAGTCACCTGACTGACCCTCACCATTCCAGTACGCGCCGGTGACAGGATCGGGACAGTGCCCCCGAAGCACCCGGTGACCGGACCGGGTCAGGCGCACCGCTTACCGATCGGCTCAGAATGAGCTGAGCGGTAGGCCTTGCACTTGACGATCTTGGTTGGCAGGGCGCCCGAGTGCGTGTTGAGCTTGTTCCGGACGACCTGTGGGGGCGGGTGGCTCCGCTGCTGCCGCGATGGTCTCTCGGCCGGCTCCGGCAGTGGGACCGGCCCGGGTCTGTCGGCGGACAGCGCGTGATAACCGATTGCTGTGCTGCACCCCGATGCGTAGGGTCCACGCATGTCGCAATCGGATCAGTTGCCTCCCCGGATGGTGTGGGCCGAAAGGCTGCTGCGGGAGGTGTTCCCCGACGCCGAGGTCATCGAAGCGGTGCCGCGCACGGGCGGCCAGTTGAGCGCGGTGTACGAGATGCGCTGTGCTGATCCAACCCACTGCGCGATCTTCAAGGTGTATGCGCCCGAGTGGGCGTGGAAGCAGGCGAAGGAGGTCCGCGTCTATCGGATGCTCGCGAGCCTTGGATCCCTGCCGGTGCCCAGCGTGCTGCACCACACGCCGGGCGGAGGGCCTGGAGGTCGGGCCGTCACGGTGCTCAGCCTGCTGGAGGGGCGCCCGTTGTCCGAGGCGTCGAAGGATCTGGACTCGGCACGAATTCCGTCGTTCTACCGGGAGATGGGCGCCGCCTTGGCCACGATTCATCAGATCGGCCAGGAGGCCTACGGTTATATGACCGACCGCATCCTCGATCCGCGCTTCGACAACGGGAGCCATATGCGGCGCCAATTCGCCAAGAAGCTCACGGAGTTCAAGTCGCTGGGCGGCGACGGCCGGCTGCACGACGCGGTCGCGCGGCGGGTCGAGCGTGACGGTGCGCTGTTCGACAACTGCGGGACCGCCGTGCTCTGCCACAACGACCTGCACGAGGGCAACGTGCTCGTCGCACGGCGTTCGGCTGGCTGGGAGGTGACCGGGGTGATCGACGTCGAGAACGCGATCGCCGCGGACCCGCTGATCGACCTGGCCAAGACCGACTACTACTCCCTCGGACGCGGTGAGGCCGAACGCAGCGCACTGTTCGAAGGCTACGGGCCGCTTCCCACCGACGCCGTCGAGCGGCTCGAACTCTACCGGCTCTACCACGCGGTCGAGTTGTGGGACTGGTTCCGTTCGATCGGCACGGTCGGCCCCTTGGGCGATATCGCCGATGACATCGCCCGGCTGGCAGGTTAGGGCCTGTCCCGCGGCCACCAGGGTGGCGTCGTTCGGGCGGTCAGGTTCGATCACGTGACGCCGAAGATGGCGAGTGGGCGCCGGGGGGCAGCGAGGCCGCGTGCGACGGTGCAGGTCTTGATGCGGCAGATCTCGTGGCGGCCGTGGGCGGTGGCGCGGGTCCTGCCCTGCAGGGGCACGTGCCTATCCTCAAGATCGTCGAGACCTGTCCACTCGTCCGCAGGGCTCCTCGATGACGGCTGTTGTCAGTTGCGACGGTTCCCAGGATGATCACCCGGTGAATCTCCTCCTCGTGATAGCCGTTGGTCTCGTCCCGCTCGCCTATCGCTTTCGGGTCGGCTCGCGCCTGCGGCAGGCCGGCCTGGCGCTCTGGGTCCGTCCCCGCTTCGACCCGGCCGCCCACGGGCTGCCGCCGCGCGAGCAGCTCGACGCGCACCGGGCCGGGCCGCCCCAGTCCGCTCACCGTTCCAAGGAGGTCCAGGCCGTCGCAGACGAGGCGTGGGGAGGCGACTGGCGATCAGCGTCCGCCTTCGTCGAAGCCGCCGGCCAGGACTGGGACGAACGCTGGTCCCGGCAGGAACTCCTGCGACAGCTCGCCGACGAGGACGATGCCTGGCTGGAGACCTGGCTCCGGGCCCGGCCGCAGGACTGTACCGCCGCCACCGTCCACGCCCGGCAACTCCTGCACCGCGCATGGGCGATCCGCGGCAACGACTATGCGCACGACGTCCCGGCCGGCCGGATGGCCCGATTCATGGTCCAGCTCAACGCCGCGATGGACGCCGCCCGGAAGGCCGCCCCGCTCGCGCCCGAGGACCCGGGCCCCTGGGTCGTCATGGTCACCGCCGCCCGCGGGCTCCGGTACGACCATGACGAGTTCCGCCGGCTCTGGAAGGAGCTCCTCACCCGCGCCCCGCACCACTACGAGGGCCACTGCCAGGCCCTGCAGTACTGGTGCGCGAAGTGGGCCGGCACGAACAAGCTGATGATGGAGTTCGCCGAACGCAGCGCGCGCAAGGCCCCGGCCGGCAGCCCGCTCGCCGGGGTCTACCTGCACGCGCTGTACGAACTCACCCGACGCTCCGGCCCCTCGGCCCTGCCGTCCTCACGCACGGCCAAGGACCTGCTGGAAACCGTCGCCCGGTCACTGAACCAGGCCCCCGACGACGACCAGAGCCTGTACCACCTTCGGCACCTCCTGGCCCACTACCTGGTCAAGGCACGACGCTACGGCGCCGCGTTGGAGCAGTTCCGCCGCATCGGCCCCTGGTGCGGCGCGGAACCATGGACGAACGAACGCGACCCCGTCACCGCCTTCGACCTCGCCCGGGGCGTCGCCGCGCTCCGAGCCCGGCAGAACTGACGCCCGCCCTCCGGCCGCCCCGGATGCCGGAAGGCACACCGATCCGGGGGGGAACAGACACTGCGCCCGTATAGCAGCCGTTGTCCGCCCTCGGTCGTGGCGGTCGGGGCCGACATGCCGACCGCAGCGCCGTGATTCTGACGCGTGCCGGCTGTGGGCGGCTGGAATGTCGGGCGGCCGGGCTGTGTACGAGCCCGGCCGCCCGAGGGCTTCACCGTGCGGCGCCCGGGCCGTGGGGGTGACGTGCCGGGCGGTGTGGAGCAGGCGCAGTCGGGCACCCTGGTGGAGGCGCTCGGCAGGCTCGCCGAGCGGGCGCCTGGCCAGGCAACGGCGGGTCCGCCCAGGCCACTTCAGGCCCGACGACGTACTACTAGTGCTTGGCCATGCCGGCGAGGAACTCGTCCCAGGTGCCGACGGTTTCGGCCGGGGGTGCCGTGATGGCCGGGACGGTGCCGAAGTCGGAGTACTCCTCGAGGAGCTGGGCCTGGCCCTTGCTGCCGCTGGTGACCTGCTGGGACTTCAGGACCAGGTCGTCCTTGCCGACCCAGATGTCGAGGACTCCCGAGGTCTCGCCGCGCCGCTTGGCCAACTGGACGTAGTAGTCGCGTACTTCGTCGTTGATGGCGGGCCCGGTGTAGCGGGCGAGCTCCTCGAAGACGACCGTGCCGCGGTAGTGGTCGGCCGGACGGCCGCCCACCTGCTCCTCGCCGACCCACGAGGTGGACCCGGTGGCGGCGAGTGCGCCCGCGACCTCGTTGACGGATCCCGCCGCCCGCGCGTTGGACGCGCCGCCGGTCGCGGGCTTGTCCATGCGGTACCAGCGGTCGCCCGGGATCTGGCCCGACTTCATGAAGCCCACGTCGCCCGTGACCATCACCTGGGTGACGCCAGTGGGGTTGTCCGCGGTCTTCTCGCCCCACGACGTGATGGCCGAGGCGTACGGCTGCCGCTGGAACAGCATCTCGGACTTGTCGGAGCCACCCTCCCCCGTCTGGATCGTCCGGTACGAGGCCTGTTCCGCGGTCTTCTTGGCCGCCGCCATCAGCACGGTCGGAGCGTCGGTCCGCTTGCTCGCGTTGTTCGCGGCCTTGTCCCCGGCCGGGCTCGCACCCGCCGTGCTGCTGTGGGACTCTCCACCACCGCAGCCCACCAGGACCACCGTGAGCGCCGCCCCCGCGGCCGCCGCCACGATGCCCCTCCCCGTCACTCGCACAGCTCTGGTTCCTCCGCAGTTGATTCGAAATCGACGGTCGTCATTATTGTTTGCGCAGGTCAGAGCTGCCAAATGCACGAGATCGTCCACCTCCCGGAGCAGCGCCTGCCTCCCGCGGGCAGCCGGGCGACGGCGGGGAAGAGGAACAGCGCCGTGCCGAGCAGCCCGAGGACGGTGGCGGCGGCACGGCGGCGGCGGGCCCGAGTGCCCCTGCGGCGGGGCACTCCGGCTCCGGCGTCAGCGAGCGCTCGGCGCGGGCGCTGCGGCCCGGTCCACGATCGCCTCCACGATACGCATCAGCCGCTCGCCCGGCCGGTCGATGCCCCCGTTCTGGGCGCTGACCTGCGCTCCTTCGAGGAGGAAGGTGATCTCGGCGGCGGTCTGCTCGGGGTCGGGCAGTCCGGCCCGGACGCATAGGTCGACCAGGCGGCGGGTCTGGTGCTGCTTGTGCTGTTCGATGACCTGCCGTGCGGGGTGGTCGCGGTCGGGCAGTTCGGCGATGGAGTTGATGAAGGGACAGCCCCGGTGCGAGACGGCGGGCAGTCCGTCGGCGATGAAGCGGGCCAGGCCGAGGATCTGTTCCCTGGGCCGGCCGGGGTGCTCGGCCTCGACCCGGTCGAAGGCGGCCCGGTAGTCGGCGGCGACGATCCGCAGCCATTCCGAGACGAGGGCGTCCTTGGTCTCGAAGTGGCGGTAGATCGCCATCTTGGTCGTCTCGGCCTTCTCGGCGATGGCCTGGACGCCGACCCGCCGGATGCCCTCGCTCTGGAACAGCTCCTCGGCGGCGTCGAGGATGCGCTCGCGGGGCGGGAGTTTGGCGATCCGGCCGGGTCGCCGGGCGGGGGTTGTCATGGCTGTTCCGGGCCTCCGGCCGCTCGCTGCTGCGTGTCCTGCACTGCCCGTGCTTCCTGTACTGCCCGGGCTTCGCCGCCTGCTACGGTACCAGTCCGTCTCGGGCGATACCAATCGGTATCGCCCGGGACCAGTCGGTACCGTTCTCGATTCCAGGAGTGATCCAGTTGGACGTCAAGGAGTACGCGGGCTTCGACGCGGTCGGGCTCGCCGACCTGATCGCCCGGGGGCAGGTGTCCCCCGCCGAGGTGGCGGCGGCCGCCCGGGAGGCCGTGCGGGCCGTCGACCCGCAGGTCAACGCCGTCGTGGAGACCTGGCCGGCCGACGACCGGCCCCACCCCGGCAGCACCCCGCTGGCCGGGGTCCCGTTCCTGGTCAAGGACCTCGGGGTGACCGTGGCCGGTCGGCGCACCGAACTCGGCAGCCGACTGGCGGCCGGGACCGTCGCCGCCGCCGACTCCACCCTGATGTCCCGTCTGCGCCGGGCCGGACTGGTCACCTTCGGGCGCACCGCGACCCCGGAGCTGGCCTACAGCACCACGACGGAGCCCGTCCTGTACGGCCCGACCCGCAACCCCTGGGACCTCACCCGCAGCGCGGGCGGCTCCAGCGGCGGCGCGGGCGCGGCCGTCGCCGCCGGGATCGTGCCGCTCGCCCACGCCACCGACGCGGCGGGCTCGATCCGCATCCCCGCGGCCTACAACGGCCTGTTCGGGCTGAAGCCGACCCGCGGCCGGATACCCGTCGGGCCCGACGTGGACGAGATCTTCAACGGCCTGGCCGTGCACGGCAGCGTCAGCCGCACCGTGCGCGACAGCGCGGTCCTGCTCGACCTGGTCGGCGGTCCGGCGCCGGGCGACCCGTACGTCGCCCCGGAGCCCGCCCGCCCGTACGCCCAGGAGGTGGGCCGGGACCCGGGCCGGCTGCGGATCGGCGTCCTGGCCCACGCCTGGGGCGGGCGCCGCACCGCGCCGCCGGTGACCGACGCGCTCGCCCGCACGGTGCGCCTGCTGGAGTCCCTCGGCCACCGGGTGGCCGAGGCCGCGCCCCAACTCGGCGTCGACTGGGAGGAGTTCGTCCTGGCCAACGCCCGCCAGTGGACGGCCAACCTGGCGGTGTCGGTCGACGCACTGGCCGCCACCACCGGCCGACCGGTTGACCTCTCGACCCTCGAACCGCCGATCCTGGCCAGCTACCACTACGGGCACCGGGTCACCGGCGCCGAGCTGGTGGACGCGCTCGCCGTCCGCAACCGGGTCGCCCGCACCCTGGCGGCGACCTTCGGGGCGTACGACGTCCTGCTCACCCCGACCGTGCCCGACCTCCCGGTGCCCCTGGGCACCCACGGCCGCGGCGCGGAGGCCCTGGACGGGCTCGGCTGGCTGCGCCGGCTCTTCGACCTCTCGCCCTTCACCGCGGCGTTCAACCTTGCGGGCACGCCGGCCATGTCGGTGCCGGTGGCCGACGATCCCGCGACGGGACTGCCGGTGGGCATGCAGTTCGCCGCCGGGTACGGGCGCGAGGACCTGCTGTTCCGCCTCGCCGGGCAGCTCGAAGCGGCCTGCCCGTGGTCGGGGCACACCCCCGCGGTGTGGGCGGGGCACCCCGCGAGCCGCTGAGCGGCCGCCGGGCCGCCCGGGCCGCCCCGGCGGATCAAGCCGGGGCGCGCCGGGGCGCCGGCGGCTCAAGCGACTCAGGCGACTCAGGCGGCTCAGGCGACTCAGGCGGCTCAGGCGGTCGCCCCGAGGGTGTCGTCGAGCCAGTCGTAGATGCGGGCCTGGGTCAACCGCATGGCCCCGGGGTGGCAGTGGGCTCCGGCGCCCTCCTCGGTGGTGAACAGCATCAGGGTCTTCGGGCAGGTGAGGTGCTCGTAGAGCTGCTCGGGCTGGCCCTTGAAGAACATGTCCTCCTCGGCGTCGCAGACCAGGGTGGGGCACTGGATCCGCTCGGCGATGCCGCCGGCCAGGGTGTGGTCGAGGTAGGAGGCGTTGAAGGCCCGAGGGGTGTCGACGCCCATGACGTACATGCCGTGGTTGATCGCCCAGCGGGCGATCGGGTCCTCTGCCATGATCCGCTCCATGGCGACGTCGAGTTCCGGGGCGGACTCGGCGCGCAGGGCCTGCTCGGCTTCGGCACGGGTGCCGGGGATGTTGCGCACGGCGGTCTGGCCGAGGTCGTAGAGGCCGTCGACGGCTATCAGCGCGGCCAGCCGGTGCTCGAAGGCCGCGGCCCTCGGGGCGAGGATGCCGCCCATGCTGATGCCGGCCAGCGCGATGCGGCTGTTGTCGACGTCGGGGAGGGTCTCGGCGAAGTCCACGACGGGGGTGATGACGTTCTCCCAGTCGGGGCGGAAGACCAGGCCCTGATGGTGGCGCGGTCCCGGCATGCCGGGACCGTCGAAGACCAGCACGGTGTAGCCGCGCTCGACGCCGGCCATCGCCCCGAAGAAGTGCAGTTCCTCGGCGGTGCCGTCGAAGCCGTTGTGCATGATCAGCGTCGGGCGCGGCGTCCCGGAGTCGTCGACGCGGTACAGGTAGCCCGGCAGGGTGGTGCCCTCGTACGGGATCTCGACCGGCTCGATGACCGGGGTGAACAGCGCGGCCGCCGAGCGGAAGCAGGCGACGCTGCGGTCGTAGGCGTGGTCGTGCCGCGGGTCGCAGGGGTGGCCGTGCAGGAAGAACTCGGCCGACCGGTAGTAGTTCGACGCCCGCAGGAAGCCGTCCCTGGCACTCACCCGGTGGCCGGCCGCCAGCGCCTTGTCCGCCTCGCCGGCCACCCGGTCTGCGGTGGCCAGCCACTCGGTGTACCAGCTGGCGTAGTCGCCTTCGGTGATCCGCCCTGCGGTCGCGACGACCTCGCCGAAGTCCGCGCCGCCGTAGGCGATGTGACTCATCGACCGCAGGGTCTCGTACCAGAACTGGATGTTGTTCGGGAACAGCAGCTGCTTCATCGCCCGCACTCTCCTCGAAGACGTTAAGCACGGATCTGTGCTTGATGCGGGAACTGTAGACCCTCCGGGCGCCATGAAGCAAACATCTGTGCTTACGATGTGGGGGTGACTCCGAAGACGACTCCGAAGACGACTGCGACTCCAGATCCGACTCCGCAGCCCGCCCCACCGTCGGCCCCGACACCGAAGCAGCCCGCCGCCCGCCTCCGCCGGAGCCCCGAACAGGTCCGCGAGGCCGTTCACCAGGCGGTCGTCGACCTGCTCTCCGACCCGGCGGGCGAAGAGCTCGGCATCCCCGCGATCGCGCACCGCGCGGGCGTCAACCACACCAGCCTCTACCGGCGTTGGGGCAGCCTGAACGAACTCCTGGCCGACATGGTCACCACCCGCCTCGAACGGGACTCGCCGCTGGCCGACACCGGAAGCCTGCGCGGCGACCTCCTCGCCTGGGCCGAGGCCAGCGTGGCGAGCATCCGCACCCCCGAGGGGCGCGCCCTGGTCCGCGCCGTCATCCTCTCCATGCCGGGCAACGCCGGCACCCAGGACGAGCGCACCCGGCACTTCCGGCGCCGAATGCACTCCATCGAGCAGATCCGACGCCGGGCCGCGGACCGGGGCGAGCACCCGCCGCCGCTGGAGGAGATCCTCGACCAGCTCATCGCGCCGTTCTACCTGCGGGCGGTCTTCGGTATCGATCCGCCGGACACCTGCTACCCGGAGCGCCTCGTCGACCGGCTGCTCGGCGGCGGGAGCAGGGACGGCAGCGCCGGTTAGTACTCCAGCAACCGCCGGCGTCGGTGCGACCGGTGCGGCTTCACCCTCGCCCTCGACGCCCCGGCGGCCGACTGAACTGCGATGATGACCGGGTGAAGGACACCCCGACCGCGCCGACGCCGGTCATCCTCGGCATAGACGACCTCCGGCCGCTCCCCCGAGCCACCCGGATCGCCCGCACGAGCCGCGAGGGCGTCCGCCTCCTGCTGGAGCATCGCGACGGCTTCATCGACGAACTCTGGCTCGACCACGACCTCGGCGGCGACGACAGCATCATGCCCGTGGTGACCCTCCTGGAGGAGGCCGCTTTCGACGGACGGCCCTTCCGGATCGGAACGGTCTTCGTCCACAGCGCCAATCCGATCGGTGCCGCAACCGTCGTCCGGTCGCTCACCCGCTGGAACTACCGGGTCCGGCGGGCGACGGCTCAGGGCCTGTCCTGAGCCGACCCGAGCGCGGCGCCGAGCGGCCGGCACCGGGCGGCCCCGCCCGGTGGGCCATGCGGCGTCGCCCGGCGTCAGCGGAAGGCGGCGACGTTGCGGGCGGCCCAGTCCGCGAAGGTGCGCGGGGCGCGGCCGAGGACCCGCTGGATGTCCGGGCTGACCCGCAGTTCGGCCGGGCTCGGGTCCCCGAGGATGTCCAGGGTGTCGTCGGCGAGTTCCGCCGGCATGCTCCGGGCCATGCCGTCCCTGGCCTCGGCGCGGGTGAGCTCGCGGAACCCCACCGGCGCGCCCAGCGCGGCGGCGAGGGCCTCGGTCTGCCCGCGCGGGGTGATCACCTCCGGGCCGGTGAGCTCGTACACCCCACCGGCGTGCCGGCCGTCCAGCAGACTGGCGGCCGCGACCTCGGCGATGTCCGCCGGGTCGACGACCGGCACCCCGACGTCGCCGAACGGCGCGGCGACCAGCCGCTCGGCCCGCACGGATCCGGCCCACCACAGGGCGTTGGAGGCGAAGCCGCCCGGCCGCAGGACGGTCCATTCCAGCCCGGACTCGCGCAGCCTGTCCTCCAGGGCGCGCATCGCGATCCGGGTCGGGCCGAAGGGCCTGGTCACCACCCCCTGGGAGGAGAGCAGGACGACCCGCCGGACCCCGGCCGCCACGGCGTCGGAGATGAGGTCGGCCGGCGCGGCCCCGGCGGCGTGCAGGTCTCCGGACAGCAGGAGGAACAGCGCCTCCGCCCCGGCCAGTACGGGCTTCAGGCCGCCCGGCGCGGCCAGGTCGGCGACCGCGTGGCGGACGCCGTCCGGCACCGCCGCCGGGCGCCGCGACACCGCCGTCACCTCCCGGCCGGCCCCGGCCAGCGCCTGCGTCAACGGCCGGCCGATGTTCCCGGTGGCTCCGGTCACCACGATCATGTTCCTGCTCCCACTACTCGTCGGTCTCGGATGGACTCCGAGGCCTTCAAACTAGGAGCATCGACTTACTTTTGGTAAGGACATACCTTGAAGTAAGCTCCACACATGAAGGAAGGCCTGCAGTACAGAGCGGCCGAGCCGGGGGGCCGGTATGACGTGTTTCACACCGACTGCGCCGCGCGCGACGTCGTCGACCACGTGACCAGCCGCTGGGGGATCTGGGTGCTGATCTCCCTGCGGAACAACGACCTGCGCTTCTACGAACTGCGCGAGAGCATCCAGGGCATCAGCGAGAAGATGCTCACCCAGACCCTGCGCGTCCTGGTCCAGGACGGCCTGGTCCGGCGGGAGGTCGCGCCGACCACGCCGCCCCAGGTCAGCTACGGGCTCACCGAGTTCGGCCGCGAACTCGGCGAGCCGCTCAGGGAGCTGTTCGACCGGATCACCCGTCGGCTCCCGCCGCGCGACCTGGCGCCGGCCGGCTGATCGGAGTGCCCGAGTGCCCGAGTGCCCGGAGTGCCCGGAGTGCGAGGACCGGGCCCGGGGGCGGATCAGAGCCCGCTCGGCCAGTTGTAGCCGCTCGGCACGGTGACGGTGGCGTTCTCCGCGGCCGTGCCGTACACCAGGGCGATCTCGTCGTGGGCGTGCAGCACGATCGCCGCCGGGTCGCTGCCCACCGCCTTGCCGTCCACGTACGCGGTCAGGGTGTGGGCGGCGTCGGTGCGCAGCCCGCCGAGGTGGTCGGCGGAGGCGGAGACCTGCCACTCGGTCAGGAACTGGCCCAGGGTGAAGTCGGCGCTCACCGGCGACTCGATGTGGATGACGCCGCTGGTGTCATGCGTGTGCAGCGGGCTGATCCGCTGGGCGCTCTCGTCGATGCCGACCAGCGCGGGGACGGTCACCGGCTGTCCGTCGGCGTAGACGTCGAGGTGGGTGTGGATGTGCAGGGCGGTGCCCTCGGCGCCGAGCATCGGCAGGCCGGCCGCCTTGGCGGCCGCCGTGGCGTCGGCGGGCGCGTCCCAGGGCGGCGGGGTGGTCCGGCCCTCGGCGGTGGTCCGGGGGTGCGCCGGGACGCCGGAGGGCGCCGAGCTGCCCTGGTTGTCGGCGATCACGACGGCGATCACGCCGACCACGGCCAGCAGCAGCAGGCCGACCAGGCCGCCGACCAGCCATCGCCGGGTCCGTGCGCGCCGGACCTCCGCGGCCCGGAGCGCGGCGACGTGGGCCTTCCGCCCGGACGGCTCCGGCTTCTGCGCTGACATCGATGCGGGCCCCCTCGATCGAGGCTGCTGTCCCCCTCAGCCTCGCAGAGTCCGCCCCGGCGGGCGCGCCGAGCCGACGGCGGCCCCGGACCGGCCGCACCGGGCGACCGACCGGTCACCGCCGGTGCGCCGTTCCGCCCCCGCTCCCGCCCCGTGCGCACGAAGGGCCGCGGGGCCCCCCCCCCCCCCACCCCGAGGCGGGCCCGGGCGGGGGGCGGGGGGCCGGCCCCGCGGGC
>NZ_JBEOSP010000073.1:2422-11702 GCF_040303105.1 Kitasatospora sp. NPDC096128 | reverse complement strand
CCTACATGACCGCCGTCGGCATGTCGAGCCGGCCGCGCTGGGGGGTGGCCCTGTGGGTGGCCCCGGCCCCCCACAACGGGGAGCCGGGGCCGCGGTCGGTCCGGGTGCGCGGTCAGCGCTGGCCCGGGTAGCCCTGCTGGCCCTGCTGACCCGGGTAGGGCACGTTCGGGACCTGCGGCGGGTACGGCTGGCCCTGCGGCGGCACCTGGCCTCCCGGCTGGCCCGGGTACGGCTGGGCCGGCGGGTAGGCCTGCGGCGCCGGGTAGGGCTGGCCCTGCGGCGCCGGGTACGGCTGCTGCGGAGGCTGCTGCTGCGGGTACGGCTGCGCCTGCGGAGCGCCGAAGCCCTGCTGCGGCTGCTGCTGGATCATCTGCTGACCGGGGGCCGGCTGACCGCCCATCGGGTAGGCCGGCATCGGGTAGCCCTGGTTCTGCGGCGTGTCGAAGGGCTGCGAGCTCGGGTCGATCGCCCCGGGCGGGAAGGCCGCGCTCAGCTGGTCCATCTCGGCCCGCCAGATGCGGTGGATGTTCAGGCGCACCGGGTTGTTGCTGCCCGGCATCTGGACGTACATCGAGCTCCAGATGCTCGCCCGCTTGACCCGGCTGACCGGGAAGGCCTGCCGCGGGAAGGCCGCCACCACGTCGCCGGGACGGTTGTTCCAGCGGTTGGCCGAGTTGATCACCACGTGGCTGTTGGTGAGCGTCAGGAAGTAGTACCTGCGGGTCAGCACGATGATCAGGCCGACGAGCGGGATCTCACCGAGCGCGGCCGCGAGCCACGGGCTGGGACCGCTCTCGGCGTGCACGCAGGCGATGAAGGTCTCGCCGGGAGGCGCCACCTGCGAGAGCTTCTCGATGACCTGGGCCTTCTGCTTGGCCCGGAGGAATGCCATGTCTTCTGTACCTCTTACCCCGTCTTGTCCGCCGGCTCGGTGCGGCGGGAAATCGGCTGAGGTTAGCAGGTGGTGATGACACCTCGAACACCAGCGCCCCCGGCCGCTCCGGCGCCCCGCGGGGCCGGATCCCGGCGGGGCTGAGTCGGCACACGGAGCACCCAACGGCGGCCCGGACGGTGGGCGTTCGCCGAGGTCGGAGGGCTGACGGGCCGCCACCGGGCGGCGCCGGACCTTCACCGGACCTTCAGACCGTGGTGACGGTGAACCCCTCCGGGGCGCGCAGCCGGACGGCGCCGGTGTGGTCGGTCGCCACCCCGATCGGCAGCCCGGCCACCGTCAGCCCGTCGATCCGCAGCGACTCGTACCCGGCCGGGACCCGCCCGCGCACCCACAGCCGACGGCCGGGGGCGTCCGCGGCCAGGCCGAGCAGCGCCTGGAGCACCAGCACGGCGGACGCGGCGGCCCAGGCCTGAGGGCGGCAGGAGGCCGGGTACGGGACGGGGCGGTCGTAGCGCTCGCGCGGGTGGCCGGCGTACAGCTCGGGCAGCCGGTGGTCGAAGGCCGCGGCGGCGCGCACCAGTCCGGCGGCCAGCGGCGCGGCGGCCTCGTGCAGTCCGGCGCGGGCCAGCCCGTGCACGGCGACGGCGGTGTCGTGCGGCCAGACCGAACCGGTGTGGTAGCCCAGCGGGTTGAAGCCGACGGTCGCGGCGTCCAGGGTGCGCAGCCCGAAGCCGCTGTCCAGTCCGGGGGCGGTGAGGCGCCGCGCGACCAGGGCGCTCTCCTCGGCCGAGAGCAGGCCGGTGCCGAGCAGGTGGCCGAGGTTGGAGGCGACCGAGTCGACCGGCCGCTTGTGCCGGTCGAGGGCGACCACCGGGTACCGGCCGTGCTCGTCCTCCGCCCAGAAGCGGTCGCGGAAGCGGTCGCGCAGCCGCTCGGCCCACTGCCGCCACCGGTCGGCGCCGGGGCGGCCGAAGGCCTCCAGCAGGTCGGCGGACTTGACGGCCGCCTCGTGGGCGTAGGCCTGGACCTCGCTGAGCGCTATCGGGGCGGCGGCGATCCGGCCGTCGCGGAAGCGGATGCCGTCCGAGGAGTCCTTCCAGCCCTGGTTGGAGAGGCCGCGGCCGGTGCTGTCGACGTACTCCAGGAAGCCGTCGCCGTCCGCGTCGGCGTACCGCTCCAGCCAGTCGAGGGCGGCTTCGGCGTGCGGGAGCAGTTCCTCGACCTCCTCGGCGGGCAGGCCCCACCGCCAGGCGTCGTGCAGCAGGAGGAGCCAGAGCGGGGTGGCGTCGGCGGTGCCGTAGTAGCTGGGCGGCAGGTGGGAGCCGGTGTCGAGGTGCTGTGCGGCGCGGCGGACCTCGTGCAGGATCCTGCCGGGCTGTTCCTCGGTGACCGGGTCGACGGCGCGGCCCTGACGGCGGGCCAGGGTGCGCAGGGTGCCGGCCGCGAGCCCGGTGCCGAGCGGGAGCATCATCCGGGCCGCCCAGAGCGAGTCGCGGCCGAACAGGGTGAGGAACCAGGGCGCGCCGGCGGCGAGGAAGGTGTCGGCGGGGCGCAGCGGGTCGGCGAGCAGCAGGCCGCGCAGGTCGTGGTGGGAGCGGGTGAGCCAGTGGGCGAGGTGGTGGTCCCGGCCGGTGACCTCGGGGGCGCTCCAGGGGGTGCTGCGGACGGCGGGGAAGAGGTCGCCGTCGCGGTGTTCGGCGGTGCACTCCAGGACGGCCTGCCAGCTCTGGCCGGGGGCGAGTTCGAGTTCGTAGCCGAGGGTGCCGGTGGCGGGGTCGAGGTGGTGGGGCGCGGGGGTGAGGGTGAGGGCGGCGGTGAGCGGGCCGTCCTGCCAGCTCAGTCCGCGGCCGTTCCCGGCGGTGGGCGTGACCGGGGTGCCGGTGCGGCCGGCCTTGACGGTGTCCATGGTGGCGAGGTCGCTCTCGGCGCGGATCTCCAGGCGCAGCCGGGCGGTCCGGCCGCCGGCGTTGTGGAGGGTGTAGTGCTCGACCAGGCGGCCGGCGTGGAGTTCGCGGCGGCGTTCCAGGGTGGTGGCGGGGTCGGCGGTCCGTTCGGCCAGGCCACGCAGCACGGTGACGAAGACGCTGTGCCCGTCCGGGTCTTCGGCGGTGGCGATCGGGGCGTTGGGGACGCCGGGGACGCCGATCTCCAGGCGGGAGAGGATGCGGCGGTCGCCGTGGTAGAAGCCGTCGGCGCCCTCGGTGATCCGGCCGTCGGGGCGGGCGGCGCAGAGGCTGGGTGCGGCCACGGCGAGCCGGGCGTCGTGCAGGAACGGCTGCAGGTCGGTCGCTGGCATGGTCTCCTCGTTCTCCGTGCGGGGCTTGACAGTTGCTTCCACCCGGGCGCAACCTTTCTGTCATTGGAGCGTTCCAAGACATTAACTCCCCTGGTGGGATTGATGGAACCCCCGCTTGGAACGCTCCAAGCCATGCTCTTCGCAGTTCAGCTCGATGGCGACAGAACCTAGGATCACCGTCATGCATCCACACACATCGCCCAGGAGCGGCACCGGGGCGGCAGTGACCCTCGAAATGGTCGCCGCCCGGGCCGGCGTGGGCCGTCAGACGGTGTCCAACGCGATCAACTCGCCCGAGCTGCTGCGCCCGCAGACGCTGGAGCGGGTACGGCGCGCCATCGACGAACTCGGCTACCGTCCGCACCGGGCGGCGCAGGCGCTCAAGACCAGGGCCAGCCGGCTGATCGGCTACGGCATCCGCTCCAGCAGCACCGGCGTGCCGACCCCGGTCCTGGACCAGTTCCTGCACTCCCTCTCCGAGGCCGCCGACCGGGCCGGCTACCGGGTGGTGCTGTTCGCCGTCGCCCCCGGGGACGACGGACTCACCAGCTACCAGCAGCTGTTGGACGAGCACGGCGCCGACGGCTTCGTGCTCAGCGGCACCGACCGCGGCGACCCCCGCCAGGGCTGGCTGCACGAACGCGGCGTCCCCTACGTCGCGTTCGGCCGCACCTGGTCCGGCAGGGACGTCGGCGACTGGGTCGACGTGGACGGCGCCGCCGGCACCTCGGCCGCCGTCCGGCACCTGGCCGGGCTCGGCCACCGCCGGATCGGCTTCCTCGGCTGGCCCAAGGGCTCCGGGGTCGGCGACGACCGCGCCCGCGGCTGGCAGGAGGCGATGCGCGAACTGGGCCTGCCCACCCGGGGCCGCCGGGTGGAGAGCCCGGACGACCCGGAGCGCGCCACCGGGGCCGCCGAGAAGCTGCTCGACGGCGGCGCCACCGCCGTCGTCGCCGCCAGCGACACCCTGGCGCTCGGCTGGTACCAGGCGCTGCGCCGGGCCGGCCGCACCCCCGGCCCGGAGGCCGCCGTCATCGGCTTCGACGACTCCCCGATCGCCCCGCTGCTGTTCCCCTCGCTGTCCAGCCTCGCCCAGCCGCTCGACGCGGTCGGCCGCGTCTGCATGCAGCTGCTGCTGGAACGCCTCGGCGATCGCGGACGGCCCGTGCGACACGTGCTGCTCGAACCGGAGTTGGTCCTGCGCGAAAGCGCGTGACGCCCCTCCCGCAAGCACCCCTCCCCCGAACGTCCCTCCCCGAACATCTCTCCCCCGAAGGTCCGCCACCGCCCACCACCCCCCGCAAGGAGTCCCGCATGGCCACCTCCCGCACCCTCGCCGCGGCCGCCGTCTGTACGGCCGTCGCCCTCGGCGCCGTCACCGGCTGCTCCTCCTCGGGCGGGTTCGGCGACTCGTCGGCCAAGCAGTCCTCCGGCGCCGGCCAGAGCCTGACCGTGCTGATCGCCACCTCCGGCGAGGCCGAGACCGCGGCGGTCAAGGCCGCCACCGCCGACTGGGCGAAGCGGACCGGCAACACCGTCACCGTGCAGATCGCCGCGAACATCAACCAGCAGCTCGGCCAGGCCTTCGCCGGCGGCAACCCGCCGGACCTCTTCTACGTCAACTCCGACCAGTTCGCCAACTACGCCAAGGGCGGCTCACTGTACGCGTACGGCGAGCAGATACCGGATGCCGCGGACTTCTCCGAGCAGCTGCGCAGGGCGTTCAGCCACGACGGCAGGCTCACCTGCCTGCCCAAGGACAGCTCCACCCTGGCCCTCGCCGTCAACACCACGCTCTGGCAACGGGCCGGCCTCACCGAGGCCGACTACCCGACCACCTGGCAGCAACTCGCCGACGACGCCGCCAAACTCACCAAGGACGGCGTGACCGGCCTGGTCACCGCCCCCGACTACCAGCGGCTCGGCGCCCTGTTCAAGCAGGCCGGCGGCTGGATCACCGACCCCGAGCAGACCACGATGACCGCCGACGCCCCCGGCAACAGGCAGGCGCTGGAGTACCTCCAGGGCATGATGAAGGCCGGCTCCGCCAAGTACGTGGCCGAGGTGGACGCCGGCTGGGGCGGCGAGGCGCTCGGCAAGGGCCGGGCCGCGATGACCATCGAGGGCAACTGGCTCAAGGGCGCGATGGCCAAGGACTACCCGAACGTCCCGTACCAGGTGCTCCCGCTGCCCGCCGGACCGGCCGGACCCGGCACCCTCGCCTTCTCCAACTGCTGGGGCATCGCCGCGAAGAGCCGCCACCAGGCGGCCGGCGTCGACCTGGTCAAGCACCTCACCTCCGCCGACCAGCAGCTGGAGTTCGCCAAGGCCTTCGGCGTGATGCCCTCGCGCACCGGCGCGCTGGCCTCCTACGCCGCGAAGTACCCCGAGTCCAAGGCCTGGGTCGACGGCGTCGCCCACTCCCAGCCGCCGGTCACCGTCCCCGGGTTCAACCAGGTGCTCACCCAGTTCAACACCGACCTCCAGTCGCTGCGCACGACCGACCCGGCCACCATCCTGGCCGCCCTCCAGCGCAACGGCGAGCAGGCCCTCAAGAATGCCCGCTGACCCCCGCCTCCGCCGCCGTCTGCGCGAGGGGGCGTGGGGCTGGCTGTTCACCGCCCCCATGGTCCTGGTCCTCGGCCTGTTCCTGGTGCTGCCGATCGCGATGGCGCTGTGGGTGAGCCTGCTGCACTGGGAGGGCCAGTCCAACCCCTTCGACGGCACCGCGGACTTCGTCGGACTGGACAACTACCGCAGGCTGTTCACCGTCGACGGCCTGGACCGCACCCTGTTCGCCACCTCGCTGCGCAACACCCTGTACTACGTGGCGCTGACGGTGCCGCTGCAGACGGTGCTGGCGCTCACCCTCGCCCTCGCCGTCAACCAGCGGCTGCTGCGCTGCCGCGGCACCCTGCGCACGGTGTTCTACTTCCCGTCCGTCACCAGCTCGATCGCCGTCTCGACGGTCTTCCTGTTCCTGTTCCAGGGCAGCGGCGCCGTCAACCGGATGCTGGGCTGGGCCGGGGTCAAGGGCCCCAACTGGTTCGCCGATCCGCGCGGGCTGGTCTGGCTGGTCCTGGGGTGGTTCGGCGTGGACCAGCCCGCCCCGGCGGCCGGCGGCCCGCTCGGGCTGGCCTGGTCGGAGTGGTTCGCCGGGCCCTCGGTCGCGATGTGCACCCTGATCCTGATGGCCGTCTGGACCACCTCCGGCACCTTCATGCTGATCTTCCTGGCGGCGCTGCAGGACATCCCGCGCGAACTGGAGGAGGCCGCCGCCCTGGACGGCGCCGGCCGGCGCCAACTGCTGCGCCACGTCACGCTGCCCGCCCTGCGGCCCGTCCTGTTCCTGGTGCTGACGCTGGGACTGATCTCCACCTGGCAGGTCTTCGACCAGGTCTACGTGATGGGCAAGGGCGCACCCGGCAACACCACCCTCACCCCCGCCTATCTCTCCTACTCCTCCGGCTTCGACAACGCCGACTACGGGCAGGGCGCCGCCATCGCGTTCGTCCTGCTCGGCCTGGTCCTGCTGCTCACCGCCGCGCAGCGGTGGCTCCTGCGGGAGCGGGACGGCGCACCGGGGCCCCGTTCGAAGGGAGCCCGCCGTGCGACGCGCTGACCGCGGGACCGGCACGGAACGCCCGGTGCTCGGCCGCTTCCCCCGGCCGCTGCGCCTGCTCGGGTACGCCGCGCTGCTCGGCTTCGCGCTGCTCTTCCTGCTGCCGTTCCTGCTCCAGCTGGCGAACAGCTTCAAGACCGACCCGGACGCGGCCGCCCACCCGATGACGCTGCTCCCGGACGGCGGCACCCTCGACTCCTACCGGCGACTGTTCGGGCTCGCGCACGGCGTGGAGAACGTCCCGTTCCTCAGCTGGCTGGGCAACAGCGTGCTGGTGACCGTCCTGGTCACGGCCGGGCGGGTGCTGTTCGACTCGATGGCGGGCTACGCCCTGGCCCGGATCGCCTTCCCCGGCCGCCGGCTGCTGTTCGGCTTCGTGCTGGCGGTGATGGCGGTGCCCGGCGTGGTGCTGCTGATCCCGAAGTTCCTGGTGCTCAAGAGCTTCGGGATGTTCGACACCTACGGCGGGATGGTCCTGCCGCTGCTGGTCGACGCCGCCGGGATCTTCATCATGCGGCAGTTCTTCGTGTCGGTGCCGCGCGAGATCGAGGAGGCGGCGCGGATCGACGGCGCCGGGACGTTCCGGATCTTCTGGTCGGTGGTGCTGCCGATGTCCCGGCCCGCGCTGATCACCCTCACCGTGCTGTCCTTCCAGGGCTCCTGGAACGAGTTCACCCACTTCCTGGTCTCCACCCAGTCCAGTGAGCACGACACCCTGACGACGGGTCTGGCGCACTTCGTCTCCGGTGGGCTGGGCTCCGGGACGCAGTACCCGCTCAAGCTGGCGGCGGCGCTGGTGTCCACCGTGCCGGTGGCGGTGCTGTTCTTCTGCTTCCAGCGCCATTTCGTCCGGGGTGCCAACTCCGGCTCGTCGAAGGGGTGAAATCCGGCCAAACAGTCACTATATCGGCCTGATCAGTTAAAGCCGGGGTCAAATAATCAGGTGCAACCTTGCTGATAATGTGATCGCCTGTGTAAGTGCTGCGGCGTTCTTCACCGCAGGGGAGGGATCGGCCTGACCCATTGCACTCAGGCCCCGTCAGACCAGGAGCTCCACCATCAACACCGCCATCCGCACGGCCGCGCGCGGTGCGCTGCCCGTCGCCGTCACCGCCTCCGTCCTCGCCGCCGGCCTCACCGCCTGCGGCACCGCCGAGCAGCTCTCAGCCGGCCAGAAGGTGTCGAAGGCCTTCGGCAAGGTCGGTGACGGCAAGTCGGCCGGCTTCACGCTCTCCGTGGACGCCACCCCGGAGCAGATCGTCGCCTTCACCAAGGCCACCGGCGACGAGGCGATCGACGAGCAGAGCGCGAAGAGCCTCTCCGGCCTCTCCGTCTCCGTCGCGGTCTCCGCCGACAAGCCGCTCAAGGAGGTCGACGCCTTCAAGAACGCGGCGGGCGACCAGAAGGACCAGAAGGACATCACGCTCGACAAGTCGGTGCGGGTCTCCTACCTCATCGCGGACAAGAAGGGCACCCCGCTCCTCGAGTACCGCCAGGTCGACGCCAAGGGCTACCTGCACGTCGACATGAAGAGCGTCCTCAAGCTCACCGGCCAGGACCCGGCCGAGGTCGACACCGTCGCCAAGGACCTCCCCGCCGACATGGCCCCCGCCAAGACCCTGCTGACCGGCAAGTGGGTCACGCTCGACCTCCAGGAGCTCGCGGACCAGGCCAAGAAGGACGACGCCGCCAAGGGCACGAAGCCGCAGGCCGCGCCCTCGGTCGACCCGGCCGCCGGCAAGGAGCTCTTCGACTCGCTGAAGGACGTGTTCAACCGGACCGTCACCTTCGAGGACAAGGGCAAGAAGGGCGACACCGAGCACATCTGGATGAGCGCCCCGGCCCGCCAGGCCGTCGACGAGCTGTACAAGGCCGTCAAGCCGCTCTCCACCAAGTTCCCGCAGCAGTTCAAGAAGTTCCCGACCGAGGCCCCGACCGACGTCCCGGACCGCAAGGTCGGCGTCGACCTGTACCTCAAGGACGGCGCGTTCAACTCGGCCACCTTCGACCTGGCGCAGCTGGAGAAGAAGGTCGACCCGGGCGTCAACTTCCCGGTGAAGCTGGCCTTCAACCAGGAGGCCCCCAAGGTCGAGGCCCCGGCCGACGCCGTCAAGATGACCGGCGAGGACCTGGTGAAGACCTTCCTCACGCTGGCCGCCGGCGGCGCGGACGCCGAGGCCGACGGCGCCGGGGCGCCCGTCCCGCCGTTCAACACCACCGACGCCGCGCCGCTGACCGACGACCAGCTCAAGTCGCTGGCCGCGCTCGGCATCCCGGAGGCCCAGGCCAAGGTGTTCAACAAGATGGGCATGGGCTTCGAGGACATCAAGGCCATGGCCGAGGAGAAGTGACCCCCTCCTGAGGCGCTGACCGACGCGACCCGCCCCCCCCCACCCCCCGGCGGGCGGGCGCGGGGGGCGGCCGGGGGGGTGGTCCGCCCCCGCGCCCAGGATAACAATCCGCGCCC
>NZ_JBEOSP010000073.1:0-2412 GCF_040303105.1 Kitasatospora sp. NPDC096128 | reverse complement strand
TCTCGAGCGCCTGGTCCACTCTCCCCCCTATCCCCGCCTCCCCGGCCCCCACCCCCCCGACCCACCCCGCGGTCGGCCGGTCGCGTCGCTCGGCCGGTCGCGTCGGTCGCATCGGTCGCGTCGATCGCGTCGGTTCAACCCCGCTTACCTGTCCGCGCCCGCCCGGGCGCGCCCTCGGGCTCGCCCAGGCTCGCGGCCCGGACGGCCTCCATGGCGGCGAGCTCGCTGGGCACCCGGGCGCGGGCGCCCAGGCCGAGGATGCCGCCCTCCTCGTTGGCGTCGGCGACCACCGTCGCGATCTCCAGCAGGAAGGCCCGGTAGCCGGCGAGTTCGTCCGGCGCGTGCTCGGCCACGATCCGTACGGCGTCCCGGATGGTCTCCAGCGCGGGCCCGCGGTACTCGGCGTAGCGGGTGTCGGGGCGCAGCCCGGTGTCGAAGGTCGAGGCCGCCGCCAACTCCCTGACGAGGCGCCGCGGATGGGTGCTGCTCGCCTCGCGCAGCAGCTTGACGATCGCTATCACCTCCTCCGGGTCGGCGACGCCCTCCGCAAGGGCGACCAGCACGCCGGAGGCCATCAGGGCCCGGCCGAGCGTCGCCCAGTCCTCGGGGGCGAAGTCCAACTCCCCCACGCCGTCGGCGACCCGGCCGATCCGCACCACCTGGAAGCCGACGTCGGCGAGCACCGCGGGGATCAGCCGCACCGACTCCACCGTGCGGGCACGGGCCCGGTCCGACAGTTCCTCCCAGGGCAGGAACGCGGCCCGGCCGTCCCGCTGGCCGGGGAGCAGCGCCTCCGGTTCGGCGCCGGTGCCGTAGCGGTGCTCGTGCTCGTGCTCCAGCCGGGCCAGCACCTCGGCCTCCTCCTCGGTGAAGTCCTCGAAGCCGCCGACCGCGTCCGGGGCGACCTGCTCCGAGGTGGGCACCATCAGGCAGCCGACCGCGGCGAGGCGCTCGCCGAGCTGGCGGGCCTGGCGCCGGTTGGCCGTCCGCAGTTCCTCGGACAGCTCCTCCCAGGGCAGCAGGGCCGGGCGGCTGCCCGCCTCCTCGCCGTCCTCGACCGCCGCCGCCACCCGGCTCTGGTGGATGGCCCGGGCCAGGTGCCGGGTGACCTGGGCGTTGGTGTAGTCGGCCAGGCTCTCGATGACCTTCCCCTGCGCCTCCAGCCGGGCCTTCATCCGCCCGCACTCGTGCAGCACGGCCTCGGCGTCCAGCAGGGTCTGCTCTGCCCGGCGGTCGCCGGCCTTGCCCAGGACGTCCTGGCCGACCATGATCACGATCATGAAGATCAGCTGGGCCAGGGTCGACAGGAAGCTCATGAAGGCGAACGGGTACGGGTCGAAGGTCTGCACCCCGAACTGGGACAGGCCGATCCAGACCACCTGCGTCACGGCCGCGAGGTAGAACGCCCACATGCTGCCCAGCCGCCCGGTCAGCCAGGCGGCGATCCGCCCGTTGACCCCGGTGACCTGGTCCAGCGCCTGCGGCGGCTGCTGCACCCGGTGCCGCTGGATCCACGGGTGGCCGCTGGTCTCCAGCAGGCTCACCCCGCGGCCGAGCGCCAGGTCGTGCCGGTCCAGGTGCGCCTGGAGGTCGGCGACCTTGGCGAAGATCGCCTCGGCGTTCTCGTAGGTCTGCACCGCCCGACGGTCGGCGGCCTGGCCCAACACCCGCTGACCGACCAGGATCGCCAGGCAGAGCACCAGTTGGACGACGTTGTCCAGGAACAGCAGGAAACCGAAGGGGTAGGGGTCGATCGAGTGCAGCGGCCCCCAGGTCGCCAGCGCCATCCAGCCGGCGACCACCACCAGGGTCACGTACAGGGCGGGCATCGAGCCCACCGCCCTGGTCAGCGCGGCCGCGATCGCGCCGTTCAGACCGACCTGTTCGTCCGCCATCGTCACCGGCTGCTGCCGCGGCTGGTCGATCGTCGTCCCGGCTTCCGTCACGCCCGCTCCTCACGGTCGATTCCGGCGCCCGCCGCCGGAGTCGTGTTCATGATGACAGCGGCCCGGCCGGTCGGCGGGTCTCCGAGGCAGGATCTTAACGCCCCGTCAATGCCCCTTCCCCGTACGGCGTGCAGCTCGACCCGGCCGTGGCGCAGGTGGTTGCGGTGGCCGTCGGCGAACTCCAGCCGAAGGCTGCGGTCCGCCGGGGCGTCCACCACGACGGCACTCTCGACCGCGCCGTAGGAGGACTCGCGGTAGACCCACACCCGGTCGCCGATGTGGAACTCCGACGTCTCGGAGACGATCACCGTACTCACCTGCCTCCGCCTACCTTCGCCGACGTGTCCACCCGGCAGTACGGAGCGCGGTGGGTCGGGTACTCAGCAGGCACGCGCCCGCTCCGGCGCGGTGACAAACGGCAGCGCCGTTGGGGGGGCCGCGGGCCGGGGCGAGGGGGGGCGGGCGG
>NZ_JBEOSP010000072.1:0-29803 GCF_040303105.1 Kitasatospora sp. NPDC096128 | reverse complement strand
CGAGGCCGACAGATCCCGTTGAGGACCCGAGGTCAGTCAGGCGGTGGGTCAGACCCGCCCGGGAACCGCTCATGAACATCCTCACTGTCAGGCGGGGAGGGCGGGGAGAGCGGCCCAGGCGGCGTCGATCAGGTCGAAGACCTCGTCCACCGCGGCCGCCGGGTCGGCGGTGTCGCGGGCCAGGGAGAAGGCGTCGACGGTGAAGCGGGCTATCGCGCGGCAGGCGGTCGGGGTGCGGGGCCCACCGGGGAGGGCGGTGATGGCCGCCGCGAGGGACTCCGCGTGGCGCAGGCGCATCGACTCCTCGTAGGCGCGCAGGGCGGGCGAGGAGTCGATCAGGCGCCAGATCGGGACGGCGCCGTCCGCGGTGCAGTGCCGAACCATGGCGTGGATCTCGCGGCGCAGCGCGGGGATCAGCGGTTCCTCGGGGGTCCGGTCGGTGGCGGCCCGGACGAGGCGCTGTTCGAAGTCCTCGTCCTGCTCGAAGACCAGGGCCTCCTTGCCGGCGAAGTGGGAGAAGACCGTGGTGACGGCGACGTCGGCCTCGGCGGCCACCTCGCGGATGCCCACCGCGTCGTAGCCGCGGTCCAGGAAGAGCCGCAGGGCGGTGTCGGCGATCTTCCGGCGGGTCGCGGCCTTCTTGCGCTCGCGGCGCCCGATCGGCTCGGCGGGAGCGGTCTGCTCGGTCATGCCGTGATGCTATCAGCCACGAAAACGGAACAGCTTCAAAATACTAACCGTTAGTGTTACGGTCGGCCGCATGACAACCAGGAAGACCATGAAGAAGGTGGGCTTCGCCGCGTTCGGCGGCCCCGAGGTCCTGCGCCTCGTGGACGCCGAGGTGCCCCGCCCGGGCCCCGGCCGGATCCGGATCGCCGTACGGGCGGCGGGGGTGAATCCCGTCGACTGGCGACTGCGGGAGGGCCAGGTACTGGGGGCCCATCCGATCGAACTGCCCGCCGGGGTCGGGCTGGACGCGGCCGGGGTGGTGGACGAGGTCGGCGCCGGGGTCGAGGGGGTCGAGGTCGGTGACCGGGTGTTCGGCGAGGGCGTCGACACCTACGCCGAGTTCGCCGTGCTGTCCGCCTGGGCCCGGATGCCCGAGGGGCTGACCTTCGAGGAGGCGGCCGGGTACCCCTCCGTGGTGGAGACCGCGCTGCGGGTGCTCCACGAGGTCGGGGTGCGGTCCGGGCAGACGCTGCTGGTCAGCGGCGCGTCCGGGGGCGTCGGTTCGGCGGTGCTGCAGATCGCGCGCGACCGCGGCATCACGGTGATCGGCACGGCCGGGGCCGCGAACCAGGACTACCTGCGCGGCCTGGGCGCGCTCGCCACCACGTACGGCGAGGGCTGGGTGGAGCGGGTGCGCCAGCTCGGCCGGGTCGACGCCGCGCTGGACCTGGCGGGTTCCGGGGTGATCCGCGAGCTCGTCGAACTGACCGGGGATCCGCGGAAGGTGGTCTCCATCGCCGATCTCGCCGCGCCCGGACTCGGGGTCCGCTTCTCCGGCGTGGCCGGGAGCGTCCCGGCGGCACTCGCCGAGGCCGCCGACCTGATCGCCCGGGGGCGGCTGCACATCCCGGTCGACACCTCGTACCCGCTCGCCGAGGCCGCGGCCGCACACGCCGACAGCCGGGCAGGGCACACCCGCGGACGCCGGGTGATCGTGGTGTGAGGGCGGCGAGGGAAAGGGACGGGCCCCGGACCGGCGCGCAGGCCGGTCCGGGGCCGCTCACCGGGTGTCAGCCATCGTTCTCCGCGGAGGGGATGTAGGCGCCGGGGACGTCGTTCGGGGCGTGGATCGCGTCCTCGCCCGGGTACGGGGCCTTCCAGTTGTGCGTCTGATACCAGGTCAGGTGGTTCATCTGGGCCGGGTTGGCGCGGTCCGGCGCGGCGTTCGGGCCGGTCAGGTGCTGCTTGGCCTTCCAGTCCTCCCACTGGGCCGCGACGCCCTGCTCGGCCGCCGGCGGGGCGACGGTCACCGGCGCCGCCGTCGCGCTGCGGTCCTGGGCACCGGGCACGTCGACGCCGCAGGAGGGCGGCGTCTTGAGGCCGTCGGTCAGCGAGGTGCGGTTGGGCACCGCGTCGAACGGGGTGAAGTCCGGCTTGTCGGTGAAGGCCGTGGCCATCGGGCTGGCCGCGCTGTCCTTCTGGTTCATCGGGTGGATCCCGAGGATCTGCTCGATGGTGCGGACCATGGTGATCTGCGAGTAGTAGCGGCTGTCGACGGCGCCGTGCTGCGCCCAGGGGCTGATGACCTGGATCGGGGCGCGGTGGCCGTCGACGTGGTCGAGGCCGGCCTGGGAGTCGTCCTCGGCCACGAAGATCGCGGTGTCCTTCCAGTACTCGCTGTGCGATATCTCCTGGACGATCCTGCCGACCGCGAGGTCGTTGTCGGCGACCTGCGCGGCCGGGCCGGCCGGACCGCCGGTGTGGTCGCTGGACAGCCACAGCATGTTGAGGGCCGCCGGGCCGTTCTGCTCGAAGTCCTGCTTCCAGACCTGGTAGCGGTACTGGTCCGGCACGTCCAGGTCGAACTTCGGGAAGCCGGGCACCGACACGTCGTTCAGCGAGGGGATCGGCGAGGAGGAGTTGAGCGGGTAGGCGGTGTCGTCGCCGGTCGCGTCCATGTTCTTCGCGTCGCAGTACAGGTTCTGCCAGTTCGCGCCGTCGGGCTTGGTGAGGAACTGGTGGAACTCGCCGAAGTCCCGTACGTCCTGGCCGGCCGCCTGGGCGCCGGTCCACAGGAAGCCCGAGCGCTGGTGGCCCAGGGCGTCGTCCTCGGTGTCGTAGCTGCGCTCGTACTCGCCGGCCGAGGACTCGGTGTACTCCGGATTGTCCGCCTGCATCAGCCAGTTGTGGCCCTCGGCGGAGTTGGTGCCGATGTCGTAGGTGTTGTCGTACAGCCCGAACTGCTTGGCCAGGGCCTGCTGGTTGGGCGTCACGTTCGCGCCGAACTGGGCCAGCTTCGGGTCGCCGTTGCCCTTGCCGATGTCGCCGAAGACCTGGTCGTAGGTCCGGTTCTCCTTGACGATCAGGAAGACGTGCTTGATCGTCGACGGGTCGCCGATCCGGCCCGGCACCGGTACGGGCTTCGCCTTGTGCCGGTCCGCCGTCTGGACCGCGCCCTTGGTCCAGCCGTTCTGCTTGAAGACCCTGTCCGTCTGGGAGCGGATCTCCTTGTCGGCGGGCAGGGTGAAGCGGGTCAGGCTGGAGGTGGTGTCATGGGTGTTGTGGGCGCCGGTGGAGTTGGGGCGCCGGGCGTCGATGCCGCGGGTGTTGGAGACGACCACCGTGGAGCCGACGGTGGTGATCTCCGCCGGGAAGTAGTCGGTGGGCAGCAGGCCGACGTAGCCCACCGGCTCCTGGGCGCTGGTGAAGCGGTAGACGGCGACCGCGTCGGCCCGGCCGAGGGTGACCAGCAGGCGCCCGTCGTCGGTGAGTGTCATCGCGGTGGGCTCGTAGCCGACGGAGGCCTCCGGCCAGGGCTTGGTGGAGATGCGCTGCACCACCTTGCCGCGGGCCGGGTCGATCACGGACACCTGGTCGGAGGAGGTGTCCGCGACGAAGACCGTCCCGTTCTTGGCGTACACGGCCGTCGGGTGCAGGCCGACGTCGATGGAGCCGACGGCACCGGACGCGTCCGCGAGGTCGATCACGCTGACGGTGCCCGTGGTGGCGGCGCCGGTGTCCGGGTCGGCCGGCACCTGGGTGCCGTAGGAGTTGAGCGTGTCGTCGTCGGGGGTGGCGGCGCGACCGCCCTCGTTGCTGACGTACAGCTTCTGCCCGACCTGCACGATGCCGCGCGGCGCGGTGCCGGTCGTCCAGCTCCGGCCGAGCGCGCCGGTGGCCGCGTTGATCTCGACCACCCGGTTCTGCCCGTTGACGGCCGCGTACACCGTCGAGCCGTCGGCCGAGAACGCCAGGCCCGAGGCGAGCGCGTGCTTGGCCCCGTCGGCCGGGATGGCGACCGTCACCGGGTTCGCCAGCGAGCCGTCCGCGTTCACGGTGAACTTGGTGTAGCCGTCGAGCTGGCCGAGCCACAGCTGCTTGCCGTCGGGCGAGTAGACCGGGGCCTCCTGGCCGACCGAGCCGACGGTCAGGTGCAGGTCGGCGGTCTTGGCCTTGCCGGCCCGCTGCTGCACCTTGCCGGACTTGAGGTCGACGACGACCAGCGACGCGTCGCCGTCGGCCAGCGAGGCCGCCAGATGGGTACCGTCCGGGCTGACCCGGGAGCCCATCAGCTTGCCGTTGTCGATGACCAGCCGGTCGCCGTAGGGGGCGATGTACTGGTCGCTGGAGATCACCTGGCCGTCGGCGGTGACCTGGCCGACCTGGTCGGTGCCGAACTGGTGGGTGGTCGCGAAAGCCGCGCCCGTGGCCACGGCCACCGCCGTGATGCACGCGGTGGCCAGGGTGGCCCGGCGGCCGGCCCGGCGGCCGAGGAGCACCAGGTGCTCCGTCCGGTCGCGTCGACGACGCGTTACCTGCATGGCGTCAGCCCTTCGTTGGGAGGTGAATGTGCTGGGCGAGGGGTGCGGTGGGTGCGGTGGGTGCGGTAGGTGCGGTGGGCGGACGGGCCGGTCAGTCCGTCGAGGAGTCGAGCAGGTCGATCTGGCCGTCGAACTGCCACAGCGGGTTCGGCGCGTCCCCGGTCCCGGTGTGGACCAGGAAGTAGCCGTTGACCTCCTTCGGCCCGTCACCGTCGGCCATCACCCGCCCGTCCGAGGCGACGTCCAGCTGATAGACCGCCGTGCCGGGGGCCTCGGTGCCGGGCAGGTGCCAAGTGACCACGCAGCGCCAGTCGTTGCCCGGCCCCTCCGGGTCGACCTGGCCGTCGCCGCGGTCGCACTCCGCGCTCACCCGCAGGTCGGCCTCGGTGACGGCGGGGCGGTGCAGCTGCTCGGTCTGCAGCCGGTAGAGGTGGGCGAACACGGTGGAGACCGACCGCTGTACCTTCGCCCGGCTGATCCCCGACCCCGTCGAGGGCGCGGCCACCGCGACCACCCCGGTGGTCAGCGCGAGCAGTCCGGCCAGCGGCAGCACCCCGTGGCTGAGCGCGCGGCGCTTCTCGCCGTCCTCGCCGCCGTTGGTGAAGTCCCGCCGGACGAACAGCCGGTAGGCCGCGCCGGTCGCCACCACGACCCACACCAGGCTCACCGCGACCGAGATCAGCAGCTCCTGGAGCCGGTTCGGGTCGACGAACAGCCCGTTCCAGGAGACGAAGGCATAGCCGGGCAGGGCCAGGCGCAGCGGCACCGGCAGCGGCAGCGTCTGCGCGAGCTGCATCGCGACCGCGGACAGCGCGGGAACGAGCAGGCCCATCGGCGAGCGGCCCAGGATGACCGAGCCGAGCAGCCCGAGCGACGCCAGCGCCATCGTCGGCGCCAGCGCGGCGGTCCAGGCCAGCAGGACGCTCACGGCCGCGTCCGACGGGGCCAGCAGGTGCCCGTCGACGCCGACCAGCGGCTGGTTCCCGACCGCCACGAGCCCGCCCACCGTGCCGGAGGCCGGCAGGCCGGCCACCAGCAGGACGATCACGGTGGCGCTCGCCAGGGCCTTGGCGAGGAAGATCCGGCGCGGCGAGCGGACCGCCACCAGCAGGTGCCGCCAGGTGCCGAGCCGGTCCTCGGCGGCGAACACGTCACCGGCGACCACGGAGGTCAGCAGCGGCAGCGCCCAGGAGCCGGCGAAGCCCAGCACCACCAGCGGGCCGGCCCAGGCGGTGGCGTGCATCCAGCGGCCGAACAGGGTGTCGGAGGGCAGTGTCCCCTGCTGGGCGACCGCGGCCACGAACAGCCCGGGCAGCGCCCAACAGGCCAGCACCAGCAGCCGGATCCGCCACTGCGAGACCAGCTTCACCAGCTCGAAGCGGTACACCCGGCCCACCGGCACCCGGCGCGCCCCGGATCCGGCGGCCGCACCGGCCACCGCCTGCCCGGCCGTGACCGTGCTCATCGCCCGTCCTCCTGCTGCCCATCGGTGAGGGCCAGGTACGCGGCCTCCAGCGGTGACACCACGGGCGCGACCTCGCGCACCCGTACGCCCTCCTGGACCAATCCGGCCAGCAACTGCTCGACGGCCGGTCCGGAGGCGCGCACCACCAGCGCCTCCGTTCCGCGCCACGCCCCGACCCCGTCCACGACCGTCACCCCGGCCGTCCCGGCGGCCACCTGCCGGGCGGTGCGCAGGTCGGAGGTGAGCAGCCGGTGGTCGAGCGCCCGGGTCTCGGCGGCCAGTTCGCCCAGCGGGCCGGAGAAGCGGACCCGCCCGGTGGCGAGGATCGTCACCTCGGAGCAGAGCGCCTCCAGGTCGTCCATCCGGTGGCTGGACAGGACGACGGTGACGCCGTCCTCCGCGAGCCGGCGCAGAGCACCGTGTACGTGCTGCTTGCCCGCCGGGTCCAGGCCGTTGGAGGGCTCGTCGAGCACCAGCAGCCGCGGCCGGGTGAGCAGTGCGGCGGCCAGGCCGAGCCGCTGGCGCATGCCCAGCGAGAAGCCCCGCACCCGGTCGTCGGCGACGTCCCGCAGACCGACCTCGAACAGCACCTCGCCGATCCGGCCGGCACCGGTGTCCTGGCCGCGCAGGGCCGCCAGCGCGGCCAGGTTCCTCCGCGCGGTCAACGACGGGTAGAGGCCGGGCCCGTCGACGAACCCGGCCACGCCGTCGGGCGCCGCCAGGGCCCGGCCGACCGGTCTGCCCAGCACCTCCAGCTCGCCGCCGTCGGCGACGGCCAGCCCGAGCAGCAGCCCGAGCAGGGTGGTCTTCCCGGCTCCGTTCGGCCCGGCCAGCCCGTGGATCCGCCCGGGGAGCAGCTCCAGCCCGACCCCGTCGAGTGCCACGACGTCACCGAAGCACTTCGTCAATCCCCGTGCCCGTACGACAGGTTGCGTGTCTTCCATGGCTCCTTCTCGCAGTCCACCAGGGAAGGTAGGGGGTTGCCGGGGTGGAGTCAGGAGCGCGCGGTTGAACTCCGATGGAACAGCAGAGGGTCGACCGCGGGGTGTCCGGCCGAGCGGCTGCGGTCGCCCCGCTCAGCGGGTCCGGAGGGCTCAGAGGGTGATGGTCCGGTACTCGGTGGAGCGAGGGCGGGGAACCGATCCCTGGATGGGGCGTCAGCCCTCGGCACCGCCGTGCCGGCGCGCGCGGTAGGAGGCGGCCTTGACCCGGTTGCCACAGGTCCGCATGGCGCACCACTCGCGCCGGTGGCCGCGGGAGCGGTCGAGGTAGACCTGGGTGCACTCCGGCCGGGCGCACTCGCGCAGCAGCGCGGCGTCGTCACCACCGAGGATCTCGACGGCCTCCCGGGCCAGGGCCGCCAGGCCCTGGGAGACGGATCCGCTCCTGGTCGCACCGGTGGCGTGCAGCCGCAGCGTCACCGGCAGTCCGGCGGCGTGCCGGTTCAGCTCGGCGATCGCCCGGGCCGGCATCGGCCGGCCGTCCAGCCGGGCGGCCACCAGGGCGTAGATCGACTCGCGCAGCTCGACGGCGATGTCGAGGTCGGTCTCGTCGGCGCCGGCGCCGCCGTCGAGCATCCCGGACTCCACGAACCAGGCGTCCAGTTGCTCGGGGGAGGCCAGCTTCTCCATCGGCGCGGCGTTGCGCCGGGCGCGCAGCGTGCCGACGAAGTCCAGGGGCAGGGTCCCGCAGGGGAAGGCATGCATCACGTCACCATACTGACCAGTCACCGCTCCGAAGGCAATGCCCGGTGCCCTCCCGCGGGCTTCCGCGGGAGTCCCGACGGCGGCCACGCCGTGTCGCCCGCCGCATCACCGTCCAGACCGGTAACGTTCCGCCCGACCCGTCTCTCGCGCCGGTCCCCGCACCTCCCGGAAGGCAACTCATGATCGACAGGCGGGGCTTGGCACAGGCCTGCCGACCGCCCCGCAGACACGGCCCCGGGCGCGGCTCACCGGGCACGGCTCACCGGGCGCGGCTCACCGGGCGCGGCTCACCCGCGTGGGAGCCGGGGCACCGGTGCCCCGGCGGAGCGCAGCCTGGCCTCGGTCAACGCGGTCAGCCGGGCCGAGTTCCGCACCTCGTCCTCGCGGTGCCGGTCGATCAGCCGGTACTGGGTCGCGGCCCTGCTCCAGGCCTCCAGTCCGGCCGGGTCCGCCAGCAGCGCGGGGTTGGCAAGGTAGCGGTCGGCCATGGCGGCGGCGAGCTCCTCGATCCTCGGGTCGTCCGGCTCCCACTGCTCGGCCTCCTGGGCCCGCTGGGCGAGCTCGACGAACTCCGGGTCGTCCAGCTGCCGTTCGAGCTGGGCCAGGAAGGCGTTGAAGCCTCCCGGCACCAGCACCCGGGCCAGCACCAGCGCCTCGCGCTGCCCGGACACGTAGTCCGGGCCGAAGCCGAGCTCGGCCATCCGCTCCAGGACGGCGCAGGCGCGGTCGGGCAGCAGGGCCCGGTCGCCTTCGGCGAGGCGGTGCAGCGTGGCGCGGCGCTCCTCCAGCTCGGCAATCCGCTCGGCCAGCCGCCGCTCGACGTCGACGAGGGCGGCGGCGAACCGCTCGGTGTCGGCGTCGAGCAGCGGCCCGACCTCGGCCAGCGGCACCCCGGCGGTGGCCAGCGTGCGGACCTGCACCAGCCGCAGCAGTTCGTCCGAGCCGTAGCGCCGGTAGCCGGAGCTGTCGCGCGGCGGTTCCTCGACCAGCCCGTGCTCGTGGTAGTGCCGCACCGTCTTCACCGAGACGCCGAGGAATGCCGCCGCCTGCCCGATCGTGACTCCGCTCATCATGCGCTCAGCCTCTCGTCCGATCGGGCCCGACGGCCAGTCGACCAGCCGGTCAGCCGGTCAGCCCGCCGACCCGGATTCCCCGGATTCCCCGGCCGGCTCGGACGGCCCGGCCTGCTCACCGCCGAACACCGCGCCCACCAGCAGCTGCTGGGCCTTCTGGAAGCCCGCGGCGATGGACATCTCCGGGTCGTCCACGAAGTTCAGACCGGCCGTCAGGACCCGGCGCCCGTCCGGCGTGCCGTACATCAGCGCCGCCGAGCCGATGGTGGCGCCGTTGTGGTGGTAGACCGTACCGGCGGCCGGGCCCAGGTCCTGGGCGAACAGCCCGAGGCCGTAGCCGACCCGCCGCTCGGGCGTGCGCATCTCGGCCAGCAGCCCGGCGGGCAACAGCCTGCCGCCCATCAGCGCGGCGAAGTAGGTGTGCAGGTCGCGGGTGGTCGAGATCATGTCGCCGCCGGCCGCGACCCAGGTCGGATCGTGCCGGGTGACGTCGACCGTCCGCTCCTGCCCGCCGTCCGGGTAGCGGTAGTAGCCGTGGTGGTGCGGCTCGGGGACCTCCGGCGAACTGCCCGGCGCCACGGTCCCGGTCAGCCCCAGCGGGGCCAGGACCAGCCGGCGCAGCTCCTCGGCGAAGGAGCGGCCGGTGGCCCGCTCGATCACCAGCCGGGCCAGCACGTAGTTGGTGTTGGAGTAGCTCCAGCCCTCCCCCGGCTCGAAGCGCGGGGACCGCGACAGCGACAGCCGCACCAACTCCTCGGGCAGGTAGGTGTGGAAGCGGCGGTCCACCCACTCCTTGCCCCGCCACGGGACGCCGGGCACCACCGTGCCGTCCTCGAGCAGCTCACCGGTGTGGCTGAAGACGCCGCTGGTGTGCTGCAGCAGCATCCGTACGGTGATCCGGTGGTCCAGGCCGAACTCGGGCAGGTAGTGGTCGGCCGGGGCGTCCAGGCCGATCCGCCCCTCGGCGGCCAGCAGCAGCACGGTGGTCGCGATGAAGCTCTTGGTGCTGCTGCCGATCCGGAAGTGCCCGTCGGTCAGCGGCGCGGCATCGCCGCCCAGTTCGCGCGCCCCGGCGCTGCCGACCCAGGCGCCCCGTTCGTCGCTGACCCGCAGCTGCACCCCGAGGAAGCCGGACCGGACCAGCTCCTCGATCGCCTGCCGCAGCTCCGGCCGGTCCGGCCCCTGGCCGGACCCCGCGAATCGGTCGGCGTGGTCGGCGTGGTCGGCGTGGTCGGCGTGGTCGGTGCTCATGGGTGCTCCTCGGTATCCGTCGGGTCCGGACCCCTGTCCGGCTGCCACGACGAATCTCCACCCTGCCCCAGGGGCGGCCTCAAGCGTGATCCGGCTCACACCCGCGCTGCGGCACCCCGACGGCGGGGCACCGCAGCGCGGCCATGGCCCGGAGTCGCCGGCTCAGCCGGTGACCTCGATCGTGACGTCGTAAATGCGCTGGTCCGGAGAGCAGTTGAGAGCCTCGCCGCACACCGTGCGGGAGGCGGTCAGGTGGGCCGTCCCCGCCGTGCGGGCGGTGAAGGAGGTGGTGACGGTGCCGCAGCCGCCGCCGGGGCGGCAGGAGGGGGACGGCACGGTGGTCGGCGCGCCGGCCGGGGAGAGCACGTCGGGGGCGGAGCTGGTGGCGGCGGACCAGTAGGTGGCGTGCAGTTCGACCGAGACGGTCGCGCCGACGGCGACCTTCACCGTGGTGCGGTCGGCCTTCTCGTCGGCGGTCACGGCGGCCGGCGTGGTCAGCGCTGTGGCCGTCGGCGCGGACGCCGCCGCCGTCGTGTGGGTGGAGCCGCAGCCCGCCAGGGCCAGCAGGGCGGCGGCGCAGCCGAGGGCGAGGGCGATGGGTCTTCTCGGAGTCACGGTGATTCCTTCGTGCCGGGGTGGAAGCGGTACCGGTTCGACGCACGGGACGCCGGATCGGATCCCCCCAAATGCAGAAAAACCACACCGGGGCGGGCGCGAGGCCCACCCCGGTGCGTAGAGCGGAGGCGATCGTCAGGAGACGGTCACGTCGTCGTAGTAGGTGTAGGTCGGGTCACCCGGGTAGTTGTCGTCGTGGTTGCTCAGGGTGAGCGTGTACGAGTGGCCCGGGGTGACGGTCGCGGTCTGGTTGGTCCAGTTCGCGGTGGCGGCACAGGTCTTGGCGAGGACCGTGGTGGTCGTGCCGGTGGTGTTGTCCTTCAGCGTGGCCGTGGCCCAGTCGTAGGTCACGGTGTCCGGGCAGGTGTTGCTGTACCAGAAGGACAGCTTGCTGGAGCCGGACGGCGCGGTGAAGGTCTGGGCGAGCGAGGAGTCGCCGGTCGGGTTGGTGGAGCCGACCATGGCACCGTAGTTGCCGCTGTGCGCGGCGGCGGCGGTGGCGGAGGTGGAGCCGGCGGCGGTCCAGCTGCTCAGGTTGCCGCTCTCGAAGCCGCCGTTGGTGACGGCGTTGCCGCCGCCCGAGCCGCCGGACTCGGTCCAGCTGAAGGTGGTGTTGCCCGCGGCGCCCGTGGTGTCGGTCGCGGTGACCGTCACGTTGGAGGTGCCGGCGGCGGTCGGGGTGCCGGAGATCAGACCGGTCGAGGAGTTGATCGACAGGCCGGCGGGCAGGCCGGTGGCCGAGTAGCTCAGGGTCTGGCCGGAGGCCGAGTCGCTCGCGCTGATCTGCAGGCTGGCCGCGGTGCCGACGGTGCCGGACTGGTTGCCCGGGTTGGCGACGGTGACCGTGTTGGTGTTGCCGTGGTTCAGGATGGCGTGCGTGATGGCGCAGGAGTTGGTGTCGTTCGACCAGCTGGCCTGCTCGGCGAAGGAGCCGAAGGAACCGAAGGAGACGTTGGCGGCGCCGCCGGCCGAGCCGGGCTTGATCCAGGCGCACTCGTCCGAGTTCTCCTGGCCGTTGTACGAGCTGCCGGAGACGTGGTTGGTCCAGCCGCCGGCCGGGTTCTGGTCGGACATCATCTCGTGCCACTCGTGGCCGAGGGTCATCGTGAAGCCGTCCAGCGTGCCGGGCGAGTTGACGAAGCCGACGCCGCAGCTGGCACCCTGGTCGATGTTGTACGGCTGGTTGGAGAAGGCGATGTCGCCGTAGGGCGAGTTGGCCGCGCCACCGTTGAGGGTGGTGTCACCGTTCCAGTCGTGCCAGGCGCAGTACCCGGTGGTGGGGTTCTGGTAGTCGTCCGGGTTGGTGCCGTGCGGCGACAGGATGATGTAGTACGCGTCGCGGTTGGAGGCGGCCGTGGTGTTGCCGAAGTGGCCGGCGGCCGCGACGGCCTCCTGGGCCAGCTGGTTGCCGGTGGCCTGCGCGGGCGAGGCGGCCGCGTTGTCGTACCAGACGCCGGAGAGCACGCCGCCGCTCTGGTACGGGATGAAGTTGGCGTTGGCCGGGCAGCTGACCGCGCCGGAGGCGACGTTGGGGCCGTCGCACCACTGGGTCAGGTCGGCCGACCAGGTCTCGCCGTTGGTGCCGATGCCCTTGAACATCTGCTGGGTGGCACCGGCCGCACCGGCCGAGTCGCCGGAGAACTTGGCGTTGCCGTTGGCGTCGGTGGTCTGGGTGCCCCACTGGGTGCCGTAGAACACCAGGTAGACCTTGGAGTGGCCGCTCTGCACGCCGATGCCGTCGACGCCGCCGCCGTAGGACAGCGTCTGCTGGCCGGTGGCCGCGGCCTGGTTGTGGGCGGCGAGCCACTGCTTGTACTTCTCGTGCTGCTGCTTGCCCGGCACCGCGCCGTGGCGGTACGGGTGGCCGTTCTGCGGGCTCCAGGGGTTGAACTCGTTGTTGACGCTGCCCGAGGAGCTCGAGATGGACTGCGCGGCGGCCGGTCCGGCCGCACCGGCGAGGCCGGCGGCGGCGAGCGCGAGGGACGCCATGCCGGTGAGCGCCGCGTACTTCGCGCGCCTCATTCTGGGGGAGTGACCCATGGGGTGAGGGTGCCTCTCTGGTTACCGATCGCCCATTGCGACTGGGGGGCCGCGAACGATCCCTTTGTGGGGAAGGAGCAGCGGACGGAATCCACCGGACGCCGAATCCGGACGTATCTTCCGGACAGCCGGAATTGACGGTCTTTCGGCGCGCCATCTGCTTGGGCATGAAGGAAAGCAGAGTTGATGAACGGTGGTCAACGGCTAAGGGTAAGGAAACATTAAGAACGGCGTTCGGGCAGGTGAAGTGCCTGATGCCGGATCAATTCACGGCCTGCGACATTCACTGAATAACGGTCGGAAGACTGTTTCGACATTCAGTGAAACGTCGCCGTTTCAACATTGCAGCATTTCCGGCCGACCGGTTCGCCACGGCCGGGCCGCAGCGCTGTCCGCGGACAGCCGCTGGGCCGGGTACACGGGACGACGGAGAGCAGCACCGGTACCGCCGCCGACCGCTCCCCGGCCTCCGTGCAGGACCGCTTCCAGCTCTGGCCGGCCCTGCTCGCCCCGACCCGGCTCAGGGGTGGCTCAGGGCAAGGTCAGGGGCGGTCCCGCTGGCGCCCGACCGTGCTCCGGCCCTACCTTTCGGTGCGGCGCGGGTGATCAACACCCGCCCGACTCCACCGAAGGAATGGCAAGCGAGTGTTCCGCAACAGGGCTCTACCGGTACGGGCTGCGCGCCCGGCCTCCGACGGCGCGCCGGCGAGCGGAGGTGACGTGGTCCGGCTGATCGACGTGCACAAGACGTACCTCCGCGGCGACCACCGGGTGCGGGCGCTCGACGGGGTCGACGCCGGCTTCGCCGCGGGCACCTTCACCGCCATCATGGGCCCCTCCGGCTCGGGCAAGTCCACGCTGCTGCAGTGCGCGGCGGGCCTGGACCGGGTGGACACGGGCGAGGTCCTGCTCGACGGCGCGCCGCTGCACACGCTCCCCGAGCGCGCGCTGACCGAGCTGCGCCGCGAGCAGATGGGCTTCGTCTTCCAGTCCTTCAACCTGATACCGGCGCTGACCGCCCGCCAGAACGTCGAGCTGCCGCTGCGGTTCTCCGGGCGGCCGCTGGACCGCGCGGCGATCGACCGGGGGCTGGCCGAGGTCGGCCTCGCCGAGCGCGGGGAGCACCGGCCCGCCGAACTCTCCGGCGGCCAGCAGCAGCGGGTCGCGATCGCCCGGGCGCTGGTGACCAGACCCAAGGTCCTCTTCGCCGACGAGCCGACCGGCGCGCTGGACTCGACCACCGCGCGGGAGGTGCTGGCGCTGCTGCGCGGCGTCGTCGAGGAGCACGGGCAGACCGTGATCATGGTCACCCACGACCCGGTGGCCGCCTCGTACGCCCACCGGGTGGTGTTCCTCGCCGACGGCCGGGTGACCGGCGAGCTGCTGGAGCCGACGGCCGAGACGGTGGCGCTGCGGATGGCCGCGCTGGAGCCCCGGCACAACAGCACGGACCAGCGCGATGGCAGCAACCACCCCGACGGGACGGGCCCGTGCTGAGGATCGCCGTCGCCACCCTGCGCCACCGCCTGGCCGGCTTCCTGGGCGCCTTCGTCGCCCTCGCCCTCGGCACCACGATGGTCGGCATGATGACGCTGACCCTGGCGGCCACCTTCGGCACGCCGCACCCGGGCCCGCAGCGCTTCCAGGACGCCCGGACCGTGGTCGCGCCGCTGGGCTTCGAGGGGAACCCGATGAAGGCCCCGGCGGTCCTGCCACCGGAGCTGGTGGCGAAGCTCACCGCGGCCCGGGACGCCACCGCCGACCGCAGCTTCCCCGTCCGGCTGAGCACCGGTTCCGCGGGCACCACCGGGCACCCCTGGTCCTCCGCCGCCTTCGCCGGGTACCGGCTGACGGCCGGGCACGCGCCGCAGGCCGCCGACGAGATCGCCGTCGGCGGCGGCGACCGGTCCCTGATCGGGCGCCAGGCCGAGGCCGTCACGGCCGACGGCGCCGGCCGCTACCGGGTGGTCGGGGTCACCGACGGGCGCTGGTTCGAGGACGCCGTGTTCTTCGCCGACCCCGAGGCCCAGCGCCTCTCCCCCGGCGTCAACGCCCTGGTCACCGACCGCGGTCCGGAGCAGCTGTCCGCCCTGCTGGCCGGCCAGCAGGCCGTCGCCCTCACCGGGCAGGACCTCACCGGGATCGACCCGGACTCCAGCGGCGGCGCCGAGGCCCTGGCCAACGCCCAGGCGATGGCGGGCAGTACGACCGCACTCGCGCTGTGCGTGGCGGTGTTCGTGGTGATCGCGACCTTCGCCTTCGCCACCGAGCAGCGCCGCCGCGAGCTGGCGCTGATGCGGCTGGTCGGCGCCTCGCCCCGGCAGGTGCGGCGGATGGTGCTCGGCGAGGCGCTGCTGATCGGCCTGGCGGCCGCGTTCGTCGGCTGCCTCCTCGCCCCGCTGGGCGCCGTGCCGCTGCACTCCTGGATGCTCGACCACCATGTGGCACCCGGCTGGTTCACCGTCCCCCTCAACCCGCTGCCGCTGCTGGCCTCCTTCGTCGTCGGCGTGGCCGCGGCGCTGGCCGGCTCGGCCGCCACGCTCGTCCGGGTCTCGCTGATCCGGCCGGTGGAGGTGCTGCGGGAGAGCGCGGTGGAGCGCCGCGCAATGACGCCGGTGCGCTGGCTGCTGGGCACCGCCATGCTGGTCGGCGCGGTCGTCGCGGGGGTGGTCATCGCCCGCACCGAGCCGTACCTGGCGGCCAGCGCCCGCAAGTACGAGACCGTCCCGGTGCTGTACGTCGGCGCGGTCGCCCTGCTGGCGCCCGTCCTGCTGCGGCCGGTCACCCGGCTGCTGACCCGTCCGCTGCGCGCCTCGGCGAAGGCGGGCCCGCTGCTGGTGCGCGAGAACATCCTCACCTCCCGGCGGCGCACGGCCGCCACGGTGGCGCCGATCGTGGTGGCGGTCGGGCTGGTCGGCACCCTGCTGACGATACAGAAGTCCGGTGACGCCTCGGCGCTGGCCCGGCAGCGGCTGGAGGTGCACGCGGCCGGCGTGGTCGTCCCGAGCGGCTCGGGCTCCGGCGCCGGGCTCGACGCCCGGACGATGGAGCGGCTGGCGGCCGTTCCCGGGGTGAAGGTCACCCCGGTCACCACGATGAACGTCCGGATCGGCACCGCGGCCGGTGAGCAGCTCGACTCGCTGACCACCAGCGTCGTCCCGGCCACCGCCCTGGGCGGCACCGTCACCCCGCCCGTCCGCTCCGGCTCGCTCGCCGCCCCGCCGGAGGACTTCCTGGTCATCGACGAGCACGCGGCCCAGTCCGACGGCCTGGCAGCCGGGGACAGGGTGGTCGCGCTGCTGCCCACCGGTACCCGGGTCCCCGCCGTCATCACCGCGGTGGTCGCCCGCGGCCTGAACGGCGACGACGCCTACCTCTCCGCCGCCCTGACCGGCGCGACGGCGCCCACCCGGGTCTACCTCGACTCCCAGGCGGGCCCGGGCCGCCCGCTCGACGAGCGGCAGACCGCGGCGGTGGACCAGGCGCTGGCCGGCTCCGGCGCGCACCTGCTGAGCTACGACGCCTACCTGGCCGCCCAGCGCGACCGCGCCGCCCAGCAGACCGACAACGCCGCCGTGGTCGTCCTGGGCATCGCCCTGGCCTACTCGCTGATCGCGGTCGCCAACACCCTGGTGATGGCGATGGCCGGGCGACGCCGGGAGTTCGCCCTGCTCGGCCTGGCCGGCGCGGCGCGCGGCCAGATCGTGAAGGTGGCCGCGGCCGAGTCCGCCGTCGCGGTGGCGGTCGGCACCGTGCTCGCCGCCCTGGCGACCGGCCTCGCCGCGGTCACCCAACACGCCTCGCTGGACCGGCTGGTGGCCGGGGCGCCGACGGTGGTCCCGTGGCCGCAGATCCTCGCCACCGTCGCCCTCTGCGCCGTGGTCACCCTGGCCACCGCCGCGGGCGCCACCGGCCGGGAGACCCGCCACCGGGCCGTCGAGGCCGCGGGCGCCCGCGAGTAGCGCGGGCACCGGCCCCGCCCGGTGTGGCGGGGCCGGTGCCACGTCCTGCTGAATTGCGCGACACCAACCCCGGGTTGACCTCCCGACCCCGGCCGTTCTCCTACGATCGGGGCCCACACCGGATGCCGAGGACGGGGTTGGCGGCCATGACCGATGACAGCAGCGGGATCGACGAGTCCAGGCCCAGCATCGCCCGGGTCTACGACTACCTGCTCGGCGGCAAGGACAACTTCGCCGTCGACCGCGAGATCGGCGACTTCTTCCTCCGGGACCTGCCCGGCTCGGTGGCGATCGCCTTCGCCAACCGCCGGGCCCTGGTACGCGCGGTGGGCGCGATGGCCGACGCCGGAATCCGCCGGTTCATCGACCTGGGCAGCGGACTGCCGACCGCCGACAACGTGCACCAGGTCGCCCAACGGCACGCCCCCGACGCCCACGTGGTCTACGTCGACCACGATCCGATGGTGCTGGCCCACGGCCGCGCCCTGCTGGCCACCGACGACCGCACCGCCGTGGTCCAGGCCGACCTGCGCGAGCCGGAGACGATCCGGCAGGCCCCCGACGTCCAGCGCCTGATCGACTTCGACCAGCCGGTGGGACTGCTGTTCAGCGCCGTCCTGCACCACCTCAACGACGACGAACGGCCCGCCGAGCTGGTCCGCTGGTGGGCGGAGCGGCTGCCCCCGGGCAGCCTGGTGTACATCTCGCACTTCCGCTCCGGCGCGAACGAGGAGACCCGGCTCGCCGAGCGCAAGCTCCAGGACAGCTTCGGCCGCGGCCGCTGGCGCACCGACGAGGAGATCCTCGGCCTGTTCGGCGACCGCCTCGAACTGCTCCAACCGGGCCTGCTCCCCTGCCGGTCGTGGCACCCTCAGCCTGCCTCCGGCGAGGAGGCGGCCGAAGTCCTCGCGGATGAAGAGGAGTTGACGGTGTGGGACCAGCTGATCGCCTGCGGGCTGGCCCGCCGGCCCTGACCCTCGGAAACGCCGCGACCCCCTTCGCGATCGGCTAGGGTCCGTCCGGCGCGAAGGGGGGTGCACCCGGGGCCGGTGGCACGCGGCCCCGGGTGGGTCTAGGCGGTCACTGCCCGGGCTTGCGACCGTGGTTGGACTTCTTCTTCCGCCGGGCCTTCTTCTTGCGGGCGCGCTTGGACATCGTTCGGTTCCTCGTGCTCTTCGGGTGGTGGGCGGGGTTCAGGCGGCCCGGCCGACCAGCTGGTCGGCGAGCTTGGCCAGGCGCTTCTGCGAGCGCTCCTCCTGGGCGGCCTGCGCCGTCGGCGCGGCGAGACCGCCGTCGTAGTAGGCGCCGTTGACGACCTCGACGTCCGGCAGGCAGAGCCGGACCACGGCCGCCGCGCCCTCCGCCGCCGGCGCGCCGGCCCGCCCGTAGAGCGGCAGCAGCGCGGTCTCGCACAGGCCCGGGTTGAGGCTGACGGCGGTGATGCCGGAGCCGGTCGGGGCCATCTCGGCGGTCGCCATGGTGAGCGCCAGCTGCGACTGGGCGTAGGCGGCGACCCGGGAGTACTTCTTCACCCGGTGCGGGTCCGACCAGTTCATCGACGCGGTGCGGTGCAGCGAGGAGGACACGTTGACGATCCGGGCGTCGCCGGCCGCCGAGAGCGGGGCCCGCAGCAGCTTGGACAGCAGGTGCGCGGCGAGGAAGTTGACCTGCAGCGAGACCTCGTTGCCGTCGTCGGTGAGGGTGCAGCGCTCGGGCGCCATCGCGGCGGCGTTGTTCACCAGCAGGTCGAGCGCCGGGTAGTGCTTGACGACCGTGCCGGCCAGCACCGCGACCTCCGACAGCTTGGTGAAGTCGGCTGCCAGCTCCACGAGTTGGTCCCGCCGGGCACCGGCGGCGACCAGGCGCTCCACGGCGTCCTCGGCCTCGGCGGTGGTCCTGGCGTGCACCAGGACGGTCGCGCCCAGGCCGGAGAGGAGCCGGGCGGTCTCCCAGCCGATGCCGGAGGAGGCGCCGGTGACGAGGGCGGTGCGGGCGGACAGAACAGCGTCGGACATGACCCATCCAAGGGTGGCAGGGCACCGGCGGGGTGCGGAGGCGGGACGGCGCACGGCCGCCCGCCCCGGGGCCGCCGGTGCGGAGAGGAAGGTGGTGCGAAATGGAGAGGTGGTGCGAAGGACCGCTCACCCGCCCCCGCCCTCGGAGCCGATCGGGGCGGGGAACGGGTGGCGGTGATCGGCACGGGCCCGGTGAACGGAGCCCGGCCCGTGCGCGCGGCCGGTGACCAGCGGGAAGGAGCTGGGGACTACCGGACGGCGGTGGCGACCGCGACCGCGACGACGATCCGCGGCCGGCTATGCGGCGGGCGGTCGTGGTGGCGTGTCGAGCGGTGCATGTCGTCCATCAAAGCCCGCGCGGATGCCCGGGGCAAGCTCCGTCACCCTCCCTGACGAACCCCTGACGCTCCCCTGACGCCCCGGGCCCGGCGCCGGCGGCCCCCGCTCCCCTCCGAGGACGTCGGCCGCCGCCAAGGACCCGTCAGCAAGCACCCCGCCGCCGCCAGGCTTTCGTCAACGGTCCGCGGCCCGCGGGCCCGCTCTGCCGTACTGGACGGATGTCCCTCCCGTACGCCCCGCCCGTTCCCCCCACCGACCGGTTCGCCGTCGAGCTGCCCGGCCCGAGCCTCCTGCCCGCCCACGTCACCCGCAGTGCCCACGGCGGCTGGTGGGCGGACGACCCCGGCACCGTCCGCGCGCTCCTGGTGCACTGCGGGCCGGAACGGCTGCTGCACGGTGACCCGGCGCGCCTGGACCCGGCGGTCCTGGCCCGGTACGGACGGGGGCAGTTCCACGCACCGGAGCGCTTCCTGCCGCTGCTCGGGCGGACCTTCACCCACCTCACCCCGTGGGTGCGCGTGCTGCACGTCCACGCCGAGCGGCCCCGGCCGGTATCCCGGCACACCGCGGCCTGGGTCCGCCCGCTGGGCGCGGCCGACGAAGCCCACCTCGACCGCTTCGCCCGGCGCTCCACCACCGCCGGCCGCACCGCCGGTCCGCACTGGACCGCCGAGACCTGGGGTAGCCACCGCGCCCTCGCCGCGAGCGGCTTCGCCTGGGGCGCCTTCCTCGGCCCGTACCTGGCCTCGCTGGTGTGCGGCTACCTCGTCGGCCACGAGCACCTGGACCTCGCGGTCGCCACCGACCCGGCCTTCCGCCGCCTCGACCTGGCACTCGCCTGCGTCCACGCCGCCACCGCCGCGGCCCACGCCCGGGGGCTCACCCCGACCTGGTCGGCGCCCCGCAGCAACCACGCCAGCCGGGCCCTCGCCGAGGCGGCCGGCTTCCGCCCGGTGCGCCAGGAGCTGGTGCACTGGGCGGGCCCGGCGCTCACCGGCTGACGGGTCCGGGCCCGGCGCTCACCGGCTGACGGTCGGTCACGGCCGCCGTCCTCACTCCGGTGCCCGGGCCAGGCCGATCACGTACACGGTGCCGCCCCCGGCGGCCGGCTCGACGGCCAGTCCGCCGTGCATGGCCTCCACGAAGCCCCGCGCCACCACCGGCCCGTCGCCCTCCCCCTGGCCCGTCCCGTCGCCCCGGACGGTCACCCGTACCTCCACCCGGTCGGCCACCACCCCGGCGTCGACCAGAACCTCCGGGGCACCCGCCGACCCGGCTCCCGCCAGGACGTCCGCGAACGCCCTGGTCAGCAGCCCGGGGTCGGCGAGCACCCGGGGCAGCCCCGGTGCCAGGTCGACCCGCACGCCCGGGACGCCCTCGACGGCCGCCCGCACCGGCTCGGCCACCGCGGTCGGCCGCAGCACCACCGGCATCGCCCCGGCCCGCAGCCGGCTCAGGTCCAGCAGGTCGGCGACCACCCGCTCCATCCGCGCCGCCTCGGCGCCGATCCGCTGCCCGGCCGGCCCCGGCAGCCGCCCGGCCTCCCGCCGCACCGTCGCCACCGGCGCGCGCAGCTCCCGCCCGAGCGCGTCCAGCAGCGCGCCGTGCAGGGCGTCGGTGCGGGCCAGCTCCTCGGCCGCCGCGGCCCGGGCCGCCAGCCGCTCGCGTTCCCGGACCAGTTTGAGCTGGGTGGTGTACGGGCCCAGCAACCGGGTGTCCTCCTCGGTGAGCGGGGTGCCGCGCAGCACGAGCACCGCGCCGTCGCCGAGGTCGACGGTGAAGGACGCCTCGTCCGGGCGCAGCGGCGCCTCCGCCCCGGCTGCGGCCGCCGGCTGCCACAGCGCACCGGTGCGGACCAGCACGGCGGCGCCGTCCAGTCCGAACACCTGACGCAGCTCCGCGACCAGATCGGGCAGCACCCGCGGCCCGGACTCCACCGTCTCCCCCGCCAGTCTGGCGAGCACGGCCGCCTCCGCCCGCGCCCGGCCGGCCTGTTGCGAGCGCCGGGTCAGGCCGTCGATCAGGTGGGCGATCACCGCGGCCACCGCGAGGAACAGCAGCAGGGCCGCGAGGTCGGCGCCGCGTTCCACTGTCAGGCTGTGCCAGGGCGTGGTGAAGAAGTAGTCCGCCGCCAGCGCCCCGGCCGCGGTGGCTCCGGCGGCCGGCAGCAGCCCGCCGAGCCGGGCCGTCCCCGCCACGGCGAGCAGCAGGCACAGCAGCACCCCGGACAGGCCGAGCTGATACCGCAGCGGGGACAGCGCCCAGACCAGCGCGACCACCCCGGCCGGTCCGACCAGCCAGGCCAGCCGGCGCCGCGGGGGCGGGACCAGCGCGGGGCGCCGGCGTCTGGGCTCGGGCGGGACGGTCAACAGTCCGGGCTCGCGCGGCGGCAGGACCCGGACGTCGATCGGGCCGGCCAGCCGGATCACCCGGTTGATCACCGAGCCGTGGAGGAGTTCGCGCAGCTTGCTGCGGCCGGTCGGCCCGAGCAGGATCTGGGTGGCGCTCTCCGTCCGGGCGAACTCCACCAGGGTGCGGGCCACGTCGTCGCCGCTCACCTCGACGAAGCTGCCGCGCAGCTCCTGCAGCAGCACCCGCTGCGCGGCCAGGCCGGGCGGCTCGTGGAGCGCCGTGCCGTCGTCCAGCCGGACGTGCACCCCGATCAGGTCCGCGTGCACCCGGGAGGCCGTCCGGGCCCCGCGGCGGATCAGGTGCTCGCCCTGCGGGGCGCCGTTCAGCCCGACGACGATCCGCTCCTTGGTCTCCCACGGCGCCCGGATGCCGTGCCGGGCGCGGTAGTCGGCGAGTTCCTCCTCCACCCGGTCGGCGAGCCAGAGCAGCGCCAGCTCGCGCAGGGCGCCGAGGTTGCCGGCCCGGAAGTAGTGGTCCAGCGCCACGTCGATCCGGTCCGGCGGGTAGACCTCGCCGCGGGCCATCCGGGTGCGCAGCGCCTCCGGGCTCAGGTCGACCAGTTCGATCCGGTCGGCGGCCCGGACCACCCCGTCGGGGATGGTCTCGCGCTGGGCGACGCCGGTGATCTCCTCGACGACGTCGTTGAGGCTCTCCAGGTGCTGGATGTTGAGCGTGGTCGCCACGTCGATCCCGGCGTCCAGCAGCTCCCGCACGTCCTGCCAACGCTTCTTGTGCCGCCCGCCGGGCACGTCGGTGTGGGCGAGTTCGTCCACCAGCGCGAGTTGCGGGCGGCGTGCCAGCAGGGCGTCCACGTCCAGCTCGGACTGTTCGGTGCCCCGGTACGGGACGGCCCGCCGTGGCAGCACCGGCAGGTCCCCCAACTGCTCCGCGGTACCGCGCCGGCCGTACGTCTCCACCAGGCCGACCACCACGTCCACGCCCTCGCCGCGCAGCCGCCGGCCCTCCCGCAGCATCGCGTACGTCTTGCCGACCCCCGGCGCGGCCCCCAGGAACACCCGCAGCTTCCCGCTCACCGTCCGCAGGCTAGGCGACCGGGCCGTCCGCGCCCGGCATCCGCTCCCGGGTGTCCCTCCTTCGGTCCAGCCGCCGGCTTGCGGTGGACGGCGGACGCGCGACGGCCCGCGCCCCGGGGGTGCCGGGACGCGGGCCGTCGGACGTGGTTCAGCGGGGCGTCAACGGCCTTGGAGGGACTTGACGTTGTCGCCGAAGGTCCAGCCCTTCGAGCCGTCCCAGTTGAGCGACCAGGTCATCAGCCCCTTCAGCGCGCCGCCGAAGGCGCTCCAGGACTGGCCGACCGAGCCCGGGTCCAGGTAGCCGCCGCCCGCGCCGGGCTGGGCCGGGAGGCCGGGCACCTGCTTGTCGTACGGGACGGTGACGGTGGTTCCCTGGATGGTCAGGCCGTTGTTCAGGCAGGTGGTCTGGACGGTGAAGCCCTGGACGGTGCCGGCCTGGTAGGAGTCGCCGGAGCAGCCGTACATGCTGCCGTTGTAGTACTGCATGTTCAGCCACCACAGCTGCCCGTTGTCGGCGTACTTCTTGATGATCGGCAGGTAGGCGCCCCAGATCGAGCCGTAGGTGACGCTCCCGCCGGTGACATACGCGGTTTCCGGGGCCATCGTCAGGCCGAAGCCCGCGGGCATCCGGGCCAGCACGCCGTCGATGATGCGCATCAGGTTGGCCTGGGAGGCGGACGGCGTCCTGATGTCGCCGCTGCCGGACAGGCCGGTCTCGATGTCGATGTCGATCCCGTCGAAGTTGTACTTCTTCAGGATCGGGACGACGGTCGCCACGAACCGGTCGGCGACGGTGCTGGAGCTCAGGTCGATGCCGGCGGCGGCGCCGCCGATCGACATCAGGATCGTCGCGCCGGCCGCCTTGGCCTGGCACATCTCGGCGGGGGTCGAGACCTTGACGTTGGCGTCCATGCCGTCCTGCCACAGGACGGTGCCGTCGGAGAGGATCACCGGGAAGGCGGCGTTGATGACGTTGTAGCCGTGCGCGGCGATCCGGCTGTCGGTGATGGGCACCCAGCCCAGGCCCGGGTGGACGCCGTTGGCCGCGCCGTCCCAGTTCTCCCAGTAGCCCTGGAGGACCTTGCCCGAGGGCCGGGGCTTGGTGGGGCAGGTGTCGCCGCCGGGCGGGGGCGTGGTCGGCGGGGGCGTGGTCGGCGGCGCGCTCGTGGGCGGGGGCGTGGTCGGCGGCGCGGAGGTGGGCGGCGCGCTGGTCGGCGTGGCGGTCGGTGTGGGACTGCTGCCGCCGGGGCCGGTGAGCGACACGTCGTCCGCGTAGTAGGCGGGCTGCCCGTACCAGCCGTGCAGGTAGACCGTCACCGAGGTGGTGCCGGGCCCGGTGGTGAAGCCGACGTCGAGCCGGCCGTACGAAGCGTTGCCGGGCGTCCAGGTGGACGGGTCGCTGCCGGCGCCGGTGCCGGTGGCACCCAGGTAGACGTAGCTGCCCTGGACGTAAGCGCTCAGCGTGTACTGGGAGTTGGGCTGCACACTGATGGTCTGGGAGCACTGGGCGGTGTCCTGGCCAGTCGGTGTGGCTTGGAGCGCGGCGGCGCCGGAGTGCACCGGGCCGGCGACCACCGCAGCGGTGCCGGCGGAGCAGGTCCAACCGGAGAGTCCGCTCTCGAAGCCGGGGTTGGCCACCAGGTTGGGGGTGGCGGCTCCGGCGGTGACGGAGCCGGCCACCGCGATGCCCGCGCCGATCAGGGCGGCTGCGCTCACCCCCGCGAGGGAGCGGGTCAGGACGGTCGACCGGTGCGGGGCGGGGCCGGTCCGGTGCGCCGTCGCGCGCACCGGGGTGGGGCGGAAACCGCCCGGCGGACGGGGAGTTCGTGGCCTCCGACGGAACATGCTGCGCTCCCTTCCCGCCGGGCGCCATGGACATGACCGACGCGTGGGGGCGTGACGCCCGGCTCTGGGTGAGGTGGGGGACATGTGGGGCTGTGCCGGACCGGATCGTAGGAGGGAAGCCAGAGTTGGTCAATAGGTCTGGACCAATGAGGTCTGGACCAATCCCGAAAGGCGGCATCGCGCGCTCCGGACTTTGCCTTTACTTGACCATTCTTTAGGATTCTTTTAATGTCTTGGCCGTTAATGATCACGGGTCACGCCCCCACAGGCGAGGGGCCGATCCCCGACGCAAGGACATCCATGTCGTCGATACGACACAGACACCGCCGGGCCGCCGCGGCCGGAGGCGTCTCGGCCCTGGCGGCGCTCGCGCTGCTCGGCTCGTCCGTTCCCGCCCTGGCCGACGAGGGGGACGCGGCCGCCGTGCGCGAGGCCGCGCCGGGCGCCACCCGGGTCGGAACGCCCCTGGGCGGGCCGGTCACCGAAGGCGCCACCGCCGAATCCGCGCTGCTCGCGGCGGAGGTGTTCGGCCGTCGGGTGGAGGTGCTGGACCGCCGGACCGAGACCTCGACCACCTGGGCCGACCCGGAGGGAACGCTCACCACCGAGGTCAGCGCCGGCCCCGTGCGGATGCTCGAGGACGGCCGCTGGGTCGACGTGGACGCCACCCTGCGGCGCCGGGCCGACGGCGGGATCGCCCCCGAGGCCCACCCGAACCACCTGCGGCTGGCCGGCGCCGGCGGCGCCAAGGCCCGTTCGGCGCGAGCCGCGGCCGAGGCCCCGGCCTCCGCCGCGCGCGACCTGATCACCCTGGGCACCGGCGAGCGGAGGATCGGGGTGCAGTGGAAGGGCGGCCTGCCGGCGCCCGTCCTGGACGGGACCAGGGCGACCTACCCGGACGCCGTGCCCGGGGCCGACCTGGTGGTGGACGCCACCCGCACCGGCTTCGAGCAGTTCCTCACCCTCAAGCAGCGCCCCGCGGGCGACCTCGCGCCGATGACGCTGCCGCTGAAGCTCCCCGGCCTGCGGGCGGTCCAGCAGGACGACGGCTCGGTGGTGTTCAGCGAGCGCGGCAGCGGCGAGCCGGTCGCCACCATGCCCGCGCCGGTGATGTGGGACGCCCAGGTCGACGAGCGGTCCGGTGAGCGCAAGCGCAGTGCCCGGGTGCCGATGACAGTGGCCCAGGACGGCGACACCGTCGAACTGCGGCTCACCCCCGACCCGGCGTTCCTGGCCGACCCGGCGACGCAGTACCCGGTGACCGTCGACCCGGCCACCGACACCCTCTCCGTCATGTTCGACACCTTCGCCCAGGGCGGCGACACCACCGACCAGTCGGCGTCCACCGACCTCAAGCTGGGCTGGCCCGGCGACTACGCCGGCACCACCAAGCGCACCGCCCGCTCCTTCCTCACCTGGGAGACCGGGCAGTTCGCCGACGCGCTCGTCACCGACGCCAAGCTGGAGCTGTACAACTACCACTCCTGGTCCTGCGAGAAGCGCGGCTGGGAGGTCTGGGCCGCCGACCCCGCGGACACCTCCACCCGCTGGACCAAGCAGCCCGCCCTCAAGCAGAAGTTCGCCACCTCCACCGAGACCCGCGGCAGCGCCTGCGGCAACGCCGGCTGGGTGGGTGCGGACGTGACCGAGCTGGCGAAGACCTGGGCGAGCGCCAGGGCCGCGACCGGTTCGGTGGCGCTGAAGGCCGTCGACGAGTCCGACACCTACGCCTGGAAGCGGTTCCACTCCTCGGAGAGCACCGAGGACAAGACCCCCAAGCTGACCGTCACCTTCAACTACCGCCCCAAGAACGGCAGCAACCTCCAGGCCGGCCCGCCCTTCCACAGCGAGGGCGGCGTCTACAAGGTCGACAGCCTGACCCCGACGCTGCGTTTCACCACCGAGGACGTCAACGAGGACGACCAGGTCCAGGGCACCTTCGAGGTCAAGGACAAGACGACCGGCGAGGTCGTCGCGCTCTTCAACTCCGGCTTCGTGCGCGCCGGCGGGACCGCCTCCGCCGCCGTCCCGGCCGGCAAGCTCACCAGCGGCCGCGCCTACACCTTCCGGACCACCACCTACGACGGCCTGCACTACGCCAACGGCTGGTCGGAGCCGGTGACCTTCACCGTGGACACCGCGTGGAAGCCGGGCCCGGCCCTGGACGCCCTCGGCGCGGCCAACTCCGTGCTGGACGCCGCCGACCTCACCCCGGCCGCCACCAGCGACAGCCGGTACGCGGCGATCGCCGAGACGGCCACCGGCACGGTCACCGTGCCGCGCGACCCGAAGGAGCCCACCCGGGTCAAGCCGGACGACATCGCCGCCGTCGGCATCGGCTCGGCCGCCCAGCAGCGGCAGGGCGTGAACCTCGGCGGCAGCGTGGTCTACGCCGACGCCGCCTCCCCGGTGGACACCGTGGTCCAGCCCACCCTGGCGGGCGGCAGCCGCACCCTCCAGGTCATCAAGAACGCGAACGCGCCGCGTGAGTACCGGGTGCCGGTGAGCCTGGCCCCGGGCGCCACCCTGCGGCAGGATCCGGACGGCTCGGTGGTGATCGTCCCGGCGAACCCGGACGAGCCGATCGCCTCCATCCGCGCCCCCTGGGCGAAGGACGCCCGGGGCAACGACGTCCCCACCTCCTACCGGCTCGAGGGCGACACTCTGGTGCAGCGGGTGGACTTCACCGCGGCCACGGCCTTCCCGGTGGTCGCCGACCCCTGGTGGAACCCGTTCAGCTGGAACTGGCGCAAGGCCGGCAAGGTGGTGAAGAGCGCCGCCAAGAAGTGCGGCATGGGCGCGCTCTCGGCGTACGTCCCCGTCCAGGCCCACCACGTCAGCGTCAACATCCAGCGGGCCCGCAACGGGCTGCGGATGGTGAAGTTCGCGGGCGGCCCCTGGGGCTACGTCACGGTCGCCGGGGCCGGCTGCCTGATCGGCCAGCTGTCATGAGCGGCGGGCGGCGCCGCCCGACGGGCCTGCCCCGGCTGATGCGCCTGGCGGGTCTGACCGGTCGGTACGGTCCCGCCGGCCGTCGGGCCGCGGCCGTGGACCTGGCCGTGCTGCTGGCCGTGCTGGTCGCCACCGCCCTGGTCTGCCGCGGCCTGGGGCTCGGCACCTGGCTCGCGATCCTGCTCGGCGGCTGCGCGGGCGCCGCCACCACGCGCCTGGGCCTCGGCGCGCGCCTGGTCCGCCGCGGCCGGGACTGAGCGCGGGGGCGGTGCCGGGGTTCGCCCGGTACCGCCCCCTGGCCGTCCCGCGGCCGCTCAGAGCAGCACCGCTGCCGTCACGGTGGTCGCCGCAAGCACGAGGACCATCAGCACGTGGAGCACCACGTCCCGCCCGGTCGAGTGCCGCTCGGCGGCCGGATCCAGGGTGAACTCGGCGGGATTCGCGACGAGATGATGGACCGTCATCTCACGCCCGTAGGCATTGGCCGGGTCCGCCAGATGGGCGGTGCAGTAGACCGTGACGGCCGCGCCGGCCCGGGTGGTGAAGGACACCACCGGGGTGATGGTGGTCGAGACGTGGCCGTCGTCGTCGAGGCTGGTGTCCTTGAGGACCGCGACCACCCGCCCCGGCACCGCCTCCATCGCGGCCAGTTCCCCGAGGCGGTCGTTCTTCTCCCGTACCGCCCCGGGGAGTTGGAGGAGCCCGGCGAAGGCCCACGGGCCGGCGAAGCCGATCAGCGCCCACGGCCACCCCCAGCGGAGCGAGGCCAGGGCCACCAGCCCGGCGTAGACCAGGAAGAGCGCGAAGGCCGGCCGGCCCAGTCCGCGGGCGGGGCCCTCGGGGATCCCGGAGAAGCGGTAGGCGTGCGGCCTGCCCCGTGGGTGGCTGATCCCGATCTCCCGGCCCTCCCAAGCGGCGGTGATCATCTCGCCGCGGTCGCCGTCGTTGGTCACGACGACCTCCACCCCCGAGGCCGGGTCACGGTAGGAGACGACCACCGGGATCCCGCCCTTCCGGGACCCGCCGTGCCGGGGCTGCGTCACCCGCACGATCCGCCCCGTCAGCCGGACCCTCCGTTGGGCCGCGGTCACCCCGGCCAGCGACCGGCCCAACCCGACCACTGCAACCACCGCCCAGAGCGCGCACCACAGCAGCAGCACCCCGTCCCACCCCATCGCACCCCTCCTCCTGTTCCGCTCAACCGCCGCTGCGCCGCAGCACTTCGCCCCGTCCGTCCGCCTCCAGCGTCCCGGCGCCCCCGTCGCCGGCCACCACGACCCTGAGCGTCAGCGCGCCGGTGAGCCCGTCGGCGGTCAGCTGCCAGCTCTTCGGGGCCCGGACGCCGAGGGTGTTCCGGGCCTCCTCCACCAGGCCGGGGACCCGGTCGTACGGCAGGGAGCGCGGGTCGAACCCGGGGCTCGGCCCGCCGGCGGGCGCGAAGACGACGGTCAGCAGGCGGTCCTGCACCACGACGGCGAGTGCCCGGCGTTGTTCCGTGCCCCCGGTCAACGACTCGACGGCCTTGCGCAGTTCGCCCTGGTCGAGCAGGGACTGCCCCGGCCCGAGGGCGACCGTGCCGGTCGCCGAGGTCACGGTGACCGTGGTGGACGACGAGGAGGAGGAGGACGTGACGGCCGGCCCCGACGCACCGTTCCCGTCCTCGACCGCCGCGAACAGCTCGGTGCGGAAGAGCAGGAGCACGACGGCCGCGCCGAGCAGCAGGCCGAGGACGGTGAGCAGACCGCCCGCGCAGCCCGACGAGCCCTCCTCCCGCGACGCCGGACCGGGCACCGAGTCCAACCGCGCCCCGGCCACCCGGCGCTCCCACTCCGGCGTCGGCCGCTTCACGATCCGCGCCTTCCACGGCCGGTCCGGCGGGTACTCCACCACCACGACCCCGCGCGGCCGGTAGTCGGGGAGTTCGACCAGGTTGATCTCCTGCCGGATCCTGACGCGGAAGGCGGGCGCGCCGTCCGGCACCACACTCAGCTCGAACCGCACCGGTACATCGCTGGCCTCGCCCCCGACGGCCTCCAGTCCCTCGATCAGCGCGAGCGCGGTGCGCGGCACGACGGCGGCCTCCCGGACCCGGCGCGGCAGCGTGGCGAGGAACACCGCCAGGCCGTAGGCGGCGGACAGCGCGGGCCCCAGGGCGATCAGCGACGCCTTCCCGATGACGCATCCGCCGATGAAGGCGGCCAGGGACGCCCCGATCACACCACCCGTCAGGAAGCCCCGGGCGAGGTTGGACGGCGCGTCCTGCGTGGGCGGAGCGCCCGCGGCTGTCGTCATGCGGCCGATTGTGCACGCCGGGGGCAACGGCCGACAGTCCCACGGGTGACCAGGACGATCACAAACCGATCACAACTCCCGCCACCCGAAGCCCTCTTGGTGACGTCCACGGCGCCGTCGCGTCCGGCTGTCCCCTGTTCACAATTGCTTGTACCTTGAGCCGATCGAACAGTTCTGAGCAGAGTGGGAGACGCGCGTGACCGTCATGGATCGCACCGCCCTGTCCGGCGCCCGGCTCGTCCTGCCCGGCGGCGTCGTCGACGGCGACCGCCTGACCGTCGAAGGCACCCGGATCGCAGGCCTCGGCGGGCA
>NZ_JBEOSP010000071.1:0-30165 GCF_040303105.1 Kitasatospora sp. NPDC096128 | reverse complement strand
GGAAGCTAAGCCTCACAGCGCCGATGGTACTGCAGGGGGGACCCTGTGGGAGAGTAGGACGCCGCCGAACAATCATTCAGAAAAGCCCCTGATCCTTTCGGATCAGGGGCTTTTCGCATTTCCGGACTGACTGCTGAGCGGTTCAGGTGCTGCTTCCACCACCGTCAGGTGGTCCTAGGTCCACCTCGGAACTGGGGTGCCATGGCCAGTGTCCGGAGCGGGTCGTTCGTGAACACTGATGGAGGACGATCGGCATCGGCATCGGCATCAGGAGAGTTTGCGTGACCACAGAGACCCGTACGAGTGGCACGTCCGTCCGTGCGCAGACCCGGGCGGCCCTCCAGGCCGGCGGCCAGGGGCTGGCCCGGCTGGCTCAGGTGGTGCTGGGCGCTGTGCCGGGGTTCGTGCTCCCGGTGGTGGCGGCGATCGTCGCGGGGGTCGTGACGTCCCGGTTCCTGCAGTACTACTTCCCGGCATCGCTGGTGGCCCTCGCGGCCGCGGCGGTCGCCGGCGCCGCCGTGGCGGCGGCCTGCGTCCGTCGGACGGCGGACCGGACGCGTCGGTTCCTCCAGCGGTGGTACGGCATCCGCCTCCCTGCGGTCTACCAGCCGATGCCGAGGCTGGAGTTGGACGAGCGCGGGCACTGGTGGACGGGCTACTCGTACCACCGCTCGCAGACGGTCGCGAAGTACGCGCAGCTGGTCCATTGGGGCCTGCGGGACCGCACCACCCGGGCCGAGATGCTCTGGCTGGTCGTGAACCCCGTCGCTGCCGCGGTCCTGGGCGGCGCGGTGGTCCTCCTGATCGTGCTGGGCGGGGCCTTCGCCCTGGGCGGCGCGGTGCCGACGGAGGGCTTCGGCCCGCTGAGCGCACGGATGACGCGGGTCACGCTGAGCATGCTGCTCGGGATCGGCATGGTCCTGGCCGGGATACTCCTCGCCCCGCACGCGGTGCGCGGGTACGCGGAGGCCGCCCGCCGGGTGCTGGACCAGGACGGCCGGGCGACGCACGCCCAGCTGACCAAGCGGGTGGCGGAGCTCACCGAGACCCGGGCCGACGCGGCGGGCAGCCAGGCGGCGGAGCTGCGGCGGATCGAGCGGGACCTCCACGACGGCGCCCAAGCGCGGCTGGTCGCGATCGGGATGACGCTGGGCACCATCGAGCACCTGATGGACACGGACCAGGCCGCCGCGCGGGAGCTGCTCTCCGAGACGCGGCAGTCCTCGGCCCGGGCCCTGCAGGAGCTGCGCGACCTGGTCCGCGGCATCCACCCGCCGGTGCTCGCCGAGCGCGGACTCGGCGACGCGGTGTGCGAGTTGGCACTGGACAGCGCGTTGCCGACCGAGGTGTTCGTGAGCCTGCCGGATCGGTTGCCGGCTCCGGTCGAGGCGGCGGTCTACTTCAGCATCAGCGAGTTGCTGGCCAACGCGGCCAAGCACTCGGAGGCCGAGCAGGTGTGGGTGGACATCCTCTACCGGGCGGGGTCGCTCCGGGTCACGGTGACCGACGACGGTGTGGGCGTGGCGGATCCGGAGCGGGGCACGGGCCTGCGCGGGATCGAGCGTCGATTGGGTACCTTCGACGGTGTCCTCGCCATCGACAGCACGTCCGGCGGTCCGACCACCATCACCTTGGAGTTGCCGTGCGAGTTGTCCTCGCAGAGGACCTCTACCTCCTTCGCGAAGGCCTGATCCGTCTGCTGGAAGCGCACGGCTTCACCATCGCGGCAGCCGTGGAGACCGGCCCCGAGCTGCTGGAAGCGCTGCTGACCCACCGCCCGGACGTGGCGGTGGTGGACGTCCGACTGCCCCCGACGCTCACCGACGAGGGGCTCCAGGCCGCGCTCAAGGCGCGCCGGGAGATCCGGGGCCTGCCGGTGCTGGTGGTCTCCCAGCACGTCCAGCAGTTGTACGCCCGGGAGTTGCTGGCCGACGGCACGGGCGGGGTCGGCTACCTGCTGAAGGACCGGGTGTTCAACGCGGGGCAGTTCATCGACGCGGTCCGTCGGGTGGCGGCGGGCGGGACGGCGATGGACCCGGACGTGATCGCCAAGCTGATGCAGACCACCTCGCGCCGCCCGGGGCCGTTGCTCGGGTTGTCCCCGCGCGAGCGCGAGGTCCTGGAGCTGATGGCCGAGGGCTGTTCCAACTCGGCGATCGCCGCCCGCCTCTCGGTGAGCGACGGCGCGGTGGCCAAGCACATCGCCAACATCTTCAGCAAGCTCGAACTCGCCCCCGACGAGGACGCCAACCGCCGGGTGATGGCCGTCCTGGCGTACCTCAACGGAACGGCGGGGCAGAGCCGCTGACGGCCCGACCGGTGCCGGACGCCCCGGGAGCGGTGGGTACTGTGACACCCCAGGCTGCGGAAACGCTGAAACACCCGTACGAGTAAACTCCGGTGGGCCGCGCCCGGAGGCTGTTCGGCCGTCCGGCGGCCCGACTGGCGGGAACCGGCAGCCGATGCGCGTACGGCAGCAGCCGACATCCAGGGGTTGATAGACGTAATGGCACGCCCAACGCTCACCAAGGCCCATCGTGGGCTGCTCGGCCTGGTCGCGGCCGGCGCCTGCATCATCTCGGGCATCGGTTTCGCGGGCTCGTACAACGCTGTGCGCGAGCTGGCCTTGGAGAAGGGTTTCGGTGCCTTCTCCTACGCCTTCCCGATCGGCGTCGACGCGGGCATCGTCGTGCTCCTGGCCCTCGACCTGGTGCTGACCTGGCTGCGGATCCCCTTCCCGATGCTGCGGCAGACCGCCTGGCTGCTGACCGTCGCCACCATCGCCTTCAACGCGGCGGCCTCCTGGGGCGACCCGCTCGGCATGGGGATGCACGCCGTCATCCCGGTGCTGTTCGTCGTCGTGGTCGAGGCCTCCCGGCACGCGGTGGGCCGGATCGCGGCGATCACCGCCGACCGGCACATGGAGTCGGTCCGGGTGATGCGCTGGATACTCTCCCCGGTGCCGACCTTCCGGCTCTGGCGGCGGATGAAGCTCTGGGAGCTCCGCTCCTACGAGGAGGTCATCCGGCTGGAGCAGAACCGGCTGGTCTACCGGGCGCAGCTGCGCTTCCGCTACGGTCGCGGCTGGCGCCGCTCGGCCCCGATCCAGGCGCTGCTGCCGCTCAAGCTCGCCAAGTTCGGCGTCCCGCTGGACCCGTCGCTGCTCGACCGGCTGGACGAGGAGGCCCGCGAGCGCGAGGCCAAGGACTCCCTGGTGGAGCAGGCCTCCCAGGAGCTCGGGGCCCAGCCCCAGCAGGCCCGTGCCGCCGTGGCCATAGCCGCCCCGGCCGTCGCCGTGGGCACTCCGGCCGCCGCCCAGGCCGGAGCCGAGCGGCCCGACCCCCAGCAGCCGCAGCAGTCCCAGCAGTCCCAGCCCGAGGCCCCCGGCCAGTCCCAGCCCGAGGTCCCTGCCGCGGCGCCGCTGTCGCCGGAGGTCGCCGCGCCGATGCTGGCGAAGCTCCACGCCGTCCGGCTGCGGGCCGCGCAGGAGCCGGAGGCGGTGGTGGAAGCCGCCCCGCAGCCGCGCGGCGAGGAGCTGAACGTCTGGACCGAGCGCCCGGTCCGGGCCACCGGCCATTCGGTGGACCCCGCTTCGGGCGGGCGGGTGCCGGGCCAGGCGTCGCCGTGGTTCAAGCCCCCGCGTCCGGCCGCCGACGAGCCCGCTCCCGCCGCCTCCGGACCGCAGGCCCAGCACCCGACGGCGGCGCAGCCGGCGGCCGAGCCGACCGTCGAGCAGCACCGTCAGCCGGCCGCCCAGGCCGAGCACCATGCCCGGCCCGAGCAGCCCGTTCCGGCCGAGGAGCCCGCCCAAGGTGCCGGGACCGAACCCCTCCTGGCACCCGTGCCGCTGGACGAGGACGTCGCCTACGACGGCCTGGTCTCCTACATCGACAGCTTCGGTCACCAGCCGGACCCGCCGCGTCTCGCCGCCTGGCTGACCACCGAGTACGGCGTCACCGGGAAGGGGCCGGGCGGCGCGGTCCACGCCAAGGAGGTCGCCGACCTCTACCCGCTGCTGCGCGACCGCTACCTGGCCGCCGGGAGGGACTGAGCCCGCGCCGGCGGCTTTTCTTCCGGGACCCGCGCTGACCCGACACCCCCGGGTCCACCGCTCGGTCGGCCATTGACGCCCGACCCGGCCGGAGCTACCTTCACCTCAACAAATTGTTGAAGTGCTGGTTTCGGCATGGAGGAGTGCGGATGTCGCAGGTCGAGGTCGACGGAACCGGACCGACGGGCGGGGCCTCCTTCTCCGCCGCCGCCCGCGCAATCGTGGAGGAGCTGCTCGCCCCCGTGGACGCCGACCTGGCGCGCCGCTACCCGGGCGACTCCGGCACCCGGCAGCCGGTGCACACCGTCTACGTCCCTGCCGACGCCCTCCGTGCCGACACCGTACGGGAGTGGGGCCGCCAGGCCCTCGAGGCCTTCGACACCCACGCCGGCACCCCCGCCGAGCTGGCCCGCGCCCTCGGTGTGGCCGACGACCAGCTGCTCGCCGACGTGCACGCCCGGGTCCGCGCCAAGCTGGAGCGCGAGCCGGTCGAGGACCTGCGGATCGACTTCGAGGACGGCTACGGCCCCCGCCCCGACGCCGAGGAGGACGCCGCCGCCGTCCGGGCCGCCGAACTCGTCGCCGCCGCCGTGGCCGAGGGCAGCGCGCCGCCCTGCATCGGCATCCGGATCAAGTGCATGGAGGCGCCCGTCCGTGCCCGCGGCATCCGCACCCTGGAGCTGTTCCTCGCCACCCTGCTGGCGAACGGCGGCTTGCCCGACGGGCTGGTGCTCACCCTGCCCAAGGTCACCTACGCCGAGCAGGTCACCGCGCTGGTGCGGCTGCTGGAGGACTTCGAGCGCCGGGCCGGACTGCCCGCCGGGCGGATCGGCTTCGAGATCCAGATCGAGACCACCCAGGCGATCCTCGGCCCGGACGGCCGGGCCACCGTCGCCCTCATGATCGAGGCCGCCGAGGGCCGCGCCACCGGACTGCACTACGGCACCTTCGACTACAGCGCCTCCTGTGGCGTCAGCGCGGCCTACCAGAGCATGGACCACCCGGTCGCCGACCACGCCAAGGCGGTCATGCAGGTGGCCGCGTCCGGCACCGGCGTCCGGCTCTCCGACGGCTCGACCAATGTGATCCCCACCGGCTCCACCGAGCAGGTGCACGCCGCCTGGAAGCTCCACCACGAGCTGGTCCGCCGCTCGCTCGCCCGCGCCTACTACCAGGGCTGGGACATGCACCCGGCGCACCTGCCGACCCGTTACGTCGCGGTGTACTCCTTCTACCGGGAGGGCCTGGCCGCCGCCGCGGCCCGGCTCGCCGCGTACGTCGCCAAGGCGGGCGGCGACGTGATGGACGAGCCGGCCACCGCCCGGGCGCTCAGCGGCTACCTGCTGCGCGGTCTGGACTGCGGCGCCGTCGACCCGGCCGAGGTCACCGCGCTGACCGGCCTGGACCGCGCGCAGCTGGACGCCCTGGCCGGCCGCTGACCCCCAGCGGTCCAGCCTCCCGGCAGCCCGGGCCCCTGCTCCCGGCATCCCGGGCTCCCTGCTCGCTCGCCGAACCCGGCCGCCCTCCCGCCGGCCGGGCGCCGACTAGGCTGGCGGTGCCGCCCCGGACCCCGGGGTGCGCGCCGCCAGCCGTCGCCGTTCCGGGAGAACCACCGCGCCATGTCCGCCATGCCGGAACCGACCGCCAAGCCGTACCTCACCATCCGGCGGGCCGGCAGCCACGAGACCGAGATCAAGAAGTCCCGCTTCATCTGCCACCTCGCCCGGGTCTCCGACGAGGACGAGGCGCAGGCCTTCATCGCCGGGATCCGCAAGCAGTACTGGGACGCCCGGCACAACTGCACCGCCTTCGTGGTCGGCGACGAGCAGCGCCGCGAGCGCTCCAGCGACGACGGCGAGCCCGGCGGCACGGCCGGGGTGCCGATGCTGGAGGTGCTGCGCCGGCGCGGCCTGACCGACACCGTCGCGGTGGTGACCAGGTACTTCGGCGGGATCAAGCTCGGTGCGGGCGGCCTGGTGCGGGCGTACGGGAACGCGGTGTCGGAGGCGGTCGACGAGGTCGGCCTGCTGGAGCGGCGGCCGGTCGCACTGCTCGCGGTGACGGTGGACCACGTGCGCGCCGGGCGGGTGGAGAACGACCTGCGGGCGGCCGGGTACGCGGTGAGCGACCTCGCGTACGAGGCGGCCGGGGTGCGGATCGAGGTGGGCGTGCCGGAGCCGGAGACGGCCGGGTTCCACGCCTGGCTGGCCGAGGCGACCGGCGGCACCGCGGTCGCCGTGCCGGCCGGGCGCACCTACGTCGAGGTGCCGGTCTGAGCCTTCGGGGGTGCGGGCTCCGTCCGGGCGGCCCGCTGCGCCGCCCCGGCGGGCCCTGCACCGACCGTGGCGGTGCCGTAGCGGTGCCGGAGCCCGTCCGGAGTCGTCGCTCCCCGTAGCCGAGCGCGTGCGCCACGCGGAAGACGGCTTGAACAGATTCACTCGAACGTAGTGTCGTGGCCCGGAGTTGGAACTTCCGCTCCCGGCCGTGGCGTTTCCTGGGCAAGGTTCCGGCCGAACCGGATGAAAACCGTCGATGGAGGACAACAGACCCCACCCCGCACCACGGAGGTATGCGCATGACCTCAGACCGCTCGCCGTCGCCCGCCGGTGCCGACCTACCCGGCCTCCGCGGCCCCGCGACGCCCTACCGGATGACCGTCACCACCGCCCTCCCGCACGCCGAGGCCGTCGCCCTGGCCGACGAGCAGCTCGCCTCCTGGCTGAAGCAGGAGGGCTGCGAGGAGCCCCCGCCCGCCGTCGGCACCGTCCCCGGTACCGCCGTCGGCGCACCCCCCGCCGCCGAACGCCTGCGCCTGGGCGAGCGCGTCCTGCTGGACCGGGACCTCGGACCGCTGCGCGGCGGCCCGGGCGCCGGCCGCTACGACCGCCGCCGCCTGCGCACCCCGGCCCCGCACGGCACCCGACAGCTCACCCTCACCGTGGCCACCGCCGTCGGCGGCCCCACCTGGGTCCGGCTGGAGGCCGAGACCCACAACACCGGCAGCGGCGTGCGCACCCCCTGCCGGGTGCCGGTGCCCGAACTCGCCCGCACCCTCCTCCCGCTGCTCGACGCCGCCGACGGCCCGGCCGCCGTCCACCCGGCCCCCCGGGTGGTCACGGCCGACGAGGTCGACGACCTGATCGACGAGCTGTGCGACCCGGAACGCCGACTGCCCACGGTGGTCGCCAGCGTGCCGGTGAACCTCCCGGTCGACCACTGGGTCGAGGAGGTGGTCCGGCCGCTCTGCCGGCAGCTGCCCGGCCTCGCCACCGCCTACGTGCTCGACCCGGGCGCCCGCACCGCGTTCAACGTCGCGCTGGAGTACCACACCGTGTACGGCGGTGCGGTGCGCACCTACCTGCCCGAGGTCGACCCGGCCTCCCGGCAGGACGGCTCCCGACATCCGGTGCTCGCCCGCGGCCGAATAGAACAGGACCTCCGCCGCGCCGCCGGGCTGCTCGCCCGCGAGCCGCGCCGCCTCGCGGCCGACCAGCCGCTGCCGCCGCCGCTGGCCGCCGTCCCGGTGCTGCGCGTCCCGCCCCCGCCGGTGCGCCCGGCCGCCGAACCGGCCGCCGAACCGGTCACCGAACCGGCCGTGCTCGCCCACGAGGAGCAGCAGGACCGCGCGGAGCAGCAGGCCAGGGCAGACGAGCTGGAGCGGGTCCGGCACACCCTCCGGTTGGAGCGCCGCGACCGGTCCCAGACCAGGGACGGCCACGAGGGCCGTCTCCGCACCGGCAGCCGAGGCGCCCTGAGCGGCCGTCACTGCACCGGTCCCGGCCTCGTCCCGACCGCCGCGCCGACCACCTCGGGCACCGGCCCGACCACCGCCGGCCACCGCGCCGACCAACTCTCCGGGTGCCCGGGCAAGCCCGATACCTTCACCGAACTCCTCAGCAGGCTGGGCGAGTTCCCGCTGCTCACCTTCACCGGTGACCAGAAGAACGCGCTCGCCCTGGACGGACTCCAGTGCGCCGGCGCCGGCTGGGCCCGGCTCGCCTGGGACGGCCTGACGGCCCTGCAGGAGTACGCCGAGGCGGCCGTGCGCGGCGCGGCGGGCGGGGACTTCAAGCAGTGGTGCGAGCACACCCCGGAAGGCTGTCACCGCTTCCCGCCGCGCAAGGCGGTGCGCGGGGAGTCCCGGACGGTGTTCAGCCACACCAAGTGGAAGCGCGAACGGATGCTGCCGGTGCCGGAAGGCGTCGACTCCTCCCGGCGCGCCTTCATGGGCGCGCACCTGCGGATCGGCGGCGGCCGCACCGCACCCCGGCTGCACTACCTGGACGACTGCTCCGGCAGTGGCCGGATCTACGTCGGCTACATCGGCCTGCACCTCACCAACACCCGGACCAACTGACGGGCTTGGCTGACCGCTGCGCCCGTTCGGTGGACAATGTCCGGCAGGGGGCGGGGCTGCGGGCCGGTCCGTCGCCCCGGGCAGGCGCCGGACGAGCATGGGGGAACGACGACCGATGCAGTACTCAGCAGACGGCCAGTCCGACGGCACCGCCACCGTCCCGTTCCCCCAACCGGGCTTCCTCGCCTCGGTCTTCCGCGACCTCGGCGCCGACCAGGGCCCGGAGCCGGACGGTGCCGCGGGCCACCCGGCCCCCGGCCGTTCGTCCGGCCCGGATTCCGGCGGCCCTGATCCAGTCGACCCGGGCGTCACCGGCCCGGACACCGGCGCCCCGGACACCACCGATCCGGACGCCGGCGGCCGAGGTCCCGCCGACCCGGGCTCCGCCGACCCCGACGAGGCCGTGGCGGCGCACGCCCGGGCCGCCGCCCTCACCCACCACCGCACGCTCACCGTCCAGGCCGAGCACGACCGGCTGGCCGACCTGCTGCGGCGTGCGGCGCTGCCCGTCTCGGCCATGGACTTCGAGAGCCAGCTGCGCCACTACGAGCCTCGTCCCTACCCGGCCGACGGCCCGGCCGCCGTCGACGGCGCCGAGCCCCGCTGGGAGGACTTCGCCCCCGCCGACCCGACCGCCGCCGACCCGGAGGGCGGCCCGTCCCGCCGACTGCTGGACTCCGGCTACCAGCGCGAACTCGCCCAGGCCCGGCTGACCCACCAGCGTGCCCTGCGGGAGTGGCGCACCCGCCGGGCCGAGGCCGGCCGCCCGGCCGCCGGGGAGTCCCGGCGCGCCCACGAGGCCGCGGAGGAGGCCCGGGCCCGTGCCGTGCGCGAGTACAACGAGAGCCTGGAGGAGTGCCGGCGCGCCTACCGGCTGGCCGAGCCGGCCGCCGTGGAGTCGCTGCTGGAACGGGCGCTGGCCGCGGCCGAGACCGCCACCCAGGACCTCCCCGCCCCGTGCCGGGCGGTCTTCCGCCCGCTCACCCGCACCGCCGTGCTGGACCTCGACCTGCCGCCGCTCGACCTGGTGCCCTCGCTCACCGGCTACCGGCTCGCCCCCGAGGGCGACATCCTCCCGGTGCCGCGGCCGCCCGCGGACCGGGCCACCGACTACCTGCGGCTGGTCGCCCGGCTCGCCCTGCGCTCCCTGCAGGCCGCCGACGCCGTGGACACCGAGGAGATACTCGCCGGCGTCGTCCTCAACGGCTGGCTGCGCGAGCCGGGCGTCGAGCCGCTCTGCCTGCTCAGCGTGGACGCCGACCGCGACGCCCTGGCCCGGACCCGGCTGCTGCCGCCCGGGACCCCGTACGAGGAGCGCGACGACGAGGGCGTCTACGCCGACGCCGAGCAGGACGAGGCACTGGTCCGGCTGCGCCAGCTCGGTGCCGCCGTCACGCCGGACCCGTACACCCGGACGGCCGTCCAGCCGGCCGCCCGGGCGGGCGTCGCCGTCCCGGCCGCGTCCGACCTCTCCGCCAACGAGTTCGCCCAGCTGGTGCGCGACCTGCTCACCAGGGGCGGGGTCGCCGAGTGGAGCGTACGGCTGCGCGGCCCGGCCGGGCTGGTGGCCACCGGCGAGGGCGCTCCTGGCAGCGCGCTGCCAGGCCGCTGGGTGGTCTGGGCCTCCCGGGACTCGGAGTCCGTCGGCGTGGAGCAGATCGAGACCCTGGCCGAGGCGGTCCGCGAGGAGTCCGCCGAACGCGGCCTGCGGCTGACCACCGGCCACTTCGCCGAGGAGGCCCTGGACCTCTCCGGCGAGGAGAGCCACCGGCACATCCACCTGATCGACGGCGACGGCGTCCGCGAACTCGCCCGCACCCACCTCGGCCTGCCGCTCGCCGCCGGCCGCTGACCCGGCCCCTGACCCGGCCGCCGGCCCCGTCCGGATCCGCCGCAGCGCGTCCCGCCCCTTCCCGCCCATTCCCACCCCCCACCAGCGAGTTCACCCCGACGGCCCACCTGGCGGGCGCCCCTCCGTACCCGGACCAAGGCTGAGGGGAGCGGGCCGGCGGGACCGTGGCCGAGGACCGGCCCGGTCGGCGGCACCCCGGGCGATCACCGCCGGACGGGCGTCCGGTACGGTCGGCGGTCGGCCCGGCCACGGGCGGACCCCAGGGGGAGAGGAATGGGCAGAGCGCTCGTCAGACCACACGGCGGCACCGGCCATCCGGCGGGTGTGGCCGACCCGACACCACCGGCACCCCTGCCCGGCCCGACCGCCCTTGCGCCGGAGGCGGCCCGATGACCGCCGTCCTGGTCGCCGCCGGGGCCTTCCTGATGACCCTGATCGGCGGCTTCGTCGCCCAGCGCACCGGCGACCGCCGCCACCTGGTGCTCGGCTTCGCCGCCGGTCTGATGCTCGGCGTGGTCGCCTTCGACCTGCTGCCCGAGGCCATCCACCAGGCGCCCGGCGAGGTGCACGGCGTGCCCCAGGCGCTGCTGATGTTCGCGGTCGGCTTCCTCACCATCCACGTGGTCGAGCGCGCCGTCGCCATCCACCGCGGCCACGAGGGCGAGTACGCCGAGCACACCCACGGCCACCGGCACGGCCACTCCCACCGCTCCGGGCACCAGGGCGTCGGACTGACCGCCGCACTGGCCCTGGTCGGGCACAGCGTGATGGACGGCTTCGCGATCGGCGCCGCCTTCCAGGCCGGCAGCACGGTCGGCACGGTGGTGGCCATCGCCGTCGTCGCGCACGACTTCGCGGACGGCTTCAACACGTACACGATCACCCGGGTGTACGGGAACAACCGGCGCCGGGCGCTGACCCTGCTCGCGGCCGACGCGCTGGCCCCGGTCTCGGGCGCCGCGATCACCCTGGCCTTCACCATCCCGGAGCACCTGCTCGGCCTCTACCTGGGCTTCTTCTCCGGCTTCCTGCTCTACCTGGCGACCTCCGACATCCTCCCGGAGGCACACAGCCCGCACCCCTCGCGCAGCACCCTGCTGTGCACGGTGGCCGGGGTCGGCTTCATGTGGCTGGTCATCGGCTTCGCCAACTAGCCCGGCAGGGAGTCCCAGCCCTCCCGCATCGCCGTCAGCGCCTCGGTGATGGCCGGCCGCCGGGAGGCCTGGGCGCGCCAGAGCGCGAACACCCGCCGACTCGGCTGCGAGGCGACCGGACGGGCCGCCACCCCGGCCGGCAGCGGGCCCCGGCCGAGCCGGGGCACCACGGCCATGCCCAGACCGGCCGCGACCAGGGCGATCTGGGTCTCGAAGTCGCCGACCTGGTAGTGCACGTCCGGCTCCTCACCGGCCTCGCGCAGGGTGCGGACCAGCCAGTCGTGGCAGATGTTGCCCGGCGGCACGCTGATCCAGCGCTGCCCGCGGAGCCGCTCCACCGGCACCGCGTCCAGCGCCGCCAGCTCGTCCCCGGCGGGCAGCACCAGGTCCACCGGGTCCGTCCCGAGGTCCAGCCGGGAGAGCCCCTCCTGCACCGGCAGCGGCACGGTCGGCCAGTCCTGCACCAGCGCCAGGTCGACCTCGCCGCGCGCCACGAGCTCCGCCGCCGGGTACGGGTCGCTCTCCAGCAGCCGTACGTCCAGCTCCGGGCAACGCCGTCGCAGGTCGGCCAGCACCCCGGGCAGCAGCCCGCGCGCGCCGGTCGCGAAGGCGGCCACCAGCAGCCGTCCGACCGCCCGGCCGCGCTGCTCCTCCAGCCGCACCTCGGCCTGCTCCACCAGCCCCAGGACGGTCCGCGCGGTGGCGGCCAGCTCCCGCGCCGCGTCGGTCAGCACCACGCCCCGGCCCTGCCGCTCCAGCAGCACCGTGCGGGTCTCCCGCTCCAGCTTGGCGATCTGCTGGGAGACCGCCGAGGGCGTGAAGCCGAGCGCGGCCGCCGCCCCGCCGACCGAGCCGTGCACCGCCACCGCGTGCAGCGCCCGCAGGCGCCCCAGATCCATCATGCAGCAATCCTAAAGTGTCCACTTCAGAATTCATCGCTGGTGCTACACGTTCCCGCACCGCCATGCTCGACCCATGACCGCAACACCCGCCGTACCAGCTGCTCCCGCTGCTCCCGCCGGCGCGAGCATGAGCCCCCGTCACATCGCCCTGGCCGTCCTGGTGGCCGCCGTGTGGGGCCTCAACTTCGTCCTCATCCGCGTCGGCCTGGACAGCTTCCCGCCACTGCTCTTCTGCGCCCTGCGGTTCGCCGTGGTCGCCGTGCCCGCGATCTTCTTCGTCGGACCGCCCCGGGTGGCCTGGCGCTGGGTGCTGGCGGTCGGACTGGTCCTGGGCGTGGTCAAGTTCGGACTGCTCTTCCTCGGCATGCACGCCGGGATGCCGGCCGGCCTCTCCTCCCTGGTGCTCCAGGGCCAGGCGGGGTTCACCGCGCTGTTCGCCGCCGTGCTGCTGCGCGAACGGGCGGGCCGGCGGCGGCTGATCGGCCTGGGGCTGGCCTTCGCGGGCATCGCCCTGAGCGCCGTCGACCAGGGCCTCGGCGGCCCGTTCGGCGCCTTCGTCCTGGTCGTGCTGGCCGCCGTCGCCTGGGGCCTGTCCAATGTGCTGACCCGCCGGGCCGCGCCGCCGGACGCGCTGCGCTGGATGGTCTGGGTCAGCGCCGTGCCGCCGCTGCCGCTGCTGGCCCTGTCCCTGCTGGTGGAGGGCCCGGACGCGGACCTGCGGGCGCTGCGCGGGATGACCCTGGGCGGGCTCGGCGTGATCGGCTACGTCGGGCTGGTCTCCACCCTGTTCGGTTTCGTCGCCTGGAGCTACCTGCTGCGCAGCTACGACGCCACCGCCGTCGCCCCCTACTCGCTGCTGGTGCCGGTGTCCGGGATGTCCTCGGCCTGGCTGCTGCTCGGCGAGCGGGTCAGCCCGACGGCCGCCGCGGCCGCCGTGCTGGTGATCGCCGGGATCGGGATCACCGCGCTGCGCCCGGGGGCGCTGTCCGCGGCGGCGGCCCGGCCGCGAGGAAGCGCGCCTCGGCGGCCCGCAGCACTCGCAGCAGCACCTCCTCGTCCTCGGGGCTGACCTCGCCGAAGTAGTCCTGGGCCACCTCGTCCCGGACCTGGAGGATCCGCTCCACCGCCGCGCGCCCGTCCTCGGTCAGCAGGATCCGGACCGCCCGACGGTCGGCCGGGTCGGGGCGGCGCTCGACCAGTCCGGCCTCCTCCAGCGCGTCCACCACGGTGGTGGTCGAGCGCGGGGCGATGTGCAGCTTGTCGGCGAGGTCGCTCAGCCGCATCGCGTGGTCCGGCGTCTCGCAGCCGGGCACGTGGGCGAGCGTGCGCAGCGCCCGGGCCTGGCCGGGGGTGATGCCGTACGGCTCCAGCCGCCAGCCGGTCTGCCGGCGGATCCGCTTGATCGCCCTGGTCATCGCGTCCGCGAGTTCGGCGGGGGTGCCGGGGGAGGGGATCGCCGGGTCGTCGGTCGGCGTGGTGGTCATCGGCGGTCTCCTCGGCTGGCGTCGGCTCAAGCGTATCGGCCGGTCCCGGGCGCTCGGCCGACCCTGGAAAGTGCTCGGAGAAATATCTTGAGCCTAGCTCACTATCTGCGTTACGGTACTTTCAAGTGAGGGGACCCTAAGTTCCCTCCCCTTCCTTGGAGCACCCATGCCCGTTTCCACCGCCCGCGTCGCCACCGACCGCCCCGCCCGCTACGCCAAGCAGCTCGCCGCCCACATGAGCAAGCGGATCGAGACCTCCTTCTCCCCCGAGACCGGCCACGGCACGCTGGTCTTCAAGGCCGGCACCGCCACCATGGAGGCCCAGTCGGACGCCCTGCTGCTCACCGTCGAGGGCGAGCGCGAGAACCTGGCCGGCCTGGAGGACGTGGTCGGCCGCCACCTCGTCCGCTTCGGCGCCCGCGACGAGCTCGTCGTCGAGTGGCACCGCGACAACGGCGAGGCCGGCCTCGTCCACCGCAACGACGACGAGGACGCGCCCGAGCCTGGCACCGCCGAGCAGAGCACCCCCGAGGCCTGACGCCCTCAGGCGCCCGGCCGGGGCAGTCGACGGTCGAGTACCCACAGCACCAGGACGGCCAGACAGCAGCTGGCCAGCACGTCCAGCAGCCAGTGGAAGTCGCTCCACACCAGCCCCGCGCCCACCCCGAGCGCCAGCACCACCGCACCCGCGGTCAGCCCCCGGGCCGCCCGCCGCCCCGCCGCCCGGGCCAGCAGCAGTGCCGCCACCCCGTAGCAGAACGTCGCGGTCGCGGTGTGCCCCGACGGGTACCAGCCCCACTGCCCCGGCAGCAGCGGGTCACCGAGCGGGCCCGGCCGGGCGAACCCGGCCTTCGCCGGGACCACCAGCAGCGGAATCAGCACCGCGGTCAGCGCCGCCACCGGCAGCGGCAGCCACCAGCGCACCGCCCCCGCCCGACGCCACCACCAGGCGGCCAGCCCCCCGGCCGCCAGCAGCACCGGGACAGCGGGCACCCCGCCGCCCAGGTCCGCCAGCAGGTGGCCCATGTGGTCGAGCAGGGCGCTCGGGTGGTCACGGCGGGACGCGTGGACCGCCGCGCGCACCGAGCGGTCCACCCCCAGCAGCGGCCCGTCCACCGCCACCTGCCAGGACACTGCCAGCAGCAGGACCGCCGCCACCACCGGCACCGCCACCGACCGGGCCGCTCGGCCCAGGGCAGCGGACAGCCGCCCCGGAGCAGGGGGGAGAGCTCCGGGACGGCTCTGATGATCGCCGTTCCGTGCGCCCCGGGGGGTGTGGGTCGGACGGTCGGTCGATCGGTCTTCGGTGTGTGCCGCCCCTCCCGGGGCGGACCGGTTGTCCTCGCGGTGCCCGCGCGGACCCGCCCCTCGGGGAGGCCCCGCGGACGGCTCCGCCAATGGCTGAGGCTCGCTGTCCATCTGTGATGACACTACGTCAACCGCCCTTCCACGCCGAGCGCCTTCAGCGATTCCGCACATCATCTTCACCCCTCCCCGGACCGTCCTCGAACCGCCTCCGAACCGCCTCCGAACCGCCGCCGGGTGGCTTCCGAGCCGGGCCGGAACCGCCACCGGGCGGCCCCGGGCAACCGAACGGCCCGTGCGGACCAGAGGTCCCCACGGGCCGTTCAGCGCTGTCCGGACATCCCTCCGGCGGGGGTATTCAGAACCTGACGGGCGACACCGCTCAGACGGCGGCGAACGCGGCCTCCAGGATGTCCAGGCCCTCGTTCAGCAGGTGCTCCGGCATGACCAGCGGCGGCAGGAAGCGCAGCACGTTGCCGTAGGTGCCGGCGGTCAGCACCACCAGGCCCTCGTTGTGGCAGGCCTTGGCGATGGCCGCGGTGGCCTCCGCGTTCGCCTCCTTGCCGCCCGGCTTCACCAGCTCGACGGCGACCATCGCGCCGCGGCCGCGGACCTCGCCGATGATGTCGAACTTCTCCTGCATGGCCCGCAGGCGGCCGAGCATGACCTCGCCGATCCGCTGCGCCTTGCCGACGAGGTCCAGCTCCTTCATCGTCTCGATCGAGCCCAGCGCGGCGGCGCAGGCCACCGGGTTGCCGCCGTAGGTGCCGCCCAGGCCGCCCGCGTGCGCGGCGTCCATGATCTCGGCGCGACCCGTCACCGCGGCCAGCGGCAGGCCGCCGGCGATGCCCTTGGCGGTGGTGATCAGGTCCGGGACGATGCCCTCGTCCTCACACGCGAACCACTGGCCGGTGCGGCAGAAACCGGTCTGGATCTCGTCGGCGACGAACACGATGCCGTTCGCCTTCGCGAACTCCACGATCGCCGGCAGGAAGCCCTTGGCAGGCTCGATGAAGCCGCCCTCGCCCTGGATCGGCTCGATGATGATCGCGGCGACGTTCTCCGCGCCGATCTGCTTGTTGATCATGTCGATCGCCTGCGCGGCGGCCTCGGCGGCACAGTTCTCCGCGCCCGTCAGCCAGCGGTACGGGTACGCCACCGGCACGCGGTGGATCTCCGGGGCGAACGGACCGAAGCCCTGCTTGTACGGCATGTTCTTCGCCGTCAGGCCCATGGTCAGGTTGGTGCGGCCGTGGTAGCCGTGGTCGAACACCACGACGGCGGTGCGCTTGGTGTAGGCGCGGGCGATCTTCACCGCGTTCTCGACCGCCTCGGCGCCCGAGTTGAACAGCGCCGTGCGCTTCTCGTGGTCACCCGGGGTCAGCTCGTTCAGCTGCTCGGCGACGGCCACGTAACCCTCGTACGGGGTCACCATGAAGCAGGTGTGGGTGAAGGCGGCCAGCTGCTCGCTCGCCCGGGCCACCACGGCCTCGGCGCTGTTGCCGACGTTGGTCACGGCGATGCCGGAGCCGAAGTCGATCAGCGAGTTGCCGTCCACGTCCTCCAGCACGCCGCCGTTGGCACGGGTGACGTACACCGGCAGGGTGGTGCCGACACCGGCCGCCACCGCACCCAGCTTGCGGGCCTGCAGCTCCTGCGACTTCGGACCCGGGATCGCGGTGACCAGACGGCGCTCCTGCGGGAGCGGCGATACGGCGCTCATGGGGTATCTCCAGACTTCTCGGCTCGGTGCTTCGCAGGCTACGGCCGCCCTCCCCGACCAGGCATGCGCCACTCGGTAGCACTGCGCCGACCGACTTGTCCGGCACGGCCAGCCCGAGCGGCACGACTACCCGCAGACCCCGCTCCACTACCCTGAGCGCGGGCGTGTCGCCGGTACGGCGGCATGGGTATGGCGGCACCGACGGCGGTCGGGCCGGGCGGGCGAGGGAGCGGGGCCGTACATGGCACAGGACGGGTCACACCACCAGGTCGACCACACCACCACCAGACCCCCGACCCCCCTGCCCCACCAACGCCCCGGCACCCCGCCGGACGGGGCCTTCGACCTCGCCGCCTGGGCCACCGCCCCGCGCCCCGAAGCCGAACCGGGCGTCTACCGGCTCGGCTACCGCCGCCTCGACCCCGAACGCGCGGAGGCCGCCCGGGTCCCCACCTGGCCGCTGCTGCTGCGGGCGGCGCTCAACGCGGTGGTGGGGTGGCTGGCCTTCGTCTACGGGGTCGAGTTCGCCAAGGACGGGACCACTCTCATCGGCGTCCTTCCGTCCCAGTCGATCTTCGTTGCCACCTCCGTGGTGTTGACGCTGAACGTCCTGGTGCTCGCCGCCGTCATCAAGGTCTTCGGCCGCATGGGCCGCTGGCCCGAGGTCTGGCGCCGCTACGTCGCCCCGCTGCTGTCGCGGACGGTGACCCGGGAGGAGCCCGCCGAGGAGGCCGGGCCCGCGGTGGAGGCGGCCCGGGGGCGGGATCCGTGGGACGGGCTGCGGCAGGGCGGGGCGGTCGAGGCGGCGGCCCGGCTGGAGGTCGAGCCGGTCGGTGACGTCGACTACGTGCGGATCCAGCGGGCCTGGGAGTCCGCGCAGGCGGACCCGGCGTTCGTGCCCGCCTTCACCGAGCAGGTGGCGGCCCGCGGCGCGGCGGCCTTCGCCCACCCGTCCGAGGCGCGTGAGCTGCAGGGCCGGGCCCGGCGGCACGACCTGTTGCTGGGCCAGGTCTGCCTCGGTGTGGCGCAGGACGTGCCGAAGAACCCCTTGAGCCACCGGGCGGCGGATTTCGCGCTGGATCCGGCGGTGCTGGGCACCTCCCTGCTGGCGGTCGGTCCGGCCGGGACGGGGAAGACGGCCCGGCTGGCCCGGCCGGTGGCCGAGGCGCTGTGCCTGCAGGCGCTGGCCGGTACCGCGTGCGCGGTGGTGGTCGGGTCGGCTGACGCGGACCTGGGCCCGGACGCCTGGTACGACGTGGTGATCGCGCCCGGCGACCCGGCCTCGGTGTACGGGCTGGACCTGTACGGCGCGGCGCAGGACCCGGACGAGGCTGCGGCCCGGTTGGCCGACGCCCTGCTGCCGGACGAGCTGACCGCCCGCGCGGAGAACGCCCGGACGGCGTTGCAGCAGGTGGTGGGCCCGTTCCACGCCGCCTACCGCCGCTATCCGGGGGTGCGCGAGCTGCGGGCGCTGCTGGGCGGCGAGCCGGATGCGCTGGCGGCGCTGGTGAAGGCGCTCGGCTCGGCGGGCCGACTGGCCGCGTACGAGCGGGACCTGGAGTACCGGGAGCGCCAGCGGGGCCGGGCGGACGACCCGGGCGCGCTGTTGGCGGACCGGCTGGGGCTGCTGGAGCGGCCCGCCTTCGAGGGGGCCTTCGCGACCGACGGCACGGGCCGTCCCCCGTTCGCCATGCGGGTGCTGGACCACCCGCTGCGGGTCCGGGTGAAGCTGCCCGAGCGCACTCACCCGGAGGCGGCCCGGATGCTGTCCCGGCTGGTGGTGGGGCAGTTCCTGCAGGCGGCCGGGGCGCGGGAGGACCGCTCGTTGTTCGCGGGCCTGGTGGTGGACGACGCCTCGGCCGCGCTGGACGCCGGCTCCGTCCGGGGCCTGCAGCGGATGCGCGGTGCGAACGCGGGCGCTGTGCTGCTGCTGCGGACCCTGGTGGACCTGCCGGAGGCGCTGCGGGCGCCGCTGTTCGGGGCGGTGGGCTGCCGGGTGGCCTTCCCCGGGATCGCACCCTGGGACGGTCGGCTGTTCTCGGAGGCCTGGGGGACGCACCTGGTGCAGGAGACCGCGGTGACCCACACCCCCGACACCTCCGGTGGGGTGGTGCGGCGGGCCGGGCGGCTCGGGCGGAAGGCGTTGTCGGGGACGACGGCGCAGACGGAGTCGGTGACGACGCGCGAGGTGGAGCGCTTGCGGTGGTCGCCGTCGGATCTGGCGCACGCGTTGCCGGCGGGGCACGCGGTGGTGTCGTTGACGGCGGTGTCGGGGGAGCAGGTGCCGCCGCTGCTGGTGGACCTGCGCGGTTGAGCCGGGGAAGTCGCCTCCGAGGTGGATTCGGCAGTGCCGGTTGTCCGGGGCGTCCATAATGAGGGGGAGAGACCCTCACCAGTCCCACTGCCCTCTCCTCGCCCGGCCGCAACGGCGCGGTCAGGTCGACCCTCCGAAGGTGCCATGCCCCCCACACTCGCGTCCGTCGTCCGCAACAGTTCGCTCCACCTGACGGTGCTCGCCGGTGCGGACCACTTGGAGCGGCCGGTCCGCTGGGTGCACACCAGCGAGCTGGACGACCCCACGCCCTTCCTGGAGGGTGGCGAACTGCTGCTCACCACCGGTATCAAGCTGGGCCGTACGGCGGCGCAGCTGCAGGCGTACGTGCACCGGTTGGCCGATGCCGGGGTGGTCGGGTTGGGGCTGGGGGTGGGCCTGTCGCACACGGAGGTGCCGCAGCCGCTGGTGGACGCGGCGCAGCAGCGGGGGCTGCCGCTGCTGCGGGTGCCGGAGCCGACGCCGTTCATCGCGATCAGCAAGGTGGTGTCGGCGGCGCTGGCCGCGGAGCAGTACGAGGCGGTGACGACGAGCTTCGAGGCGCAGGAGGAGCTGACCCGGGCGGCGCTCGGCAAGGACGGCACGACGGCCGTGGTGCGTCGGCTGGCGGCCCGGCTGGGGGGCTGGGCGGCGCTGTACGACGGGTCGGGTGCGCTGTCGGTGGTGGCGCCGGACTGGGCGGCGCGCCGGGCCGGGCGGCTGGCGGCGGAGGTGGACCGGCTGCGTCGGCGGCCGGCGCCGTCGAGTGCGGCGCTGCAGGGGCGCTCGCCGGGGATAGACACGGCGGACGAGGACTACGTGGTGGTCCAGTCGCTGGGCGCGGACCGGCGGGCCCGGGGTTTCCTGGCGGTGGGGACCGAGGACCGGATCACGCCGACCGAGCGGTACGTGCTGAACGCGGCGGTGGCGCTGCTGACGCTCACCCTGGAGCGGTCGCGCGAGCTGCGGCAGGCCGAGGAGCGGATGGGCGCCGCGCTGCTGCGGATGGTGCTGGCGGGCGAGGTGGCGACGGCCCGGCAGGTGGCGGTGGGGCTGTTCGGCGGCATGCCGGAGGGGACGGTACGGGTCCTGGTGGCCGGGGCGGGGCCGAACGCGGATGCCGCGGAGGGGCTGGTGGAGCTGGGGGACCGGGCCGAGCAGGCGGGTTCCCGGGTGGGCGAGAAGCTGCTGGTGGCGCGGGAGGAGGGTGCGCACGGGCCGCGGCTGATGGTGCTGGCGCTGGACAACGGCGCGGTGCACCGGGCCTGTCTGGGGGCGGTGGAGGAGCACGAGGGCCTGTCGCTGGGCGTGTCGGCGCCGGCCGCGCTGGAGGAGGCCGGTACGGCGTACGCGCAGGCGGAGCGGGCGCTGGCGGTGGCGCTGCGCGGTGGCCGGCGGTCGGTGGACCACGAGGAGGTCGGCGCGGGTTCGCTGCTGCCGCTGCTCGGCGAGGACGCGGTGACGGCGTTCGCGGAGGGGCTGCTGCGGCCGTTGCGCGAGCACGACCGGACGGCCCGCGGGGACTTGGTGGCCTCGCTGCGGGCGTGGCTGTCGCGGCACGGGCAGTGGGACGCGGCGGCGGCGGACCTGGGGGTGCACCGGCACACGCTGCGCTACCGGATGCGGCGGGTCGAGGAGCTGCTGGGCCGTTCGCTGGACGACACGGATGTGCGGATGGAGCTGTGGCTGGCGCTGCGGTCCGGTGAGGAGTAGCGGACCCGGCTGGACGTGGTGGAGTGGCCCAGGAGTCGAACGCTCCTAGTCGGCCAATCCGGTCGGCCCTCGCTCGCCCCTACCCTCGGGTTCGGGTCCCACTCCCGTGGGCCGTACGACGACGAGGAGAGGGCCGGTACCACGGTGACCACCACGTACGATTTCTGGCTGGCCGGCCGCCGGGCGAGCGGTGACGCCGACTTCGAGGTGCACAACAGCTGGGACGGCCGTCTGGTCGGCAAGGTGAGCATCCCGACCGAGGCCCAGGTCGAGGAGGCGCTGGACGCCGCCGTGGCCGCGCTGCCGGTGTTCGCCGCGACTCCGGCGCACCAGCGGGCCGCCGCCCTGGACCATGTGGCCAAGCGGCTGGCCGAGCGCACCGAGGAGCTCGCCCGGCTGATCACCGCCGAGAACGGCAAGCCGATCAAGTGGGCCCGCGGCGAGGTCGGCCGCGCGGTGTCGGTCTTCCGCTGGGCCGCCGAGGAGGCGCGCCGCACCAACGGTGAGACGATGCGGCTGGACACCGACCCGGGCGGCGTGGGCCGTTTCGCGGTGGTGCGCCGCTTCCCGCGCGGAGTGGTGCTGGGGATCGCCCCGTTCAACTTCCCGCTGAACCTGGTCGCCCACAAGGTCGCCCCGGCGATCGCGGTCGGCGCGCCGATCATCCTCAAGCCGGCTCCGGCGACGCCGCTGTCGGCGATGGTGCTGGGCGAGATCCTGGCCGAGACGGACCTGCCGGCCGGCTCCTGGTCGGTCCTGACGGTGCCGAACGACCGGATGCCGGCCCTGGTGCAGGACGCCCGGGTGCCGGTGATCTCCTTCACCGGTTCGGACAAGGTCGGCTACCAGATCATGGACTCGGTGCCGCGCAAGCACACCACCCTGGAGCTGGGCGGCAACGCCGCGGCCGTGGTGCTCGCGGACTGGTCCTCGGAGGCCGACCTGGACTGGGCGGCCACCCGGATCGCGATGTTCGCCAACTACCAGGGCGGCCAGTCCTGCATCTCGGTGCAGCGGGTGATCGCCGACGCGTCGGTGTACGACGCGCTGGTGGAGAAGGTCGTGGCGAAGGTCGCGGCGCAGGTCACCGGGGACCCGAACGACGACGCGACGGACGTCGGCCCGCTGGTCGACGAGAACGCCGCGAAGCGGGTGGAGTCCTGGGTGGACGACGCGGTGGCCAAGGGCGCCAAGCTGCTGGCCGGCGGGACCCGCGAGGGCGCGACCTACGCCCCGACGGTGCTGGCCGAGCTGCCCGCCGACGCGATCCTGGCCAAGGCCGAGGTGTTCGGCCCGGTGCTGTCGCTGCACCGGGTGGAGGGCGTGGAGGAGGCCTTCGCGGCCGTCAACGACTCGCCGTTCGGCCTGCAGGCGGGCGTGTTCACCCACGACCTGCAGACCGCGTTCCGGGCCCACCGGGAGCTGGAGGTCGGCGGTGTGATCATCGGCGACGCGCCGTCCTACCGGGCCGACCAGATGCCGTACGGCGGCGTCAAGGACTCCGGTGTCGGTCGTGAGGGCGTCAAGTACGCGATGGAGGACTACACGGTCGAGAAGGTCATGGTGCTGACCGGCCTCGACCTCTGAGGGACCGCTCGCCGCGGGGCCCGGTCCGGTGCGGACCGGGCCCCGCGGCGCGTTCAGCCGTCATGCCCGGCCGCGGCGGCGACCGCCTCCGCGACGGTGGCGTTGCCGGCGACCAGTTCCAGGGTCTGCCCGGCGGTGCCGGGCTCGCGCAGCAGCGCGGCGAGGACGGCGGCCACGTCGGCCCGGTCGACCGCGCCGCGGCCGACGGAGGGGGCGAGGCGGACCAGGCCGGTGCCGGGGCCGTCGGTGAGCCGCCCGGGGCGCAGCACCGTCCAGTCCAGCGCGGTGCGGGCGCGGACGGCGTCGTCGGCGGCGCCCTTGGCCCGTAGGTAGGTCTCGAAGACCTCGTCGGCGGGGTGGTGGGCGGCCGCGTCGGCGCCCATCGAGGAGACCATGAGGTAGCGCCGGACCCCGGCGAGTTCGGCGGCGTCGGCGAGCAGGACGGCGGCGTCGCGGTCGACGGTGTTCTTGCGGTCGGGGCCGCTGCCGGGGCCGGCGCCGGCAGCGAAGACCACCGCGTCGGTGTCGGCGAGCAGGGCGGCGAGCTGCGGGGTGGTGGCGGACTCCAGGTCGAGCAGCAGCGGCTCGGCGCCGGCGTCGACGAGGTCCTGGGCTTGTTCGGGGCGGCGGATGATCCCGGCGGGGCGGTCGCCGCGGTCGGCGAGCAGCCGTTCGAGCTTCAGCGCGATCTGTCCGTGGCCTCCGGCGATGACGGTACGCATGGGTCCGACGGTAGCCCGGGTGGTGCCGGGTCGTCCTGGGCGAGGTCCCGGACAGGACACAATGGGCGCATGACTTCGCTCGCCCACCCGCAGCTGCGTTTCGCGCCCACCGTGGCGGACCCCTCCGGCCCCCGGGAGCTGGTGATCCTCGGTTCCACCGGGTCGATCGGCACCCAGGCCATCGACGTCGTGCTCCGCAACCCGGAGCGGTTCAAGGTGGTCGGCCTGTCGGCGGCGGGAGGCCGGGTGGAGCTGCTGGCCGAGCAGGCGCTGCGGCTGGGCGTGCACACCGTGGCGGTGGCCGATCCGGCGGCCGAGCCGGCGCTGCGCGAGGCGCTGGCGGCGAAGGCGGCGGGGACTCCGCTGCCGACGGTGCTGGTGGGGCCGGACGCGGCGACCGAGCTGGCCGCGATGGAGTGCCACTCGGTGCTGAACGGGATCACCGGTTCGATCGGCCTGCGGCCGACGCTGGCCGCGCTGCGGGCGGGCCGGGTGCTGGTGCTGGCGAACAAGGAGTCGCTGATCGTCGGCGGCCCGCTGGTGAAGGCGCTGGCGAAGCCGGGCCAGATCGTGCCGGTGGACTCCGAGCACACCGCGATCTTCCAGGCGCTGGCCGGCGGCACCCGGGCCGAGGTCCGCAAGCTGGTGGTGACGGCGAGCGGCGGGCCGTTCCGCGGCCGTACCCGCGAGCAGCTGGCCGGGGTGACGGCGGCGGACGCCCTGGCGCATCCGACCTGGGCGATGGGCCCGGTGATCACGATCAACTCGGCCACCCTGGTGAACAAGGGCCTGGAGGTGATCGAGGCCCACCTGCTGTACGACGTGCCCTTCGACCGGATCGAGGTCGTGGTCCATCCGCAGTCGGTGGTGCACTCGATGGTGGAGTTCACCGACGGTTCGACGCTGGCGCAGGCCAGTCCGCCGGACATGCGGATGCCGATCGCGCTGGGGATGGGCTGGCCGGACCGGGTGCCGGACGCGGCCCCCGCCTGCGACTGGACCAAGGCCGCGACCTGGGAGTTCTTCCCGCTGGACGACGAGGCCTTCCCGGCCGTCGAGCTGGCCCGGGAGGTGGGCACCCTGGGCGGGACGGCGCCGGCGGTGTTCAATGCGGCGAACGAGGAGTGCGTGGAGGCCTTCCTGAAGGGCCGCCTCGCCTTCACCGGGATCGTGGACACTGTTGCCAAGGTCGTGGCCGAGCACGGACAGCACGACGGTCGGATGGCATCGGCGGGAACTTCCCTGACCGTCGAGGACGTCCTGCACGCGGAGGACTGGGCGCGCGCCCGGGCCCGCGAGCTGGCGGCGGGCTGACGGCCCCGACTCCGGCGGGCGGCGTCGGGACGCCGGTGCCCAGGCACCGGCCGTTCCCGGCACGGCACGGATCGCGGTACGACGAGACGATGAGCGGAGCGGCATGACGGAGGACCAGCGGTGGCAACGGTTTTGACGGTGGTCGGCATCCTGGTCTTCGTGGTCGGGTTGCTGGTCTCGATCGCCTGGCACGAGCTGGGCCACCTCTCCACGGCCAAGCTGTTCGGCATCCGGGTGCCCCAGTACATGGTCGGCTTCGGCCCGACCATCTGGTCGCGCCGGAAGGGCGAGACCGAGTACGGCATCAAGGCGATCCCGTTCGGCGGGTACATCCGGATGATCGGGATGTTCCCGCCGGGCGAGGACGGCCGGATCACCAAGCGCAGCAGCTCGCCCTGGCGGACGATGATCGAGGACGCCCGTGAGGCCTCCTACGAGGAGCTCCAGGAGGGCGACGAGAACCGGCTGTTCTACACCCGCAAGCCCTGGAAGCGGGTCATCGTCATGTTCGCCGGGCCGTTCATGAACCTGATCCTGGCGTTCGGGCTGTTCCTGACGGTCATGATGGGCTTCGGCGTCTCGATGGCGGTGCCGACCATCGGCTCGGTCGCCCAGTGCGTGGTCAAGGCCGGCCAGCCCACCGACACCTGCCCCACCGACGCGCCCAAGACCCCGGCCAACGAGGTGGGCCTGCGCCAGGGCGACAAGGTGCTCTCCTTCGACGGCGACCGGATCCGCGACTACGACCAGCTCCAGGCGGACATCCGCAAGTCGGCGGGCAAGCAGGTGCCGATCGTGGTGGAGCGCGGCGGCCAGCGGCTCACCTTCACACCCACCATCGCCGTCAACGACGTGCAGAAGTACGACGGCAACGGCGTGCCGGTGAAGGGCCAGACCGTCCAGGCCGGGTTCCTCGGGTTCACCCCGAAGAGCGAAACCGTCCAGCTCGGCTTCGGGCAGTCCGTGGACCGGATGTACGACATGGCCGAGAACGGGGTGAAGTCGCTGGCCGCCCTGCCCGGGAAGATCCCCGGCCTGTGGAACGCCGTCGTCGGCAACGCCCCGCGCGACCCGGACTCGCCGATCGGCATGGTCGGCGCCGCCCGGGTCAGCGGCGAGGTGTTCTCCCTGCACGAGTCGGCCACCCAGCGGATCGCGATCTTCGTGAACCTGCTGGCGGGCATCAACCTGTCGCTGTTCCTGTTCAACATGCTGCCGCTGCTGCCGCTGGACGGCGGCCACATCGCGGGCGCGGTCTGGGAGTCGGTCCGCCGCCGCTTCGCACAGCTGTTCCGGCGGCCCGATCCGGGCCCGTTCGACGTCGCCAAGCTGATGCCGGTCGCGTACGTCGTGGCCAGCATCTTCATCGGCTTCACCCTGCTGGTGATGGTGGCCGACCTGGTGAACCCGGTGAAGATCGGCTAGGGCGTTCGGGTACGGCGGGTGTGCTGGGCGCCCGGACGGTGCCGTACCGTGGAGGCCGGGTGCGCGAACGTCCGCGCGCCCGGCCCCGGCCGTCCCAACGGCCGGGCGGTCGACCACACCTCTACCCCGGGGAACCCTGCGCACATGACCGCGATCTCGCTCGGTATTCCGTCCCTGCCGCTCAAGCCGCTCGCCAAGCGCCGCTACTCCCGGCAGATCATGGTCGGCAACGTGCCGGTCGGCGGCGACGCCCCCGTCTCGGTCCAGTCGATGACCACCACGGTCACCTCGGACATCAACGCCACGCTGCAGCAGATCGCCCAGCTCACCGCGTCCGGCTGCCAGATCGTCCGGGTCGCCGTCCCCTCCCAGGACGACGCCGACGCGCTGCCGATCATCGCCAAGAAGTCGCAGATCCCGGTCATCGCCGACATCCACTTCCAGCCGAAGTACGTCTTCGCGGCGATCGACGCCGGCTGTGCCGCGGTGCGCGTCAACCCGGGCAACATCAAGGCCTTCGACGACAAGGTCGGCGAGATCGCCAAGGCCGCCAAGGACGCCGGGGTGCCGATCCGGATCGGCGTCAACGCCGGCTCGCTCGACAAGCGGCTGCTGGAGAAGTACGGCAAGGCCACCCCGGAGGCGCTGGTCGAGTCCGCGCTGTGGGAGTGCTCGCTGTTCGAGGAGCACGACTTCCGCGACATCAAGATCTCGGTCAAGCACAACGACCCGGTCGTGATGATCCAGGCCTACCGTCAGCTCGCCGCCGCCTGCGACTACCCGCTGCACCTGGGCGTCACCGAGGCCGGTCCGGCCTTCCAGGGCACCATCAAGTCCGCGGTCGCCTTCGGCGCGCTGCTCGCCGAGGGCATCGGCGACACCATCCGGGTCTCGCTGTCGGCCCCGCCGGCCGAGGAGATCAAGGTCGGCAACCAGATCCTGGAGTCGCTCGGGCTGCGCCAGCGCGGGCTGGAGATCGTCTCCTGCCCGTCCTGCGGCCGCGCCCAGGTCGACGTCTACAAGCTCGCGGAGGAGGTCACCGCCGGGCTGGAGGGCATGGAGGTGCCGCTGCGGGTCGCCGTCATGGGCTGCGTCGTGAACGGGCCGGGCGAGGCGCGCGAGGCCGACCTGGGTGTCGCCTCCGGCAACGGCAAGGGCCAGATCTTCGTCAAGGGTCAGGTGATCAAGACCGTCCCCGAGTCGAAGATTGTCGAGACCCTGATCGAGGAGGCGCTCAAGCTCGCCGAGCAGATGCAGGAGGAGGGCGTCGAGGCCGGTTCGCCGACCGTCGTCGCCGCGGAGTGAGCGCAGAGTGACCGCGGAATCGACCGCGGAGTGACCGCCGAGCGGTTCGAACGCGTTCGCAGCGAAGTCTTCCGGAAGCGGGGCCGTCCGTTCGTGGACGGCCCCGCGGCCGTAGCCGGGTGGGGCCACGGAGTAGGGTGCGGCCAGAGTCGTCTCAGTGAGGTGCTGTCTCGATGATCGATCGAGGTGTGATGCTCCCCAGCTCCTTCCAGGCCGCCCGGGCGCTGGCCACCACCCGCGTGCTGGAACCGTCCGACCTGACGGACGCCCTGGAGATCCTCCACCGCGACCCGGTCGCCAACGCCTTCGTCGCCACCCGGGTCGAGACCGTCGGGCTGGACCCGTGGCGGCTCGGCGGCGAGATGTGGGGCTGGTACGGCGCGGACGGTGTGCTCGACGCCCTCTGCTACGCCGGGGCGAACCTCGTCCTGGTCAACGCCGGGCCGCAGGCGGTCGCCGCCTTCGCGGAGCGGGCCCGGCGGCAGGGCCGGCGCTGCTCCTCGATCGTCGGCCCGGCCGAGTCGACCGCGGCCTTCTGGGCGCTGCTGGAGCGGAGTTGGGGCCCTGCGCGTGAAGTCCGGGGCCACCAGCCGCTGTTGGCGACCTCCTCGCCGTCGGCGGAGATCGCGCCCGACCCGCTGGTGCGTCGGGTGCGGCGCAGCGAGGTGGAGGCGCTGATGCCCGCCTGCGTGGCGATGTTCACCGAGGAGGTGGGGGTGTCGCCACTGGCCGGCGACGGCGGGCTGCTCTACCAGGCCCGGGTGGCCGAACTCGTCACCACCGGGCGGTCGTTCGCGCGCTTCACCGAGGACGGCCAGGTGGTGTTCAAGGCCGAGGTCGGGGCCGTGACCCAGGGCGCCTGCCAGATCCAGGGCGTCTGGGTGGCGCCCGAGTACCGGGGGCAGGGGCTGTCCGAGACCGGGATGGCGGCGGTGCTGGACGTCGCGCTGCGGGAGGTGGCGCCGGTGGTCTCGCTGTACGTCAACGACTTCAACCTGCGGGCGCGGGCGGCCTATCGGCGGGTGGGGTTCCGGGAGGTCGGGGCGTTCATGAGTGTTCTGTTCTGAGAGTTCTGAGCGCGCTGGTCCGAGCGCGCTGGTCCGAGCGTGCCCCGGCGCGGGGCGTCGTTGTGGCGCGGTTCGCCGGTGTTTCGCCGGTTGTTGGGTTCGGATCTTCGGCCGCGCCACGGGGCCGCTGGTAGTAACGTCCGGAGCATGGATCAGCTGACCGGGGTGACGATCGGGGCCATCGACCTCGCGGCCTGGGCGCCGCAGGCGCTGGAGGTCCAGGCGGTGGCGTTCGGGCTGACGCCCGAGGAGGTCGCGGTCCGGCTGCACATCGTCGGGCGGCACGCCCGGCAGCCCGGGGTGATCGCCTTCGGGGCGATGAGCGGCGGCCGACTGGTCGGGTTCGGGTACGGGATGCCGAACCAGCGGGACCACTGGTGGAGCACGGTCATCGAGCCGTACCTGACCGCCCGCGGCTACGGGGACTGGCTGGACGGCGTGTTCGCGGTCACCGAACTGCACGTGCTGCCGGAGTTCCAGGGACAGGGCGTGGGCTCGCGGCTGATCCGGCTGTTGTGCGAGGGCTCGGGCCTGGACCGCAGCATCCTGTCGGCGATCGACGCGGAGACGCCGGCCCGGCGGCTCTACCGGGCGCTGGGCTACCAGGACCTGGCCCGGGCGGTGCGGTTCCCGGCGACGGACCGGCTGTACGCGGTGATGGGTGCGCGCCTGCCGCTGCGGCGGGCGGGGGCGGGTGTTGGGCACACGCCTTAGAGACGTCCGGTCAGAGGGGTGTCCGGGCAGAAGCGCCCGGGCAGAGGTGTCCGATCAGGGGTGTCCGGGCAGAGGTGTCCGATCAGAGGTGTCCGGCGAACTCGAGGTGGAGTTCGGCGTCCTCGCGGCGGCCGGCGGCCAGGGCGCGCAGGGCCAGGTCGACGGCGCGGAACAGGGTCCAGCCGCGTAGGCGTTCCCGGTCGACGTCGAGGGCGTCGGCGAGCTGCTGGAGTCGGCGGCGCACGGCGGCGGGGGCGCCGGGGGAGCCGATCAGGGTGTCCGCGCGGTCCAGGGCGAGCCGGGCCAGGTCGTAGGCGCGTTCCCCGGTCAGCGGGCGGGGGTCGATCGCCAGCCAGGGGGCGCGGTCGGCGGCGAGGACGTTGCCGTGGTGGAAGTCGCCGTGCAGCAGGAAGGTCTCGGCGGAGGAGTCGGTCAGCGTCCCGGCGGTGGCCAGGGCCTCGTCGACCAGGGGCCGCGCGGCGGCCGCGGCGGGGTGGGCACGCTGCTCGGCCAGCCGGGCGGCGGTGTCCGCGACCCGGTCGGCGAGGGCGGGCAGGCCGCTCCCGGCGGGCGGTTCCACCCAGAGGCGGTGCAGCAGGCTGGTGGCCTCCAGCATCGCCTTGGACTCGGCGAGGGAGCGCAGCGGGATCTCGCCGTGCAGGCGCTCCAGCAGCAGCACCCCCTCGGCCGGGTCGGCGTCCAGCAGGAGCACGGCTCCCCGGCCCGCCCAGTGGGTGAGGGCGGTGTGCTCGTGGGCGGTCTCGGGGGTGACCAGTCCGGTCTTGAGGACGGCGGGGGAGAGGTCGTCGCGGTGGACGTAGGCGATCAGGCTGAGGCTGCCGCCCGGGTCCAGGGTGCGTTCGAGAGTGAGGTCCCAGCGGGTCAGGTGGGCGGTGGTCCTGGCGGGGAGGGTGGCCAGCCACCGGCGGCCCGCGTCGCCGTGGACGGCGGTGACGGTGTCCGCCAGCCAGGTGGGGACGGTGGGGTGGGGGGTGGGTCCTGACATGGGTCCATTGTCGGGGATGTGGGGGCCGCTGCGCGGGGGGCTTGGGTGTGGGGGTGGGCTTTCGGGAGGGTGGGTGGGTCCGGGGGCGGTTCCGGGGGTGGGCGCTCCGGGGGCTGGGTGATTTTCGGACCGCCGACCCTCATTGAGGGGGCTGGGACCGTTGGCGGTCTGAA